>CALKAR010000001.1 GCA_937988745.1 uncultured Peptococcaceae bacterium
AGCCTGTTATCCCCAGGGTAGCTTTTATCCGTTGAGCGATGGCCCTTCCACTCGGTGCCACCGGATCGCTAAGTCCTACTTTCGTATCTGCTCGAGCTGTTTCTCTCGCAGTTAAGCTCGCTTCTGCCTTTATACTCTTTGGATGGTTTCCATTCATCCTGAGCGAACCTTTGAACGCCTCCGTTACTCTTTCGGAGGCGACCGCCCCAGTCAAACTGCCCAGCTGACAGTGTCCCATAACAAGATTCATTGCTATTGGTTAGAAATCTAAAATTAGAAGAGTGGTATCCCAAAGCCGGCTCCTTAACTACTGACGTAATTAATTCTATGCCTCCCACTTATTCTGTACATCTAATCTCAAATCACAATCTCAGCTTACAGTAAAGCTCCATGGGGTCTTTCCGTCCTAGCGTGGGTAATCCGCATCTTCACGGATAATTCAATTTCACCGGATCCTTTGTTGAGACAGCGCCCAAATCGTTACACCTTTCGTGCGGGTCAGAACTTACCTGACAAGGAATTTCGCTACCTTAGGACCGTTATAGTTACGGCCGCCGTTTACTGGGGCTTAAGTTCCAGCCTTCGCTTACGCTAAGCCTTCGCCTTAACCTTCCAGCACCGGGCAGGTGTCAGCACCTATACTTCATCTTTCGATTTAGCAGATACTTGTGTTTTTGGTAAACAGTCGCTTGGGCCTATTCTCTGCGACCAGATCTCTCTGGCACTCCTTCTCCCTAAGTTACGGAGTCATTTTGCCGAGTTCCTTAACAAAGGTTCTTCCGCGCGTCTTAGAATTCTCTTCCTGCCTACCTGTGTCGGTTTTGGTACGGGTATTCTTAATCTCCTTAGTATCTTTTCTTGGCAACTTGGGCTACTATGCTTCTCTACTTTTTTTTCGATCCCCATCACTTCTCAGATCTTCAAGTATGCGGATTTGCCTACATACTCTACCTACTTGCTTGGACACATTCTACCATTCATGTGCTCATATCACCCTTTTGCGTCAATACATCGTCTTCGATTAATAATAGTACAGGAATTTCAACCTGTTATCCATCGCCTACGCCTTTAGGCCTTAGCTTAGGTCCCGACTTACCCTGAGTGGACGAGCCTTCCTCAGGAATCCTTCGGCTTTCGACGGGCGAGATTCTCACTCGCCTTCTCGCTACTCATGCCAGCATTCTCTCTTGTGTACTCTCCACAGGGGGTTACCCCTTCTGCTTCTACGTATACACAATGCTCCTCTACCAATTATCAAAGCATTAAGTAAACAATTGAATTCTATAAACTGTTTGTCTCTTTTCGGTTAAATTGAAATATTATTTTTTTCCCACTTTATTAACTTAGTTAATTTAGTTTTTACTTCCTCTTTTCGGTCGTATAGAAATTTGTTTTAATATTTCTCTTTTCTCGATATCTCCAATCAGTTCTCTTAACTCAATCACTTACTTTTTGCTTTGATCATTCCACAGCGTCGGTATTATGTTTAGCCCCGTTTATCTTCGGCGCAATCCCACTTGACCAGTGAGCTATTACGCACTCTTTAAATGCATGGCTGCTTCTAAGCCAACATCCTGGCTGTCTAAGTAGAATCACTTCCTTCTCCACTTAACATAATTTTGGGACCTTAGCTGGTGGTCTGGGTTGTTTCCCTCTCGAATATGAAGCTTATCCCACATATTCTGACTCCCATGAATCTATTATCAGGTATTCGGAGTTTGATAGGTGTTGGTAGCATTAAATGCCCCGCGACCAGTCAGTGCTCTACCTCCTGTAATATTTCTATGAGGCTAGCCCTAAAGCTATTTCGAGGAGAACCAGCTATCTCCGAGTTCGTTTGGC
>CALKAR010000002.1 GCA_937988745.1 uncultured Peptococcaceae bacterium
CTTTAGATCGGGAAAGGCCAAGTGATGTAACAGGATATAGGTTGCTCAGTGATAATCCCGCACATACCAGTATTTTTTGGAAAAAATCCATTGATGATCTGGGAATTAGTCATTACAGGCTGAAACTAAACGGTGAGGAACTCCGGGAAATTCCGGGAAATTCTTATGTTTTTAAAGACCTTACACCCTTCACAGAATACACACTCGAGGTTGTTGCGGTGGATCTCGCAGGTAAAGAATCATTACCCACAGCATTTACTTTCACCACAGGACAGTATCCTGCGGCTGCGGATCAGGTGCCTGTTTCCAGTTATGTTGAGATGCGGGGTATTCAGTTAGAGAAAACCAGGGATATTGGCGGCGGGGAAAATGTGGGTTATATTGATCCTGGGGATTATTTGATCTATAAGCTCCATGTTGAAGAAACTGCCCAATACCGTATTAATGTCCGCTATGCCTCAATTGAACCGGGGCGCGAATTGGAGGTCATTGAACTTACCCATGAAGGGGAAGTCTTGTTAACTACGCTTCGTTTGGGGAACACAGGTGGCTGGCAGAATTGGCGGACAATGAAGGACCAAAACACATTTGCATTAAGTGAAGGTACAGTCACCATCAAAATTAAGGCTAATACCAACAACTTTAATCTAAATTGGTTTGAGTTTGTCAAGGTAGATTAACCGTATTATCTTATGTACCAGTTGCTTAAGACCTATTGAGGCCTGGCGGGATTATCCGCCGGGCCTTTCCTCTTGTGCGCCACGCATGGCGCGTAATTTGGCGGTGAAAGTCCGCTACGGGGGGCTAGCATTTGTCAACCATTACCATTAGCCAAGCGCAAGGGTGGCCACCGCAAGGTGAAATCTGAAGGCAGCGCGACGAGCAAAGTCCCGGCCCGAGGAACACGGTGTCCGTAAAACAGACTATACTGAAAGCTGGTCCGCAGCCGGTCTTAGGAATACCTATAAGTGGCCGAGGAAGAGCAATACTTGCTTAGTGAACACAGGATCAAGCAAAAAGAATTAGAGCTAAGTGTAGGGGATGCCGAACCTGGTGACGCTGTTATTTCCCTCTTTAGAACTTTTCTGCGCTTTCAGGGAAAAACAGAAGATGATGAATCTCTCTCAAAGAATGTCGTATCTGATTCCCAACTGGCGTCTGAAGGTACACCACTATCGGATGATACAGTTGCTCCCCAGATCACCGATACTGTAATAAGCGTAATTTGTGAGAAGAATGTGGTTCAGGAACCTGAAACATACACTTCATTCGGGCAGACCATAATGTGTACGAACGTGAAACGCTTTATAAGGAAGTGTGGGAAGCTCCGATAACTGAGATTGCGAAGCGATATCAAGTTTCGGATGTTGCCATACATAAGGTATGTAAGGCATTGGATATTTCGAAACCCTCTAGAGGATATTGGGCAAAACTACGTGCTGGCAAACCAGTTAGCATCAAACCACTTCCCAAAAATGATAACGTAACGCAGAAAATGGGTGTTCGTTGACAGACAATCTTAACTTTTTTGTAAACGGGGAAACGGTGACGCTCTCTTTCTCGGAATTCAAGGATAGGATTCCGCATGTTCCTACCAAAGAAGAAAATATTAAGCTTCTCCAGTATGAAGAAGATCGAAAGCGATATTCATGGGCTTCCAAACCACATATGCGTAAGTACGATTATATCTTTAACGGTGGACTAAGGGTAGTGATCAACAACAAGAAGACTTTCCGTGATTGCCAGTCATATGTTTTAGAAGATCGTCTTGGTGATATTATGATTGAATTGTATGAAGCGTCTGAGAGTATTAAAAAAGCCTGTGAAGCTCATGAAGAAGCAGAACGTAGGCACCAAGAGGAAATACGCTAAAACGAAGAACGTCGGGAACGCTATAATTGTGAAGTTGACAGGACACTTGCTCTTGTGAATCTTGCTGAGGATTATGATATCGCATCTAAGATCCGAAGTTATATCGCTGTTCTTGAACAGGCAGGAAACCATGATGACAAAACGATCGAATGGATAGAGTGGGCTAAAGCTAAGGCTGACTGGTATGATCCCACAATTGCCAAAGAGGATGAGTTTTTTGGAAGAAGAGCGCATGAGAAGGATGCGGATAAGAAAAGACTCGAACATAGATCGTATTGGCGATAGCTTTGGTACACATAAGCTTCCACAACTTGCTGATGGGCAATTGATGGGCAACTTTCCTCGAAAATAAACAAAACCCCAGCTAAACTGGGGTTAAATTCTTTATGGTGCCGAAGGTGGGATTAGAGAGGGCGTTTCTCACGTAGTACTACCAAGTGTCAGTATGTTCATCTAGCTGGCACTTCTCTTTTTTAGCGTGTTGCCCAGTCCGTTCAATTATTCTTGTTTTTGGCGAGTTCATTAGCAAATGATTAGCAGAATGAAGGGCTAGAATTCCGCTAGAATACACGTACAGTTGTAGGGTTAGAGGTACTCATGAATACTGAGTCGCTTTAAATTTGACAACAAACGCCTTAAAGCGAAAAGTGACATCTGGAATTAAAAGGTAGATAATACTTGTGATTGTTCGCGTGTTGGAATATAATGAACCCATGGCCTTCTAAGAAGGGGGTGTTTATTATGGATTATTTATCAGCAAAGGAAGTAGCTGAGAAGTGGGATATATCAAGACGGAGAGTTCAGATACTTTGTGAGGAAGGCAGGATACCAGGAGCCTTTAAACTCAGTGATGTTTGGGTCATACCCAAAGATGCAGAAAAACCTGCAGATAGACGTAAGACTAAGAAAAAAGCCAGCGAATAGAGAGGTAGATAGATTAGGGTGTCGGAGGATTGATTATATGAAGTCACCTAAGGTTTTGGATAATAAAAAATAT
>CALKAR010000003.1 GCA_937988745.1 uncultured Peptococcaceae bacterium
AGAACATTCCGTTGCAGGTTGAAGCCCTTATCACCACGCCAGGTCGGCAGGCGGTGCTGCCGAAAGTGTACAACGCCTTGCAGTCCACCCAAGATGTTCTGCTTCCTGGCGAGGCGAAGCCGGAGTGGATGCAAGAAGGCGTCTATCCGCAGGTGGGCATGGAGGGTGGCACGGCCAGATTTATGTCCATGCGTGGTATCCCACTTGTGGACTTGATCGAAATGGCCCAGCACCCAACGGCCTACTTTCTGTCGGCCAACCCGCTGCTAAGCGCAATTGCCGCTTGGAATGGGATAGATGTTTACTCCGCACGGGAGCTTGACAAGACTCGCGGGGTTACGGTGCTTCCCGGCGTTACACTGCCTGAACCACAGGCTGAGGCGTTGTTCTCGATCTTCCCGCCTCTCCAGACGATCAGCAGGATCACTGCCCCGCGCTTTAACCCGCTCCTCCCGCAGAAAAGCATAGCTGAACGAGCGCTGGAGCACGCTGGCTTGCGGTTCTATGACCGGAGTTATCCAGAAGATCTCGCCAACGCATTGCAGGATGCTATAGAGCGCATGAGCATCGCCCAGTCCCGCATGGTCCAGGCACAGATGGCAGGCGATGAGGCACTGGTAGCGTTCTACCAGAGGATGTTGGAGCAGGCGCAGGTCGATTACCTGACACTGATTACGCAACTCGGGGTGACAAGCTCACCAGCGAGGCCGTGAAAACAACTCTTTGATAATGTTGGGGATACCTTCAATGAGCAGCCAGACGACAAAGCCTGCGGTAGCGACCAAAGCACCGGCAGCCCATACAAGCTGAATCGGGTACGGAAGGAGGCTGATAAGCCAATCGCCTATGCTCGGAAAATACTCGATCACACGTAACACCTCCCCATTTACGCAGTTTATCGTAGGAAGGGGCTGTGGTGCAAGTGGCAAACGGAGAGTGGCTTCGTAAGGACCTTGAAGCAATCCGAGGTGAGATTACGAGCCTCCGAGCGGACATCAACAAGCGATTCGACCAGATCGAAGTTCGCACAGACGCCCACAAGCTCAAGGCACAAGACCATGAAAACCGGATCAGCGATCTGGAAGAAGACAGGAACCTCTCCCGCTCGAATAAGTGGAATGCTCTCATGGCAGTAATTGCCATGCTCGGTGCTGTGTTGGCATGGCTGCGAGGTGGTCAGTAGGTGCTTGTCAGAGTACAGGTAGACCCGCAGAAAATCACTGAGCTGATGTATCTTGCCAAGACAATATGGGCCGAAGCGCGCGGTGAGGGCTCGGAAGGTATGCGCCTTGTGGCCTGGGTGATTCGTAACCGTGTCAACGACAAGCGGTGGCCGGATACCTACTACTCCGTGACCACACAGCGCGCTCAGTTCTCTGCCTGGCTGCCGAACGACCCGAACCGACCCAAGCTGGCCGACCCGCTCTCTGGTGGTCCAGAGGACGACGCCGCTTGGTTCGAGGCGATCCGAATCGCGGACGAGGTGATGGACGCTCCCGAAAGCGACAACCCGCTTCCCGGTGTGTACCACTACTTTGACGTGCGGCTTGAGAAGAACCCGCCTTCGTGGGCTAAGGGCAAGGAGCTTATCAGGTTCCCTGCGGCCCCAAGGCTGATCTTCGTGAAAGGGTGAGACGGTATGGAGGCAATCCTGCAAGCGATCCTCTCGTCTGACTGGCTGGAGGTCATTCTAGCGGCAATCGTCGGTGCCGCAGCTGTGAGTACATGGCTCTTGACCAACGGTGAACGAGCTGGCTACTGGCTGGGCCGGTTCACCAAGGGCGAGGCCATTGACCGGGCTATCGATAAGTTCCTAACTGGATTCCTGGAGGGCCTGCGGAAGACGTACAAGGAGCAGCCCCCTGTGGACGTTCAGTACAACGCGCTCGGCAACGGCAAGACCGAGTTCAAGCTGACCGTCAAGGACACGCCCCCTTTCTCGGAGCAGTAAAGCTGTGGAACCTCGGTCCGGTTTCGCTCTATCTTCACAAGGACGAGAAGGGCAAGAAGACTTACGTTCTGGAACTGTTCAAACGGTACCTGTAAGGAGGGCGATGTGCGGGCTGCCTACTACTTAATAAGAGAGCGACGGGCTCATCACTCCTGCCCGTCGCTCTCTTCTAGTCTCCTCGCCTTCTTTGCGAGGATCTTCTTTGCGTACCCGGTTAGCACCCGCGTGATCCATTCGGTTGTCCTCCCGTGA
>CALKAR010000004.1 GCA_937988745.1 uncultured Peptococcaceae bacterium
AGCCTCACCAACTTAAGAAAAGCGTGTCCGAAATGTTGGACACGCTTTTCTATTTCATTCGTGTGCCCAAATAGATAATGCCGTCAAATCATTCTTACAAAAACTGCCCACTGAGTGTAGCTAGGCTTTAAGAGAAAGGGAAAACACGACACATGAAGAAGTGTTTACAAAAATACAACATCCATGGGAGTGAAATAACTTGACCCGCAGGAACGACGGTGGCATTCAAGAGCGTCCTTCTGAACTAGAAGAAATGCTGGAGGATGTCCGCTGGCTTATAAATGTCCTTACAGAAGAAACTCTCGCTCGAATAGAGAGCTTAAAAGGATTATTGGAATATGCCATGTCAGCAGCCGAACTTGAAAATATGGTGGAAACACTTACGGCACAGTTAAAGACACATCAGTCTTTGCTCATGAAAGCTGAGGAAGAAAGTCGGGTCCAAGAACGCGAGATGCAATATATTAGACGGCAGTTAGAAGAGCTTCAAACAAAGCTGGCGGCTGAAAGAGAGCGCTATCAGCGTGAAATAAGCATTATCTCTAGTCAGAGAGATCAGTATGAGACTGAAGTTTCTCAGCTGCAAGCAGAACTCAAGCGTCGCGATGAAGTTCTCGTTAATGTTTCTGGAATCAAGAAATCCTTGCGAAGAATTGCTCAGACCCTCCTAGGGAAGTCTGATGATTCCTCCATGACTAATTAACTCTGGTTTGAGGTGTTAAGTAGTGGCGCTAACAAAGTTGGAACAAACGAAACTTGACACATTTGAGCAGCGTTTCCGGGATGAGATTGACGCGCATGCTCCGAAGATTATGGCAGATATTCTAGTGTCTCGTGATGAAGTGGACGAACTGGGTGAACTCCTTGGTAAACTCATAAGAACCGGTAGACGAGATCGCATGAGAGTAGAGTATCCGCTTTGCACCTCTCTCTTCCTCGTTTGGTGTACAGTATATCATTACAAAGAAGGCAATCTATGGGACCCAATCTTTACGCGTCTGAATATCGAGCCAGACACGCGACACAGCCAGTTCTTAGGGCAGTTATTTTTACGCACCTTATCACGTTACAATTTTCAACTTCCTCCAGTTGACCGCGGGAAACGTTTCATGACTCCGATTCTTATGCATGGGTATATCAGCGATTACTATGCAGGTGAATTCCTTAATTACCTCAATGCTATTTACACGTCCTTAAGCTATGACGTATCTGACGAGGCGCTAGATGATGTTTGGTCTAGCTTCTTTAGTATTGATGATGAACACTTACACATCAGAGAAACTATTAACCAATTATTGTCTCAGGAGCAGGAACTCGAACGAGCATTATCAGAATTGGGAGTTCCTTCAAGTTTGAAAGACCAAGCACTGGAAACCGTTGACGAACTTAAGACGCAAATGGATCAGGAAAAAGAGAAGATAGGAGCCTACGCAGAGGCTCTATCACGTACGCTAATGGAATTTGAGGAAATTAAAATGCTTTTTAAAGAATTCCGTGATTGCGAAGTAGCGATGGCGTCGCTCGATGAATTTTTAAGGGACCACGCGGAAGATGACAGCATCGGCGTATTATCGAACGAAGTCGTCTCGGCATTTGAGGGTGAATTGGCGAGACTTAACAGTATAAAGAACGAGTTATTGCGATCCCTGCAGACTAGCCATAATCGTTTGGCAGTGACCAGAGATAAGCGAGCACAGATAATGACAGAAATCATGAAACTGGGAGAAGGCAGTTATGAAAGGGGCCACAATACACTTGCTGAATACCGCCAGTTAAAGAGCAGACGCGATACAGTAATGAAGCAGCGTAAACAGCTGGAAGAGTTCGTGACAAAAAACTTGGATCTTGGCAATGCAAGCATCAGACAAATCCTAACGACATCTTTGACGAGTCTTGCTCTTGCAAATCCTATGGTGTTTCAGGATTTTGTCAAGTCAACCATACGGATGCTTGACCGTGCTTGCTCAATGAAACGAATAGAGGCGGATCATCGGATGGTAGAACCCATCCGGAAGTGGTACCGCAACCGAGGAATGAATCCTAGAATTAGGACCGCGCTATCACAGGATGCTTTCCGCATAGTGGTTGACAAAGGCGTTAGTTCCGAAGAAACATCTCCGCCTGCGAATCGGACGAAAGCAAAGACGGCTCTGCGGATCAGCCGACAGCGATTGAAGAGGCCCATCCTGGTATTTAACAAGGAAACTCGTCAAATTACACTTAGGCTGCCTGAACAGGAACTAAATGTTCAAGTGCGAGATGTGCCCAAGGTTGAGTATGTGATCGATTATGGTTCTCAGGAAGAACATCGAACCGCTGCTCCCAACCACATGAATACTGGTAAGATTCAAGTGACTTCTCTAGATATTCCCTTGACGAGTCCCGACTTACGTGGTGTGAGTTTTCGGTGGATAAACCTTTTTGAGTATTGGCCTATAACTCTTGATGAAGTCTTGATTTTTGATCACAACGGAAAACTCATAACATCAAACCAGCCGCTGTCAAACGGATTCTATTATGTTGCAGCCTCTTCTAGATGGGAGACAGATAGTTCACTCGTAGTAGATAGATATTCCTGCAATGTCGATGGTTACTCTGTGTATGAGGTACAAATAATTGAGGATCGCATTCGATTCGCGACAGCTGAAGGCGACGAGATAGTAATCTCGGCAAGCCGATTCTTGGGCATTTCACTTAGAGATTTACGTTGGATTCCTGGTATGACTCAAGATGGTTTGCCGGTCGCAACCGGTTCGCCACGCATGGTGATAAACAAAGTCTTCTTGGAAGAAGTCGATCACATAATAATCGAGTTATACCACAATGGTGGGCTGTTGCATCATCATAGTTTGAAGGAAATGGTGAAGCAGTTTGGCAGAGAATATACTTCGGAGACCGTGGTAGTTGACATAGAATCCCTTATAGGCGGTACCTGGAGAAAACCGAAGTGGCAGACGTTTGAAATTAGTGTCAAAGATGGGCAAGACTACTCGCTCTTCACGCACGCGTTTTGCCTTGTGCAGCAGTTGAGTATTCATTACGAAGGTAATCGTGTTCGCATAAAGGTGCCAACTGGTAGTGTTTTACAGCATCCTGAAGCTGTGCGGGAAGGCTCTGAGTACGTTATTCCAATACACAGCGAATCAGAGCTCGATGTTCGCGTCTACTTTGCACGGGTTGGTTGGAAGGAGTTTAAACTGAGAGTTCCGAGTGGGAAGGTAGAAATCGTTGCCAGCGATGACGAAATCCAAGATACACCTTACGTTATTTTGGCTTCTCAAACCAGCTGTCTAGAAAGTCTAAGAGTTAGGTTCCAGGCAGATCCGGAGTTGGTTCGCCGTATAAATGTCGGCGACAGCCTCAAACGGCTAAACATGGAGTTCACTGTTTCAAAAGAGAGAGTGGAAGTGCCACTAAAATATTTCGCGGATCTATTTGACGGATTGGAGGAAAGAGCTGCTATCGAACTTAGGTGGACTGGTGTGAGTGGAAGCGGCGATGTTGTGCGATTAGTGGATGTCTTTCCAAGGGTTGAAGTCAGTGAAGCTGAAATTTTCCAATCAGAATTAGATGATGAATATGTGCTTGAACTGAGCCTCAAGACGGATTTCCTACGCTTAGATACTCTGCGCTTCCGCCTTTGGTCTGATAATGCGGCTGAACCATTGTTTGATAGGAGAGTTAGGAGCAATCCCGACTACTTCTACATTCGGAAGGATGCGTTAACCAGCTTCAAGGTTAATGTCGAGCTATACTATGTCGAGGAGAGTATCAGTGTTTTCGGGACAGAAAGACTGGAGAACATCTGCTGGTCCGCGGTCTTGAAGCTGACAAATAGGAAGGCGATTTTGAATCGAGTAATGAACGAAGGTATAAGGATCAGGTCTTTCAAATATAATGGTCACCGTTATCAGCTGCCGAAGGAGTTTCCGATAGTTGATATATCCATGGTCTCACAGCGCTTCGAAGGTGAGGAATTGCTGATTGGATATATTGAGCAATCGAATGAGCGACAGATGGTTTTGTTTTACTTGGATACAGAAAACAACACCATTCCCTATTTGTGGGATGCAGATTACGATGGAGTCCAATATGATCCACATGAAGGTAGGTTATTCTGGGAAATCCATCCCGGTTCCCATGTCATGGGTCCACTAGACGAGCTAGAGTTCGTATTGATGGAGGATGATGAGCAATGACCTTTAACCCGGTTACTGCTTCACGAGAGATTTTTGAGCGTTACTGCAATTACATTACAACGACATTTCGTCTAAATGATGAGCGTCTTAATGTGCAAATAAAAAATGCCTTGAGGGAGCCCGGTAGATTTGCTCGTGGTCCTATCTTGGAGGTAACGCCGCCCTTCGTACATGGGCGCACTATTGAAGAGCTGATAAATGAAAATGTATTGTCATCTCATCTAGCCAGGCTTCAGACAGATAGACTTCCTCTAGACCGTCCTTTGTATCTGCATCAAGAGGAGGCCGTAAGAAGGATCTGTAAGGATGAAAGAAATGTGGTTGTAGCTACGGGTACAGGCAGCGGGAAGACCGAGTGCTTCATGATTCCCATTCTTAACCATTTATTTGAGGAAATAAAGAACGGGACGCTCAATCCTGGGGTTAGGGCTCTGCTCCTTTATCCCATGAACGCCTTGGCAAATGATCAAATTAAGCGTTTGCGAGGGCTGTTAGCAGATGAGCCTAATATAACGTTTGGAATATATACAGGTGAGACAGAGGAGTATTACGCAGATGCCCACGCGAAGTATGTGCGTATGTATCAGAATGAACCGCTGCCTAACGAGCTCATATCAAGAGAACAGATGAAGGCCTCTCCACCTCATATAATGCTGACGAACTACGCTATGCTGGAATATCTGATGCTTCGCCCTGCTGATAATGTGTTTTTTCACGGTCCCTATGCTAGAAATTGGAAGTTTGTAGTAATAGATCAAGCTCATTCGTCTGCTGGTGCTAAGGGAATCGAGATGGCAATGCTGTTAGCGCGCCTCAAAGACGCCATCGGTGTTAGAGAGGGGCAATTGCGCTGTATCTTAACAAGTGCCTCCCTCGGTGAAGGAAGCAAAGATGCTACTGCAGTAGCTAAGTTTGCTTCATCTTTATTTCAAGAAGAGTTTACCGAATCGGATATCATCACTGCGACTCGGCTAGACTATGCCGCTGATGCAGATGTCTTCTGGGGTACGCCGGTTCCTTCGATGTATAAAGCCCTCTTAACTTGGCTGGATAGTTCGAATCGTAATCCAGATGAAGTGCACGAGATACTCAAGTGTTCGAATGTCCCACATGATATTATAGCTAAGGTTATGGCAGTTATTGATAACGACCCCGCTCAAGCTCTATACCATTTGCTTCGAGGAGATTCCGGTGTCGGTCAAATGATAACCGTTATGCAGGAAGGACCCGTAGAGGTAACTCACCTGGCCACAGAGGTTTTTGGTGATACGGAAACGGCTGTAGAAGATACGACTGCCTTGGTTGATCTCTGCAATCGGGCGCGTTCTCGTTCTGCAGACAATCCCCTGCTACCTGCGAGATTCCATTTTTTAGTGAAAGCCCTGGAAGGTGCCTTCATAGTTTTGACTGATAATCCTCGAATATATCTCGAACGGATCAACCGCATCCGCTATGCCGAGCATGACTATCGTGCTTTCGAAATCGGTGCCTGCACCCGCTGTAATGGCCTTTACCTAATAGGCGAGTTGGCGCGAGATTCTACCGGGTATGAATATTTGGAACCTATAAAAAACCAATATCAGGCTGCCGCAAATAGCAGCGTGGAGTATTTTGCCCTAGCAACCAGCGATATAGTAGAAACAGAAAACGAAGATGAATTTTTGGAAGGACTTGGGATTGATCTTCCCAAATACCAGTGGTATCGCCTTTGTGTGCACTGCGGTGGCATTGGTTCTGAACACCAAGATAAAATATGTGGTTGTTCTGAAAGTCGAACTGTTCGTGTCCTCAAAGCAAATACACGAGGGAGATCTATACATAAGTGCGGGCTTTGTGGTGCTGTAAATAGTAGGACATCGGTTGTACGGAGATTCTATTTATCAGAAGATGCGGTTTCGAGTGTTCTAGCCACTTCTTTGTACCAACAAATACCAGGCCGAATAATGGAAGTTCGTCAGGAAGATATGGAAGACGACGAGTTTGCTCTGTGGTTTAGGGAAGCTGCACCGTCGAAAGAAGCGAAACGAACCAAGCAACTTCT
Source organism: uncultured Peptococcaceae bacterium (assembly GCA_937988745.1). Lineage (GTDB taxonomy): Bacteria > Bacillota > Limnochordia > Darwinibacteriales > Darwinibacteriaceae > JAAYMS01. The sequence continues at coordinate 6,241 of CALKAR010000004.1, forward strand.
AGTTTTTTCCGATAGTAGGCAGAACGCCGCGTATTTCGCACCATATCTCGGCTCGACATACCGTGACCTTGCGGCCAGAAGCCTGCTTGTAAAAACTCTAGAGAAATATCGCACAGATTGTCTAACAAACCGTTGGAGCTTGGCGGACTTAAACCGACGAGTAACCACCGAGGTAAAGGCTATGGGCTTTACCAAAGAATCCCATGAAACCCTATCGCATGAGGTTTGGAAGTGGATCATGCGAGAATTCTCAGTTGATACAGGCCTATGGAGCCTTGAAAACATGGGACTGTTGGTCTTCGAACCAGATTATGATCGCATTGAGCACAGCGAACACCTGTTTACAATGCCATTTCTTCAACAAGCCGGATTTACGAAAGAGGAAGCAAAGGATTTGTACAGTTTCTTCTTGGATCAATTTCGATATAACTTGGCCGTTGAATACCCAGAATCTGTTAGTCCTCAGGACGAGTCTTTTGCTCCTAAGAATCAGCAAGGTGGTTTTTGGCTGAGGAGACCTCCTGCTGTAAAGAGGCATCCAGCTGGGTATTCGTTAAAAGGTTGGTTGCCTGCTGAAGGGGCTTTTTCCAACACTCGCCTGGATTATTTAGTGCGTTTACTTGAGGCTGATCATACAGGAACTCGAATTCCAGATACAGTGACTCTTTTAGGACAGATGTTCGAAGCGATCACCCACTATATGAGTCCGCTACATAAGTATATCAAGACGGAACACACAAATGGAGCAGGGAAAATATATAAGCTAGATCCCGCTGTATATAAGGTTATGCCCGGTCGCGAAAATCCGGCAGTCGCGTATTTTCGGTGCGACACTTGTTTCAAAGTTACACGATTTAACATTCGAGGCGTTTGCCCTGGTTTTCGGTGTAGTGGTAAGCTTCACAGGGTAGATTTGGATTCTGAGCTACAAGACAATCACTATCGATACTTATATCTAAACTTAAATCCAGAGCCTATGGAAGTACATGAGCACACCGCTCAGTTAGCAACAGAATACGCTGCCGAAGTACAAACAAGGTTTATTAAGGGTGATATCAACGTCCTTAGCTGTTCCACTACCTTTGAATTGGGTGTTGATGTAGGTGAGTTAGAAACAGTTTTTATGAAGAACGTTCCGCCTACCCCAGCCAACTACGCGCAGCGCGCTGGCAGAGCGGGTAGAAGAACAGATTCTACTGCTTATGCTCTAACATTTGCACGTCTGTCTTCACATGACTTCAGCCAATTCCGGCAGCCGGAAAAAATGATCAGCGGCGTAGTACGACCGCCACATTTCGAGTTGACCAACACCAAAATTGCTCGACGGCATATGTATGCGTGTGCATTCGCCCATTTTTGGCGGCAACATCCGGAGTTCTTTGGTACGGTAGGCGATTTCTTTGGGAACGATGGTCCTAGTCGGCTGAAGACGTTCCTCGACAACCGACCTAAGGCCTTACAGCTTGCTCTCCAGAATGTAATTCCGCAGTCAATTCAGGAGGAGCTCGGTCTGACTGATTGGTCGTGGGTAGAAGAAATGTACAATGCTGAAGGGGTGATGAACAAAGTCGTTTCTGAATACAATGCTGATGTTCAGGCCCTAAATGATGCTCTTGAAGAGGCGCTTTCTGCTGAGCAATATCGTCAAGCAGATCGCCTGCAGAAAATTCGCAATACGATTGTACAGAGACCTCTGATAGGTTATTTGTCTCAGAAAAATATCCTGCCTAAATATGGATTCCCGGTCGATGTTGTGAACTTAGATGTAAATTTCCACACCTCTGATGCTCGAAACATAGATTTAAGTAGGGATATGCAGATTGCGATATCGGAATATGCCCCTGGTAGTCAGGTGGTAGCAAACGGCAAGGTCTGGACCAGTCGATATCTTAAGAAGGTTCCATCGAAAGAGTTTGTACGCTACAGCTACCTGCAGTGCCGATGTGGTTATTTTGAAAAGGCGTTCCTTGATGTCGATATTGCAAAAGAATGTCCAGTATGCGGTACGAGTCAAACATCCAATCACACGTTTATAGTCCCCGAATTTGGTTTCATAGCTGAAGGCAAGCCTAAGGTGCCGGGCAGCCAACGACCAGAGCGTACCTATTCGAGTAGGAAGTTTTTCTCCGGTATCAGCGACGTTGTCGATCAGGACAAGAATCTTGCTCGCGAAGTTGTCATAGGAGGAAACGTCATAAAACTACGAACACATGCCCATGGCGTCTTAACCGTTATAAATAATGGTCGTGGTTATGGATTCTATATCTGCCGGAGTTGCGGATTTGGCGCGTTGGACAACGTGCCTGATAAGCACAGTAACTCGTTTGGAAGAGACTGCAAAGGATCGTTCGAACGGGTCTCTCTTGGCTATGATTTTGAGACAGATATCGTTGAGATTGATTTCTCCCAAGTTCTGGCTGGACTGGTACCTGAAGAAGGGTACTGGGAATCTTTCATGTATAGTGTTGTGGAGGGATTATCGGCTGCATTAGAAATCGATAGGCAGGACATCGACGCAACGCTGTATGTCAACCGAATGGGACGTCGGAGCATTATTCTTTTCGATACTGTACCCGGTGGGGCTGGCCACGTAAAGCGCATTTTGGAAGATGACAACTGTGTGCTGGTTTTGAAAACTGCACTGCATATCGTGGAAAACTGTCACTGTGGAGGAACTGCTCAAGATACGAGCTGCTATGGATGTCTAAGAAACTACCAAAACCAGTTCATACACTATAAACTGCAGCGTCGTTATGCTATAGATGCTCTGCGAAGAACACTTGACCTCAATGACTGATATAAAATCAAGTCCAAAGCGTGTCCGAAATGTTGGACACGCTTTTCTATTTTCTAGTTCTACTGAGGGG
>CALKAR010000005.1 GCA_937988745.1 uncultured Peptococcaceae bacterium
ATGCCTGACAGATTTTGCCGTAAATGGTCTAAAGTCTGCTAGTTCAGGGAAGGCTATGGTCCAGGGAGGGACTTCTATGTTAGTGCTGACTAGGAAGATCGACCAAGGAATAATGATTGGTGACAATGTACGAGTGATTGTCGTGGATGTGCGCGGCGATCAAGTGAAGTTAGGCATCGAGGCACCCCGCGATGTTGTTGTTCACCGCGAAGAGATCTACCGTGAAATACAGGCCGAGAATGCTCGTGCAGCTCTTAAGGCAGCGGTCGACTTACGCAAGGTTCAGGAGGCGTTAGCTGTTCATAGAGCTCCGCAGAAATCTGAAAAATCCTCTGAATAGCGCGCAACCTCAGCTGCTTTCTAAAGTTTCTTTTAAATATAACGATAGATATATTAGGCACGATTTTTCCATATCGGGGTGAAATTATGACTTTGCGTGTGGACTTTTCCGTGACTAATCATGCTCTTGCGTCCCAGAGTACAGTTGAAAGCCATTCTAAGGTTCAGGTTTCGGGAGTTAATCAGACAGCGAGTCAAACCATTAAGGAACAGAAATATCAGGAGCAGAAGCCTCACGAGCAGGTATCTTTAGAGGACCTGGCTACCGCTGCTGAGCACTTGGGTCAAGCTCTCGAAGTGATAAACCGCGGGTTGGAGTTTTCTATTCACGAAGACACCAACCGCATCATTGTGCGGGTAATAAACAGAGAGACCCAGGAAGTGCTGAAAGAGATTCCACCTGAGCAGTTGCTCGATATGATTGCTCGCATATGGGATGTAATGGGCTTAATAGTTGATGAAAAGGCTTAGGGGGTTAGGGTGTGAGCGTAAACGCATACCAAATGTACAAGAAAACGCAGGTGGCTACAGCGTCTCAAGGCGATCTGCTTTTGATGCTGTTTGACGGCGCCATTCGCTTTGCGAATCAAGGACGTCAGTGCATCGTTGAACAGGATATGGAGCAAGCCAATGTCAAGCTTCTGCGTGCTCAGGATATTTTAACAGAACTTATGATTTCTTTAGACCTAGATCAAGGCGAGATTGCTGAAAATCTCTACCAGCTGTATAACTTCATTTATGAGCTTTTGGTTGAAGCCAACATTAAGAAGGATGTGGACCTAATTGACCAAGCCGTGCGGTTCTTGACAGAACTGCGAGACACTTGGCGTCAGGTGGTGGCTCAGGTCGATGGGCGGCGTTAGTGTAAGTATTGCAGCCCTGCAGGAAGCGTATCAGGAGCAAGTTGATATTTATAAGACCATCCTTCAGATGGCTGAACGGGAGAAAAATCTGCTGGAAGCGGGTCAGCTGAATGATCTAATAACTTCCTTACAGCAGAAGCAGGATTTGATCAGCAGACTCGACCAGATGGATGTTGAGAGTCATCAAGCTGTTATCGTGAAATACTACCGCACCACTAGTTTTTCTCTGCCTAGGATGATCAAGGCTGCCAGCCTACGAGAGCGTTTTGAGCTGGAAAAACTGCAGAGGGTGTTAGCAGAGCTCGTCCATGTTTTAGAGCGGCTCGAGGCCCTAGAGAAAGAAAATGAAATGCTTCTCCAGGGGTATAAGAATTACTTAAGTGGGGTAACCTCCAAGCAGAGTCAGTTGAAACAAGCAGCCAAGGCGTACCAGAAATCTAAACAGATGGCTGACTTACCAGAAGACAGAAGAACGCAAAACAAATCTTGACACGGTGTTTGGTTTATGTTACATTATGACTAACACCGGAAGTTTGGTCGGCCGGGATTCGATTTTAGGAGGAATGTTTACCAATGCTAGGCAGAGTAAAATGGTTTAACGCTGAAAAGGGTTATGGATTCATCGAGCGGGAAGACGGCAGTGGAGATGTGTTCGTACACTTTTCAGCGATTAAGGAAGACGGCTTCAAAACCCTCCAAGAAGGACAAACGGTCCAGTTCGACATCGTCGAAGGAGAAAGAGGCCCCCAAGCTTCCAATGTAGTTAAGCTGTAAGTGAGAATGAGAAGGGCGAGGTCAAAACCTCTGCCCTTTTTTGGTTTCTAATGAGCAGGATTCCCATTAAGATTAGGGAATATTGCTAGTATAGCAGCTCAACATTTTTTGACTAGAGGGGTGAATGGCATGGCTGCAATTCGGATTGTCGTAAAAGGTAAGAACCTTGAAGTGACGGACGCACTCAGATCTTATGCCGAAAAGAAAGTTGCCAAACTGGAGAAGTACATCGGTAGCCATCGCGAAGCCTCTGCTGAGGTGATGCTCAGAATTGAAAGAGGTATTCACATTGCAGAGGTAACGTTGAGCGTTGCTGGCCTCATCCTGAGGGGCGAAGGCAAGACATCTGACATGTATACTTCGATTGACAGCTGTGTCGAACGCATTGAACGCCAGTTTAACAAGTATAAAACGCGTATTCAGCGGCGCCTGCAGGGACCCAAAATTGCTGAACTGCCGGTATCTGGGGCTGTGGACGAGCAGCCGTTGAGCGAACCTCGGATCGTTCGTACAAAACGCTTCCCGATTAAGCCAATGGATGTTGAAGAAGCTATTATGCAGATGGAGCTCCTCGGACATGACTTCTATGTATTCATCAATTCTGCCAGTGAAGAAACCAATGTTGTTTATAAACGCCGGGATGGAAACTACGGTGTGATAGAGCCTGAGTATTGATGGTCCACAGCGTAAGTTTAGTCATCTTTGAGGGTGGTACTGCTGGTGGACAGCTGGAACAGGATATGCGCCACGCCCGGCAGGGCATTGTCTTGGACCAGCTGGTGAAAGCTCAACACGCAGGATTTACCCGCATCATTCTCTGTACACCCTATGACAGCTTGGCTCAGGCTGCGGTGAAGATGGATGTGCCGGTGGAAGTGGTATCAACCGATGTGAATGAATCATTCCACTTCGGCCGTCTGCTTAGAGATGTAGTTCGGGAAGAGCGGTTAGAACGTGTGCTGTATATGGGGGGAGCGGCAGCTCCCCTTCTTTCTTCCAATGAGCTCCTCTTTTTGGCTGAATTGCTGGAACAAAATGAAAATGTGGTGATTGCTAACAACTACTATTCGGCCGATCTTGTAGGATTTAATCCAGGGACCGCGCTGGAGACGATTAGTCTGCCAGACATTGACAACGTACTGGCTCTCGCTCTAGTCCACGAGGCCAACCTGCGCTTGATTCCACTGCAGCGTTCCCTAGGCCTAAGTTTTGACGTTGATACGCCCAGCGATCTGCTCATTTTAGCGGTTCATCCAGACGCTGGCCCTTATACAAAGAAGGCGCTGGCCGACTTAAACCTTGATTATACTCGCCATGATGCCATTAAGGCACTCTTATGTGATCCCAATGGTGAGCTGGTCCTCTTTGGCCGTATCGGCGCTCAACTTTTTGATTACCTTGATAATCATACGCGCTGCCGGATACGGCTGTTCTCCGAGGAGCGGGGCATGAAGGCCCTAGGCCGGGACCGCCGAGGTGAGGTCGTTTCTCTGGTAGGCCGCCTAATAGAATCCCTGGGCTATGTCGAATTCTTCGAGTTCTTATCCCAGTTCTGTCGTGGTGCGGTCTTGGATACACGAGTGCTGTTCGAACACTTTAAATGGAAGTTGTCTCAGGCAGATCGCTTTGCCTCTGATGTGGGTGCTCTCGAACTTATCTCTCATCCTGAGCTGCGCGAATTTACAGCCGCTGCTTTCAGCGCACCGATTCCAGTCCTGCTCGGCGGTCATTCCCTAGTAACAGGCGGTATGTGGGCCCTGATCGACGCTGGTAATCGGGAGCAGACTTACCGCGGTTAGTTTGCAAATGATTAGGGCGCGTAGTACAATAATAACATTGAGAGAAGCTTCCCAAATGGAGGAATGATAGTGCTCCAATTCTTAAAAAGCAAATTTGATCGAAATGCCCGGGAGCTGAAGCGCCTCGGAGAAATCGTGAAGCACATTAATAGTTTGGAACCAGATTGTCAGCGTTTGAGTGATGCTGAGCTGCGGAGAAAAACCGATGAGTTTCGCCAGCGGCTCCAAGATGGCCAAACTCTAGATGATCTATTGCCAGAGGCCTTTGCGGTTGTTCGTGAAGCCAGTCGCAGGACTCTAAATATGAGGCACTTTGATGTTCAGCTCATGGGTGGAATTGTCCTCCATGAAGGCCGAATTGCAGAGATGAAAACTGGTGAGGGTAAGACTCTTGTTGCCACCTTACCGGCTTACCTAAATGCGCTTACTGGCCAGGGAGTACATGTGATCACAGTTAATGACTACCTAGCCAGACGTGATGCGGAGTGGATGGGTAAGGTATACGAATTTCTCGGCCTGAGTGTGGGGGTTATCGTCCACGGGCTCTCCTTTGAAGAGAGGCGTGCGGCGTATCATTCAGATATTACCTACGGAACTAACAATGAGTTTGGTTTTGACTACCTGCGGGACAATATGGTAGTCGATGTAAGCCAGCTTGTTCAGCGTGAACTGAATTACGCCATTGTGGACGAAGTCGACTCCATTTTGATTGACGAAGCCAGAACGCCGCTCATTATTTCAGGTGCAGCGGAGGATAGCGCGCGCCATTATGTGCGTTTTGCTCAGATTGCTCCGCAGCTCAGAGCAGAGCGAGATTATACTGTTGATGAAAAAGCCAAAACCATCGCGATGACCGAAGAAGGACTTGCTCGAGTCGAGAAAATCCTCGGCATCGAAAACCTCTTCGATGAACAGCACTTTGAGCTTAACCACTACCTCAACCAAGCCTTGAAAGCCAAAGAGTTTTTTGTACGAGATCGGGATTATGTTGTTACCAACGGCGAAGTAGTGATTGTTGATGAATTTACGGGTCGATTGATGCCTGGACGCCGCTATTCGGAAGGTTTGCATCAAGCAATCGAAGCAAAAGAAGGTGTGGCCGTCCTGCAGGAGAGCCAGACCTTGGCCTCTATCACGTACCAAAATTACTTCCGGATGTACAATAAGTTGGCAGGTATGACGGGTACAGCCAAGACAGAAGAACAAGAATTCATCAAGATCTATAACATGGACGTAGTGGTAATTCCCACCAATATGCCTATGATCCGCGTGGATTATCCTGATGCGGTGTACAAGACAGAAAAGGCTAAGTTCGAAGCAGTCGTGCGCGAAATTGAAGAAAGGCACAAAACAGGGCAGCCGCTCTTGGTTGGTACGATTTCCATCGAGAAATCTGAAATGCTGAGCCGCATGCTCCAAGCCAAAGGTATTCCCCATCAAGTGTTGAACGCGAAGAACCACGAAAAAGAAGCAGAGATTGTCTCTCAAGCCGGTCAGAAGGGTATGGTAACCATTGCTACCAACATGGCAGGCCGCGGAACTGACATCGTCCTTGGTGAAGGTGTGAAGGAACTAGGCGGTCTGCATGTGATCGGTACGGAACGGCACGAGTCGCGGCGTATCGACAATCAGCTGCGAGGCCGATCCGGACGGCAGGGTGACCCTGGCTCGTCGCGCTTCTATGTTTCTTTAGAAGACGATCTAATGCGTCTGTTTGGCTCCGATAGAGTTATGGGGTTGATGGAGCGCCTTGGTTGGGAAGATCATGAAGCTATCGATCATCCCCAGATCAGCAAGGCGATTGAAAATGCCCAAAAGAAAGTGGAATTTCGCCACTTTGAAATTCGCCGGCAGGTCTTAGAGTATGACGATGTCTTAAATAAGCAGCGAGAAGTCATCTATGCCCAGCGGCGCAGGGTTCTGCTTAATGAGGAAATTGGTGACCATATTGAAGAGATATTCGCCACTGTTTTCCAGCGCTTAGCAGAACACTATGCTGATGAGAAGCTGAAGGCGGATGAATGGGATCTGGATGGTCTTCTCAAGGCTTATGAAGAAATCACTGGGCATTCCTCGGCTTTGACGGTACAACAGCTGCAGGGAATGACCTCCGCGGAGATTGCAGAGTCACTGCGGGAAGAAGCTTTAGCAGTGTATGCACGGAGAGAAGAGGAGTACGGCCCCGAAATTATGCGCCGCATCGAGAAGCTGGTACTTCTTCAGGTTACAGACAACCGCTGGATGGAGCATCTCCGGGAGATCGATGATCTGCGGGAAGGCATAGGTCTGAGAGCTCTTGGGCAGAAGGATCCGCTGATGGAATACCGCTTTGAAGCATTCCAGATGTTCCAGCAGCTGGTGGCCAATATTCAAGAAGACTGTCTAAAGCTTCTCTTTAGAGTGCGATTGGTAGACCCAGCGCAGGCTCAGCCTAAAGACCGCCTGCAGGGAGCGCAGTATCAAGGAGGGGATGGAGAGGCGGCTAAGCCTCAGCCCCGTAAAGTAGAAAAGAAAGTTGGACGCAACGATCCCTGCCCCTGCGGCAGTGGAAAGAAATATAAAAAGTGCTGTGGAAGGTAGGTTAAACCTATGGAACAACGATTAGCTGCTCTTGGCAAAAGATTAGCTGAAATGAGGAACTATCTTTGACATTGATGAGAAACTAGACCAGGTCGCTCAGCTGGAAGCTAAAATGGCTGAACCTGGTTTCTGGGATGACCAGGACGCTGCGCAAGGCGTGGTGAAAGAGATCAGCGTTCTCAAACGGGCCATCGAAGCATGGACCTCTGTATATAGTCAGTATGAAGACGCTGAAGCACTGTGTGAGCTTCTCGATGAAGAACCAGATGAGTCTCTTGAAGCTGAACTGGAAGATAACGTTGCCAATCTAGAAAAGGCTGTCGCTGCCTTGGAACTCTCTGCTCTGCTAGACGGAGAATACGATTCGCACAACGCGATTCTTTCCATCCACCCAGGAGCGGGTGGAACAGAGTCACAGGATTGGGCTTCTATGCTTCTGCGCATGTATACCCGCTGGGCTGATTCAAGGGGATATACAGTCGAAACCCTTGATTACCAGCCTGGTGATGAAGCAGGTATTAAGAGCGTAACGCTCTTAATCAGCGGTTTGAATGCTTATGGTTATCTGCGAGCCGAAAAGGGTGTACATCGCTTGGTTCGAATTTCGCCTTTTGACGCTTCTGGTAGAAGGCATACGTCGTTCTCGTCGGTGGAAGTCCTGCCTGAGATCACCGACGATGACACGATCGAAATCCGTCCCGACGACCTACGAGTTGACACGTATCGGGCTAGTGGTGCTGGAGGACAGCATGTGAATAAAACCGATTCTGCTATCCGCATTACCCATATTCCCACGGGCATTGTGGTACAGTGTCAATCTGAACGTTCGCAGCACGCCAATAGGGAGGCTGCGATGAAGATTCTTCGTGCTCGTCTGGCAGAGCGGCAGGAGCAGGAACGCCAGGCACGCCTGATGGAGCTCAAAGGTGAACAGAGCGAGATTGCCTGGGGAAACCAGATTCGCTCGTATGTGTTCTGCCCATATACAATGGTGAAGGATCACCGTACCAATTTAGAGATTGGTAATGTTGAAGCTGTCATGGATGGCATGATCGATCCATTCATCGAAGCATATCTGAAGATGAAGAAGTAGATGCTGCGGCTTTCTTCATGGATGGAGTTCGTCTGTGAAGAAAGCCCCTTTTTTAGGAGGAACAGCACGTGAAACAGCGTTATTTCTGGGTGGCTGCTGTCCTGATCCTATTTGCGGCAGCGGTCTTTTTACCACGACATGTCTTACTGCCAAGATTCACAGCAGAACTGCAGGATTATATAAAGGAGCAGTTTCATGCTGAAGAAGTTGAAATTGATTTAGCATGGCACGGCAGTTGGAGTTTACTCCTAGGCCGTGTCCCTGAGGTGGAAATCGTGATTGCAGACGGGTCAACGGCTGGTCTTCCGATTCAGAGCGCACGGCTTAAAGCAGTAGACCTGCGGTTTCATCCTTGGGCTCTCTTTAAAGAGAGGGAGTTTTGGTATGCCGGCTCTGAGTTTCTTCAGATTTCTGCCCGCGTAACTGAGCAGGGCTTGAACGAATATTTTAGAGAACACGTTTCGCAGATTCAAGACTTGCAAGTTCAAGCTCGAGAAGGGAAACTGCAGGTAAGAGGCATTTTATATTTTCTGAATGTTCCCTGGGAGTTGGCTTTAGAAGGCAGGCTTGAAATTGCTGGACCAACCATGGTGAGGGTAGTACCTACTGGTTTAATGGTCGAAGATGCGGCAGCCCCACCAGCATTGGTCGAGATGCTGTACCAGTTTTTCAGCTTCAACATCGACTTGGATCAGTTTCCATTTCCCATCGAGATTACCAGTATTCTGGTGGATGATGGGGGGATTGAGCTAGCAATTGAAGAAGTGCGGGAATAGGAGTGGACTTATGCGGAGGCTTCTGTGGCTGTTGGTGTGTCTAGCGGTGGCAGTCAGCGGAATCACAGCTGTGCAGCGCATCCAGATGGAAAGACAGCAGCGGGTTGTGGAGTTGGTTTATGATTATCGAGGACTTGAGCATTTGGCCAGCTACACTGGCCTGGATATGGTAGATATTCTCAAGGAACTGCGGGAGCAGGGTGTAACTACCATTGCTGTACCGGCATATAGTTTGCTTGAGCTGGCTTTGGCCGGTGAACTTGTTCCTGATGAAATTGGACAATATCTTGAGTCGCATGCCCATGAATTGGACAACCTGTGGGATCAGCCGACCATTTATCCGAAGGATGCTTTTGCTGTCGTTGAAACAGCAGGCATGAAGGCTGCTCCTCGACTCAGCAACCCTCCCTGGGGCCTCTCTGATGAGTGGCTCGACCATTCTCCCAATTTTGTGATTCTTGGGGGAGTAGAAAGTCCAGGTTTTCCCTATCACGTGCGGGATTACGCTCAGCTGTTAGCTGATCTAGATGCTAAGATCGGCGTTGTAGAGTTTGCTCAGCAGAAAGGTTTCCCAGGTTTGGCACCTCCTGAACGGATGGTTCGTGTGCATGGTATCAACCAGCGGGAAATGGAAGCTCTCAGTTCGGAGCGCATTACGGCGCGCTATCTGCGAGCCGCGAAGGAGCGCAACATTCGGGTTCTCTATCTGCGTCCCATTTTGACTGGCGAAGATCCCTGGCAGGCTACGCTGCAGATCTTGACCGATCTGACTTCCGGTCTTCGTTCTGCAGGCTTCACCTTGGGAGAAAGTAGGCCTTTTCCCGCGTGGCAGGTACCCTCATGGCAGCGGACCATTGTCTGGATAGGTATATGGGCAGGTGCGGCGCTGTTGACGAGCGCCTGGGTTAAGCTCCCTGCCGTAATGTATGCACTTGGAGCAGCGTTAGGCTTGCTGTTTTCTATAACCCTATCTTCTGTGAATTTGACTCTTGCGCAGCAGGGAATGGCTCTGTTGGCTGCAGTCGTTTTTCCCTGTCTAGCTTTTCAGGTACAGGCAGGGCGCTCCACTATAAGCCGCTTCGCCAGTATTTCGGCTGTATCAATCGCTGGCGGCTTCTTGGTGGCAGGCTGCTTAACAGGAACCGAGTATTTGATAAAAGTTGCCGAGTTTCGTGGAGTGAAACTAATGCACATTCTGCCCATTGGCATAATGGCTCTAGCGGTTGTTTTTCAACCGATTCTGCCGATTAAAAGTAGGCGGGAGCTTGGCAGCCAACTGAGTTTCCTTTGGAATCTTTCTATACCACTAAAACTGCTGGTGGTTGGGGGGACGTGTTTAGCAGGAGCCGGAGCAGTCTATATTCTGCGGACCGGGAACTTTGGACTTCCTGTCGCCAATATGGAGATCGTGCTGCGTGAGTTTCTCGAAAAGGTACTGGTGGTTCGTCCCCGCACAAAAGAGTTCTTAATTGGGCATCCAGCGCTGTATATCTTATTAAGGGAACGGCGTGGAAAGGCTGCCTGGTTGATGCCGGTCGCAGTTATAGGCCAGCTCTCAATGGTGAATACTTTCAGCCACATTCATACGCCCCTTCTGGTGACTTTGATTCGAACAGGATATGGCTTGGTTTTCGGGTATATTATTGGATGGACTGTCTATCAGCTGTATCAGCTAGGGAAGGGGTTGTTCACGGGTGATCGTGGTCTCGGGGTATCACGGTTATGGCAATCTGGGCGATGAAGCAATTCTGAAGGTACTTTGCGAGGGATTAACTGATCTTGGAGTTTCTCGCCAGGATATAGTGGTTTTGACAGGAAATAAGGATTATACCCGAACAGTCCATGGTGTGCAAACTGTGGATCGCTATAACGCTAGTCAGATTTGGCAGATTCTGGGGCAGGCCACACTCCTGATCAGCGGCGGCGGTTCCCTGTTTCAGGACGTGACGAGTAAACGCAGCATTCCCTATTATTTAGGAATTATCGAGATGGGGCTGCGACGCAATGTGCCGCTCGTTCTATATGGTCACGGAATTGGTCCCATTGGGGCAGGGCTTTATAAGAAATTAGTGGCACGTGTTTTTCGACGCAGTGTAGGATTTACGGTGCGAGATTCCTATAGTGCGCAATTTCTAGAGAAGCACAAGGTACCGGTACCAGCCGATGCACGGACTGTCGACCCCGTGTTTCAATGGGCGGCCACTAACGTTTCAAGGCAATCGCGTGGAAAACCCATAGTTGGCTTGAATTTGCGGCCTTATCCGAAGTGGCGGCAGCAGTTTCGTAATTGGGTGCAGGTGCTTAACCTAGTTTTCGCCCAGGGATGCGTCCTCAGATTTATACCGATCGGCCCCGGTGATGCCGAGTTGGGTCGGATGTTGAAGAGACATCTTCCGCAGCTTCAGCTCGGTGAACCCCTTGGGCTTAATAATTTCCGCGAAGAATTGGGACAGTTGGAGCTGTTTATCAGTATGCGCCTGCATGGTGTTATACTCGGAGCTCTCAGCGGGGCTGTCCCCATTGCCGTTAATTATGACCCAAAGATTCATTCTGCCTGCGAGCAGCTGGGCAGCCGCTGGGTGGAGCTGGTCGAATTGGACCTTGTGCCCCGTTTGACTCAAGAAGTGCTTCAAAATATTGATCTAAACCGCAAACAACAAACTCATCAGTTAGAACAGCTGCGCCAATATGCGGCGCGCAACCAGGATCTGCTGCGGCAGGTGTTGGAGGGATAAATCGTGGTAAGACAAGCTGGCCAGGCTGATGTCCTCGGTGTTAGAATTGACAATGTTACAATGGAACAAGCTGTAGAACGCATTCGCGGTTTTGTGGCAAAAAAGGATAAACCGCATCTTGTAGTGACCTGCAATCCAGAGATGGTGATGACTGCCTACACTGATCAGCTGCTGGCAGAGATCCTCCGCAGGGCAGATCTGGTGGTGCCCGATGGCATAGGGGTGGTGTGGGCCAGCCGGATTCTGCAGCGCCCGTTAGCAGAACGGGTTCCTGGCATTGAACTTATGGAAGCTGTGCTGGCTGCGGCTGCGCAGTCGGGTTGGCGTGTTTTCCTGCTGGGAGCAGAGCCTGGAGTGGCCGAACGGGCAGGGGCGGAAATGCAGAAAGCCTTTCCAGGGCTGAATATCGTAGGACAGCACCACGGCTTCTTTGACAAGACCACGGAACCGCAGGTGCTGGAACTCATCAGAAGGACACAGCCTCACATTCTCCTGGTAGCCCTTGGAGTACCGCGACAGGAGAAGTGGGCAGCAGCCCATTTAGCTAGTTTGAAAGTACCAGTTGCCATTGGTGTGGGTGGTAGTTTCAACGTGTGGGCCGGCGTGGATAAGCGGGCACCTCTCTGGATAAGACGCATTCACCTTGAATGGCTGTATCGACTGCTCCGTCAGCCGTGGCGTTTTCGGCGGGCGCTGGCCATTCCGCAGTTCATGGCAGCGGTAATTTGGGAGCGGTTGTTTAGAGGGGAGAGTGTGAAAGGGTGAAGTTGGAAGGCTGGCGTAAAGAACTGCTGAGCTATCTTGGCATACTGCTTGGGGTTACGGTGACAGCATTCGGCCTTTCCTTTTTCTTGGTGCCTAATAAGATCGCAGCTGGTGGAGTCAGCGGATTAGCCACGGTACTCCTTTACACGCTGAACGTACCCATGGGCCTCACCATGATTTTGCTGAATGTACCTTTGTTTATTTTGAGTCTGCGAATCATTGGCCCCATGTTTGGGGTAAAGACCCTGTTTGGTTCAATTGCCTTATCGGTTGTGATCGACCTGATGAACCAAGTGGCTTTACCATTAACAATGGATCCGCTGCTGTCCGCAATCTATGGTGGAGTTATAGCCGGAATAGGTTTAGGACTGGCATTTAGGTTTGGTGGCTCGACAGGCGGCACTGATATGGCCGCTCAACTTGTGGCTCGGTATCTGCCTATGAGTGTAGGTCAAGCTCTGTTATTTGTGGATGGTATCGTTATTTTGCTAGCCGGATTGGTTTTTGGCCCTGAGCTGGCCTTATATGCGCTTCTTTCGGTCTTTGTCACTACGAAAGCTGTCGATTTGATTCAAGAAGGGCAGAGCTATGCCAAAGCAGTATTGGTGATCTCGGATCATTCTGATCAGATTGCCAAGCGGGTGATGGAAGACATGGATCGTGGTGTTACAGGCTTGCAAGCAAGAGGGCTTTATACGGGTACTCAGCGCGAGATGCTGCTGATTACAGTAGGTAGGACTGAGATAGCTAAAGTAAAGGATATTGTGCGGGATATTGACAGCCGAGCATTCGTCGTCATTTCTGATGTGCATGAAGTCCTTGGTGAAGGATTCCGCCGCCTATAGACGAGAGACTTGTCCGGGATTTAACATTGTAAGCTGGGGTGCAATGCAGTATAATTAGGATTAGTTATTGTTCTGCTTCTGAATTCATATTATTTTATGGTAGAGAAAGATGGTGATGTGGTGAGCCGCAGACTGGTTTGGGGTGCAGTATTGCTGCTTGTGCTCTCGCTGTTAGTAGGTTATGGTTCGGCGTTCACCAATGCAGTTACAGGCGGAACCGAGTTCCGTTTCAAAGAGCTGGGCACCGTGATTGATGTAATTGCTCTGGTTTCTACTCGTCATTATTTTCAGCCTGTGAGCACAATGGAACTAATTAAAGGTTATGTTGCTTCTGGAACAATCAATGGGATGCTCAGCCGAGCTCTAGACGATCCTTATACGCGCCACATGGATCCCGCTGCTTATGAGAATATGATCAACAACACTACTGGTGTGTATGGCGGCATTGGTATCGTGGTGGGCATGCAGGAAGAGGGACTGACAGTTGTGGCTCCGATCAAGGGCACTCCAGGAGAACGGGCTGGTTTACGTCCTAATGATCGGATTATAGCAATCGATGGGAAAGAAACAACCTTTATGACCCTCGATGAGGCAGTTAGCATTATGCGTGGTGAAGAAAACACACCAATCGATTTGACCATTCGTCGCGGCGAAGAGGTTCTTGAAGTTCACATCATCAGAGAATTAATTAATGTAGAATCAGTCACAGAGGCAGAGATAATTGACTCTGAGTATGGGATCGGGTATATCCAAATTACAAACTTTTCCGATCGTACTTATGTTGAGCTGGTTGAGGCGCTCGAAAATCTTGATAACCAAGGAATGCGGGCCCTAATCCTGGACCTGCGGAATAACCCAGGAGGAACTCTGAATGCAGCTTTGCTCGTAGCAGATGAGTTTGTTAAGGATGCTCCTCTGGTTTATCTTGAAGACCGGGATGGCAATCGCCTGCCATTTATGGCAGAGGCGGCTGGTACCAGAGAACCGATACCGATTGTTGTGCTGATTAACGGCAGCAGCGCCAGCGCTTCTGAAATTGTGGCTGGTGCTCTGCGTGACAATGATCTGGCTGTACTAGTGGGAACCACTACCTTTGGAAAGGGTTTAGTGCAGTCGCTCTATCCTCTGCGCGACGGGAGTGCACTGACCATCACAGAACAAGGTTATCTCACTTCCGGCGGACACAATATCAATGGAGAAGGCATTACTCCAGATATTGTCGTTGAGGTCACTCCAGAAGAGGAAGAAGCTATCTATCTAGGCACGGCTGAGTATGATGCCCAATTAGAAAAGGGTTTAGAGGTTTTGCGCAGCCAGCTAGAAGCTAATTAAGTATTGAACATCCTGGCCCGCGCCAGGATGTTTGCACATGGAGGTAGGATGATTGACGAATTTGTGGGAATTGGTGGTACTGGTTCTTAGGACCTTCCCCTTGATGCTGACAGATATCACCTATGTACTCATTATCGGTGTGGTGTTCTTTTTCATCTACCGCCAGTATCAGAAGGTGCAGATTTATGAACAGCGGCTGTTTGGACTCAACCGCATCAATCCGCTGATCGAAACCTCAACGGCGATGATCTACGGACTGATTGGAGGTATTCTCGCTACAGTGCTGTTTGTAGGGCTGGGTGTTTCCTTATCCGATAGTGGGATTGCCTACCTGTGGATTACAGCACTGCTGCTCATGTTTATTCACCCCCGGTTTCTGTGCTTTTCTTACGCAGGTGGAATAATTGGTATGCTTTCGCTGCTGGCTGGTTATCCGCAGGTGAATATACCATCTCTTATGGCCCTGGTTGCCATTCTCCATCTCGCTGAGTCTTTCTTGATCGCAGTGAATGGTTATCACGGTGCCAGTCCTATCTACTTCAAACATGGAGAAAAAGTGGTGGGAGGATTCTCGCTGCAGAAGTTCTGGCCGGTTCCCTTTGTGGCGCTCTTGGGATTGATGATGTTGGACACAGGCATCGATCTGGACGTGGTTGCCATGCCTGATTGGTGGCCGCTTTTTTCGTCTGGGCTTGAAGTCCCTGAGGGACAGACCATAATTTACATGCTGTTTCCGGTAATCGCAGCCTTAGGTTACAGTGATTTCGCCGTTGCCGAACTGCCCAAAGCCAAAGCTCGACGGAGTGCCTTTTTCTTGTCCATTTATAGTCTGGCGCTCCTTGGTTTGGCTCTCCTAGCAGATCGCTATTCTGCTCTGGCCTTTGCAGCTGTACTCTTCGCACCTCTAGGTCATGAGCTTGTGATATACTTAGGTCAGAGGGGAGAAAAGGTCAGACCACCAGTGTTTCAAACTGATGACGGCGTGATGGTTTTGGCAGTACACCCTGATTCGCCCGCCGACAAGATGGGTCTGGGGCCGGGCGATGTGATTCGAGCTGTAAACGGTACAGCAGTAGAGAACTTACCGGAGCTGATTGATCAGCTGTCTCCTTGGATTGTAGATCCAGTATTTGAAGTGGAGAACGAACTACGTGCGCAGAAAACGCGCACCATTATGTACCGGGGTAAAGTGCCGCCTCTAGGAATAATTCCAGCACCCCATCCGCGACAGCGTTTCTATATGCGGATGGGTGAACCTCCTTTGAAGCGGCTGTGGCAGAGATTGCGGCGGAAGAGGAAGTGACAGATTGTGAGTGGTTTGGAAAAGAAACAGCAAAAGACCGCTTTTGGGCTGGTTTGGGCTGGTGCAGCTTTTATATTGGTGTCAGTGATCGGAATACTTCTGCTATTTCAGTGGAATAATCTGCGGGCCGAGGAGAGCCAAGCTCAGGTGCCTAGTTTTGTAGTCTTGGAGCTTTTCCAGATAGATCTAGGTGTTGACTGGGTCAATTTTTGGCCAGAAGTAGGGTTTCTCGCTTTAGACAGACAGGAAGCAGTCGCAAAACACGTAGAACAGGCGGGTGACCAAGTATTTACCTGGAGCGAAGAGGTAGAGGAATGGTTCCTCGTGCCTGCCGAGCCAGGGGCCAGCTTGGATGAAATTCTTCCGCAGCTTGTTTCTGAACTGCTAGCCAATGATCAGCGCTTGGTTTTGGAGCGGATACCAGGTGGGTACCTGCTTGGTTCATTGGTTCGTCTTCCTGGTGCTAATCAATTTATTACTGCCAAGACGTGGAAGTTTTCTCAAGTAAACCCGACGGCGATACGGAAGATGCAGGGAGCTGCAGCGAAGGAAGAGGCAGTGAGCCAACCACCCCAATTGGCAGTAGTGATTGATGATTGGGGCTATGATTCCCTCGCTGCCAGGCAGCTCTTGGAATATCCGCTGCCGCTCACAATTGCCGTCCTCCCTTATATGCCCGCATCTGTGAAAATTGCCAATGCTGCTGCGGAAAAGGGACATGAAGTCATTCTACACCAGCCTATGGAACCTCTCGATTTGACACTCAGTCCAGGCCCTGGTGCTATCTACCTGAATATGGATGAGGAAGAGATTAGGACTCAGCTCATGGCTAATCTGCGCCATTTGCCCGTTGTCGTGGGCATAAACAACCACATGGGGTCCAAGGCGACGTCGGATACCCGTGTGATGCAGAACGTTTTCGAAGTACTGCGGGATACAGATTTGTTTTTCTTAGACAGCTATACGATTCACACCAGTGTGGCTGGACAGGTTGCTGAGGAATTGGCAGTTCCTTATGCCGTTAACGATCTTTTTATCGACAATATTAACGAAGAGGGACAGATCATGGCTCAGATCCGCCAGGGTTTAGAACTGGCGCAGCGCAGAGGAAGTGCGATTATTATCGGTCATGTACGGATCAATACCGCCCAGGCTCTATGGCGCATGCTGCCGGAAATTATTGCATCTGGCGTACAGCTTGTTCCCGTTTCGGCTCTGCTTCAACATCGTTAGGAGCTGTGGTTCTGTCTGTATCGCTCTTGAGCTTCCTGGATGATTCGAAGAGCAGCCTGCTTGGGATGCCAATCTCCCACGCGGGTTTTCTTTTTCTCCAGTTCTTTGTAAACCTGGAAGAAGTGTGTCACTTCTTTCAAAATATGTGTGGGGACATCTTCGAGGTCTTTGACCCAGTTCCACTGGGGATCGCTGACAGGTACACAGAGGATTTTTTGGTCGGGGCCTTTTTCATCCCACATTTCAAACATTCCCACTGGTTCTACGCGAATATAGCATCCAGGGAAGGTGGCTTCACCCACCAGCACAAGAGCGTCCAGCTCATCGCCGTCTTCTCCGAGGGTTTCGGGGATAAATCCGTAGTCGGCGGGATAATGAACCGCGGAGAATAACATTCTGTCCAGATAAATGCGGCCCGTTTCTGGATCATATTCGTATTTGTTGCGGCTGCCGCGAGGTATTTCTACCATAACCATTAAGCTCATAGTCATTCCTCCGTTATTAATAATTCTTCTCATATTGACGTGATTCCGTCATTTTGATATGATAAATCAAGCGAACGAGTGTTCCGCAGGAGGCGAACAAGACTAGATTCGCCACAGATATAAGATTTTCCTGGAAAATACCTGACGATATGAAAGGGGGGCCCTTTGGGTGCAGCGTAAATTCGAAGTCGTGTCAGATTTTCAGCCAGCCGGTGATCAGCCTAAAGCAATCAGTCAATTGGCCGATGGACTGCGCCGCGGCATGCCCTTTCAGACTCTGTTGGGTGTGACCGGTTCGGGAAAAACGTTTACTATGGCTAAAGTGATTGAAGAGGTGCAGAAACCGACTCTGGTTATTGCCCACAACAAAACCTTGGCGGCCCAGCTTTGTAATGAGTTCCGGGCCTTTTTCCCCAATAATGCGGTCCATTATTTCGTAAGCTATTATGATTACTATCAGCCGTAGGCATACTTTCCGCAGAGTGACACTTATAGTGAAAAGGATGCCTCAATTAACGATGAGATCGACCGGCTGCGTCACGCGGCTACCAGTGCCCTTTTCGAACGGCGCGATGTGATTATCGTGGCCAGTGTGTCCTGCATCTATGGCTTAGGTTCTCCTGAGGACTATGACGCTATGACCTTTTCTCTACGCAGCGGTGAGTTCCGTGACCGGGATCATATCCTCAGAAGGCTGGTTGGGATTCAATATGAGCGGAATGACATTGGTTTTCGCCGGGGGACCTTTAGGGTGCGGGGCGATGTGATTGAGATTATTCCCGTTGGCAGTGAGTCGGTCATCCGCATCGAGCTCTTTGGTGATGAAATTGACCGCATACTGGAGCTGGATCCGATCACTGGTGAGGTTTTGTCTGAGCCTGAATCGATTGCTATTTATCCGGCATCGCACTATATTACGCCTGAGGAGAAGCTGAAACGGGCGATAGCCTCCATCGAAGAAGAGCTGGAGGAGCGGCTGCGCGAACTGCGCGCCGAAAACAAACTCCTTGAAGCGCAGCGTTTAGAGCAGCGCACACGCTACGACTTGGAGATGCTTAAAGAAGTGGGGTACTGCCAGGGCATTGAGAACTATTCTCGCCACTTAAGCGGTAGGGCGCCTGGGGAGACTCCTACTACGCTTCTGGACTATTTTCCCAAAGACTATTTAATGATGATTGATGAATCTCACCAGACGATTCCGCAGATCGGAGCCATGTATCATGGAGACCGTTCTCGCAAGGAAACGCTTGTAGACTTCGGATTTCGCCTGCCATCGGCCCTCGACAACAGGCCTCTGAAATTCGAGGAGTTTGAAAAACATATGAACCAGGTGATCTTTGTTTCGGCTACACCTGGCCCATATGAAAAGAAACATTCAGTTCAGATTGTGGAGCAGGTAATTCGACCCACCGGCTTGGTGGATCCAGAAGTGATTGTGCGGCCATCGCGCGGTCAGATCGACGATCTAATGGATGAAATTGACGAAGTAGTAAGCCGCAATGAGCGGGTATTAATTACTACCCTGACAAAGAAGATGGCCGAAGATCTAACTGGGTATTTGACTGATGCTGGTATTAAGGTAAGATATCTCCACTCTGATATTGATACCTTGGAGAGGATTGCCATTCTGCGTGACCTGCGCCTCGGTGTCTTTGATGTGTTGGTAGGAATTAACCTTCTTCGTGAAGGCCTCGACCTGCCCGAGGTTTCGCTCGTCGCTATTTTAGATGCGGACCAGGAAGGTTTCCTCCGTTCCGAAACATCGCTGATTCAAACTATCGGCCGAGCAGCTCGGAATGCATCCGGTCGTGTTATCATGTATGCGGACCGCATCACCGATTCGATGCAGAGGGCAATTGATGAGACAAACCGCCGACGGTCAATTCAGCTGGCATACAATGAGAAGATGGGTATAACACCACAGACTATCCGCAAGGCCGTAACCGATATTGCCCAGGAGATCGAGGAAGCTCGAGTGGCAGAGGAGCAGCCGGCGTACGAGGCAAAGACAAAGTTTGCTTCGCTGAAGGAAGTAGTGGATTATATTCGCGAGTTGGAAGACGAAATGTTTGCTGCTGCCAAGGAACTCAATTTCGAGAAAGCCGCACAGCTGCGGGATGAGATCCAGGAACTGCGCACAGAAATGGGGTTATCAGTTTGAGCAGAGACAATGTGCTGCGTATACAAGGTGCACGGCAGCATAATTTGAAGAATATAGATGTGGAAATTCCCCGAGACAAAATGGTCGTTATCACGGGCCTGTCTGGTTCGGGGAAGTCCAGCCTAGCATTTGATACCATCTATGCTGAGGGTCAGCGGCGCTACGTTGAATCTCTCTCAGCCTATGCTCGCCAGTTCTTAGGACAGATGGACAAGCCTGACGTAGACCTAATCGAGGGTTTGTCACCAGCAATTGCAATCGATCAGAAAACGACAAGCAAGAACCCGCGATCGACGGTAGGAACGGCCACTGAGATTTACGACTACCTGCGTCTGCTGTTTGCCCGTATCGGGCGGCCTCACTGTCCACAGTGCGGCAAGCCGATTACTCAGCAGACAGTGGAACAGATCGCTGATAGAGTGATGAGCCTTCCTGAGCGAACTAGGATTCAGGTTCTCGCACCCGTTGTGCGTGGCCGGAAGGGTGAGCATCGTAAGCTGCTGGAAGAAATCCGTAAGGATGGATTTGTCCGCGTTAAAATTGATGGTGAGCTGATGGAAGTCGATTCTGAGATCAATCTTGAAAAAAACAAGAAGCACGATATTTCCATCGTTGTAGACCGTTTGGTGGTGCGGCCTGATATCGAAGGCCGCTTAGCTGACTCGATCCAAACCGCGCTCACCAAAGCAGACGGTGTAGTCACTATTGACATTATCGATGGTGAAGAACTGGTCTTCAGCGAGAAATTCGCCTGCGTAGACTGCGGTATTTCGATGGAAGAACTGACTCCCCGGATGTTCTCTTTTAACAGCCCTTTTGGGGCTTGTCCCGTTTGCGAAGGAATCGGAAGCAAGCAGGAAATTGACCCGGAATTAGTGGTTGATTCGCAGCTGTCCCTAGAGGAAGGGGCGCTGATTCCGTGGCGGAACAGCAAGAGCCGCTGGTTAGCCGCGATCTTTGATAGTGTATGCGCCAAATACGGGATTCCTCAGGATGTACCTTTTGCAGAATTAGACGAAGAGCATCAGAAGATTCTGCTTTACGGAACAGGCGATGAACCAGTGCAGTTTCTGTATGTCAATCAAGCAGGCCGCGAACGGGAATTCGAATCTACCTACCAAGGTGTAATCCATTGGCTGGAACAGCGTTATCGGGAGAGCACATCTGATTATGTACGGATGGATGTGGAGAAGTATATGAGTATCCAGACCTGTCCTGCCTGTCAGGGCAAGCGGCTCCGTCCTGAGATCTTGGGTGTAACGGTAGGTGGATTGAATATTATCGAAGTAACCGAGATGTCGGTTAAACAGTGTCAGAAGTTTTTCGAAGAGCTTGAGCTTACGGAGAGAGAACAGTATATCGGCCGGCAGATTCTGAAAGAAATCAGGGCTCGCTTGGGTTTCCTGGTGAATGTAGGGCTAGACTACCTGACCTTGGATCGAGCAGCGGGCACCCTTTCTGGTGGTGAAGCGCAGCGGATTCGCCTGGCTACTCAGATTGGTTCTGGGCTGGTAGGGGTGCTTTATATCCTAGACGAACCCAGCATCGGCCTTCATCAGAGGGATAATCATAAACTCTTAGAAGCTCTGCAGCGTCTTAGAGACTTGGGAAACACCCTCATCGTAGTAGAACATGACGAAGATACCATGCGGGCTGCTGATTGGATCGTAGATATGGGTCCTGAGGCGGGAAGCCGCGGTGGCCATGTGGTGGCGCAGGGAACTTTTGATGATATCTGTGCAGAGCCTAAGTCCATTACTGGGCAGTATCTCTCGGGAGCCAAAGCTATCAGGATACCCGAAAAACGGCGCGAACCCAATGGCAACTGGCTGCGAGTCAAGGGTGCTCGGGAGAATAACTTGAAGAACATTGATGTGGATTTTCCCATGGGTGTTTTTGTCGCTGTTACAGGGGTTTCAGGTTCTGGTAAGAGCACGTTGGTCAATGAAATCCTCTATAAGCGCCTCAGCAGGGAACTGTATCGTTCTCATGCGAAGCCCGGTAAGCATGATGACTTACAAGGGCTTGAACATGTTGATAAGGTAATTGAGATTGACCAGTCTCCGATTGGGCGCACGCCCCGTTCGAATCCAGCTACCTATACGGGTGTATTTGATCACATCCGTGAGGTATTCGCCTTAACCAATGAAGCCAAGATCCGCGGTTATAAGAAAGGCCATTTTAGCTTCAACGTTAAGGGCGGACGGTGTGAAGCTTGTAAAGGTGATGGAATCATCCGCATCGAGATGCATTTCCTCCCTGATGTCTACGTACCGTGTGATGTCTGTAAGGGCAGCCGCTATGCCCGTGAGACCCTCCAGGTGAAATATAAAGGTAAGTCCATTGCCGATGTATTGGATATGCGGGTTGAGGAAGCGTTGGAGTTCTTCAAGAACATCCCTAAAATTCACCGCAAAATTCAGACCCTGTACGATGTAGGTCTTGGTTATATCAAGCTGGGGCAGCCAGCTACTGAGCTGTCTGGAGGTGAGGCACAGCGGGTAAAATTGGCTACAGAGTTGAGCCGGCGCAGTACTGGCCGGACGGTTTACATTCTCGATGAGCCTACCACCGGTCTGCATTTTGAAGATGTCCGCCGTCTCTTGAATGTGCTGCACCGCTTGGTGGACAATGGTGATACGGTTATCGTGATCGAACACAACCTAGATGTTATTAAGACCGCTGACTATATCATAGATTTAGGCCCTGAGGGCGGCGATGGCGGCGGTATTGTCGTGGCTGCAGGTACACCAGAAGAGGTTTCGCAAGTTCCTGAGTCTTACACTGGCCACTTTTTAAAGCAAGTTCTCGCTGATCCTCGCGGCCGCAGGCAAGCCCTAAAGGTGGATGCGTAATGTCCTTAGAACACAAATTGGCTACCCTACCCACCCGGCCAGGGGTCTATCTTATGAAGAATGAAGCGGGGGAGATCATTTATGTAGGCAAGGCCAAGAACCTCCGCAGCCGCGTGCGCTCTTATTTCCAAAGCTCGCGGGACCATTCCCCTAAGGTACGGGTCATGGTGAGCCACATTGTGGACTTCGAGTATATTGTGACTGACTCGGAGGTTGAGGCGCTCATTCTGGAAAACAACCTAATCAAGGAACATTCTCCTTGGTATAATGTGCGCTTAAAAGATGACAAGACCTATCCTTATATTAAAGTAACACTTAATGAAGACTTTCCCCGGGTGCTTCTTGTAAGGCGTCGGCTGAATGATGGGGCGAAATACTTTGGACCCTACACCGACAGTAAAGCAGTTCGGGAAACATTGTCCTTTTTGCGGGCAATTTTCCCGATCCGCACCTGCCGAAAGGATATTAAGCCAGGAGCTTCGGATCGCCCCTGCTTAAACTATCATTTAGGCAGGTGTTTGGCACCTTGCGCGGGACTTGTTTCGGTGGAAGATTATCGAGCGATGATTGATGAAGCGATCACCTTCTTGGAAGGTAAAGTTGATCATGTGATTCCTACCCTTACTCAGAAAATGCAGGAGGCTGCTGAGAAACTAGAGTTCGAGAAGGCTGCACGCTTACGTGATCAGATTCGTGCGATTGAAAAGATTGCGGAGCAGCAGAAGATCGTAGCTTCCCATTCTGAGGACCAAGACTTCCTGGGCTATGCCCGTGTTGCTGATTTGGCCTGCGTACAGGTTTTCTTTGTGCGTGCGGGGAAGCTTGTGGGCAGGGAACACTTTCTGTTGGATTGTTCTCCCGAAGAAGAGGAAGCCGAAATTCTGGGGGCGTTTATCGAGCAATTCTATGCTGAGGCAGCGTTTGTTCCGAAGGCAATTTTCCTGCCCCTTGAAGTAGAAGAACAGGATGTGCTGGAAAACTGGCTGAGTGAACTGCGGGGTAATCGAGTGCGCCTGCATATTCCCAAAAGAGGAACCAAGAAGCAGCTCGTGGACATGGTGATGGAAAACGCGCGCACTGTGCTGCAGGTTGTGCGCACACGGGCAGAGCGCCAAGAAGCAGATATTAACGAAGCACTGCGGCAGTTAGAAGAAGTGTTAGACCTGGAGGCTCCGCCAGAGCGCATCGAAGCATTTGACATTTCCCATACTCAGGGCAGCGAGACCGTTGCCTCTATGGTAGTGATGCTCAATGGAAGACTGGCCGGCGATGAGTACCGCCGCTTCCGCATCCGCAGCGTCCAGGACGAGCCCAATGATTACCTCGCCATGCAGGAAGTGATTCGACGGCGATTCACTAGAGGCCTCAAGGAACAGGAAGAAGAGGAACAAGGCAAGTTTGCTCATTTTCCTGATCTTGTGGTGATTGATGGAGGAAAGGGTCAGCTCAGCGCAGCTATCGAAGTCCGAGACGAGCTCGGCTTAGATATTCCATTTATTGGACTTGCTGAACGCATGGAGGAGGTCTTTGTGGAAGGACAGTCTGACCCGGTGAACCTGCCTCGCAATACCAAGGGGTCATTGCTGCTTCAGCGGATCCGGGATGAAGCTCACCGCTTTGCGCTGACTTATCACCGGAACCTCAGGGGCAAGGCCAGCCGCAGGTCGATTCTGGACGATATTCCCGGTGTTGGCCCCAAACGAAAAAAAGCGCTGCTGCGTCATTTTGGTACTGTGAAAGCAATTCGGCAGGCAAGCATTGAAGAACTGTCTAGGGTTGAAGGTATCAACCGCAAAGTTGCGAAGGAGATTTATCAATATATGCAGGGAGCCGAGGGTGAGGGGTAAAGCCTTCCTCGGCTCCTATTGTACTTATGAGCTTAAAAATGCCATGTGACTCCTACAGTTACTCCAGAATATCCCGCGCTGGTTTTATCCAGTTCGATGGTCTCGTCTGGCTCGGAAGAAGAGTATCTAAACTTATCAATACTGTAAGAACCACCCTGCACACCTAAACGAATGGAATACTCCTCAGCAAACAAGTACTCAAAGCCCAGTTGGTAGTAGTAATGACTGCCCGGTATGCTTTTCGTTGAGTGTTTACCCTGAGTATATTCCCAGTTATACCACGGTGCGGCACTCAAGTAGGCATCGGCGGTAAATTTCTCTCCAAGGTCGAATTGGGCAATGGCCTGCCCGACAAATCCCTGCCCATCTAAGGAAAGCAGGTCACCACCTCGGATGTTCTCGTCCTTAAGCGAAAGCCAGGTCAAACTGTACCCCAGACCTCCATACAGCTTAAGGCCTGTGTCTTGGAGAAAGAGATAATTGCCGCCGAACTGAAGATTGGAGCGCCGGTGTGATCCCGGTTGGCCATCTTCTGCAGGTTCTTCTTCTCCCGCAGCAGTTACGCTCATGTTAAGGCGGCTGCTGCTTGTGAAGCTGGCGTTGAACAGCAGGTCTTCGTGGGTATATGTACCTAGAAGTACTGCTGACCATTCGGTCGTCTTGGCATTTTGGGCGTCCAGGATCTTGCCATAGTTCGTCCCCCCGTAGCCCAGTTGAGTCTTAACATCAAGCTGTGCACTTCCGACAGCGGCGAAAGTCAAAACCAGGACTGCCGCTAATACCGCAACCCAACGTATTCTTGCCACGCATAGCACTTCCTTTCCTATAGTTGATTCCAGATTCAGAGCATATATATTCAGTATTCGTGAAGGACCAGCTGAACTTGGGCAGGAATGATCCTTCTCTTAGAGAATACCAAAAATAACAAAAAATTCAAAGGGGGAAACAGGATTTGAAGCGCTACTCAGCAGTGGTATTATGCTTGTTGTTCGTGCTAACTTGCGCCCGCTTAGCTTCAGCCGCCTCTTTTTCGGCTGATGCAGCCTACGTCTTGGGTAAGAGTGGTTCCACCGAAATGCGGGGTTTTTTGGCAGGGGTTGAGGGAGAAGTGTATTCCAATATATTCCTTGAGGGGCGCTTCTTGAACGTCTCCCCAGCCAAGGATGAGGAAGGTTCCACAGAAAGCCTCCTGTATGGTGCCCTTTCTTACAGGGTACTGCAGGAAGCCGATCTTGATGTCCTCGTGGGCGGGGGATACACCACTTTCAACATACAGCTGCCCGCGGTCGATGATAATGATGGCGATCCAAAGGCAGATCAACCTTCTAGCGAAAAAGGCGACGGATTCTTCGGTAAGTTAGGCGTCAGATTTACGCCTATTCCTAGACTCGTTGTCTCAGGAGATGTGGCTTACTCTCCTGGTTTGAGTTTTGAGGACAATGATTCGAGAACCCTGATAACAGGCCGCGTCTTATTAAGCTACGAAGTGCTGGAACAAGTAAGTGTACAGGGAACGGTGGTGCGTACTTCTGTAGGAACAGCCAACACCCTCCTTTATGGCGGCGGCATAACGCTTCAGTTTTAGGATTAAGATATAAATGAGCTCCCAGAAACATGGGAGCTTTTTTCTTTGAAAAAATTAAGGTTCAACCTTGACATTATCAAGGTGTAGGTTTAATATTTATATGTAAGCTTTGGAAAATGAAGGATGTACATTAAAGAATTCAAGGGGTGGGTTTAATGTCTAAGAAGATGCTCACGGTCTGTCCTGTCTGCAGTAAACCCCTGCGCGTTACCCGCCTGCGGTGCAACGCTTGCGACACAACTATTGAGGGTTCCTTTGAATCTTGCAAGTTCTGTCAACTTACTGAAGAACAGCGGGACTTTATAGAAGTTTTTCTCACGTCACGGGGGAATATCAAAGAAGTGGAAAGGCTACTCGGGATTTCGTATCCAACAGTGCGCAGCCGCCTAGATGCTGTAATTGAAGCTTTAGGATATCGAGTCGAACGGGAGCAGAATGATCAGCGCCGCCAGATTTTGGAGGCCTTAGATAAAGGCGAAATTACATCAGAAGAGGCCATTCGGCTACTAAGAAGTTAGGGAGGGCAAGGCAGATGAATGAGGAACAAAGACTAATTCTGAAGATGCTAGAAGAAGGCAAGATTACTGCGGCTGAAGCAGAGGCTCTGCTCAATGCCTTAAAAGAACCTGAAGATACAGCCGAAGAAGAACGACATACCGATTTGTGGACCAAGATTGAGAAACAAGGTGAAGAGTTTGCCGAAAAGGTAGAACAGGCAGCAGAGCGTTTCGTACGGTCTTTGGAAACCAAGACTGAACTGCGCCTTAGTGATCGCTTGGCTAAGCTCTCAAAAATGATCACCAGGTTTCCCTTTGTCGGTCAAGAAGATACTTATGAGTTTACAGAAGACTATCATGGGACTTTTGCCGAAAATGGAGACATCCTCTGCAAGTTGAGCACTGGCAGCGGACGGGTCACGGTTCGGGGCTGGAATGAACCTGGCTTTCGCCTGAGAGTTACACAGCGCATCCGCGGGAAAGAGCGGGAGGCTGCCTTGGCAAAACTATACCATATCGATCTGCCTCAAAATGGAGAACCGCTGGATGAACTCAAGGTCGAGGTTCCAAGCTTCCCTGATGTATCTATTTCGTTTGCTTTGGATGTACCGCGTACCTTAATTTACCAGTTGGAAATCGCAACACACAATGGCTCGATCTCATTATCTGATCTGTACGCTCGCACAGTACGGCTGTCTACTATCAATGGTTCACTGGAGCTGCAGGGGCTTCAGTCGGAAGAGATAGAATGCCATACTCAGAATGGTTCCTGTCGCGCAGCGCACACCAAGACCGATATTTTCACAGGACGAACTGGGGTGGGCTCCTTCCGACTGATTGATCTGCAGGGCGAAAAGGTGACCTGTCAGACGTCTAGTGGCTCAATTTGGGTGGAACCAGTCGTACGAGGAGATGCAGAGTATCGGCTGGAAACAACTGCTGGTTCCGTTCGGATTAACTTAGGCGATTACCGGGAAGTTAAGACTTCCTTCGACCTACGCACCTCTGTGGGTAGAATCATGATTCCTGAACGTGATATGGAAGGTGCTCATATAGATCGTCAGTCAGGAGGATGGCATATGGTCGGGCAGTCACCTGGCTTCGAGACAGGGCCTAACCGCCTGCGGCTTAATGTAGCGACAGGTTCGGGTTCTATCCGCCTGGAGGGTGTTGGAGGTGGGCAAGATTAACCCTGAACGCATGCAGATATTGACCATGCTGCAGGAAGGCAAGCTCAGCGTCTCTGAAGCTGAAAGACTCTTAGAAGCCATTGAGAATGACCGCAGACAACCATCTGAACAGCGTTTTCTACGTCTGCGAATTGCAGAGCAGGGCCAGATCACGGTAAATTTACGAATTCCTTTAGAAATTGTGCAGAGTTTTACAGAGCTAGCGTCCATAATCGGAGGCTTGAGCACTGGCTGGGAGACTGTGATTTCCAAGATCGAAGCAGGAATGGATGGACGTATTGTCGAATTGGAACAACCGAATGAAGACCGCAAGGTTGAAATATTAGTAGAGTAGGGGCGGCTTATAACCGCCCCTTTAAAGTGGAGGGAATTGAGTGGTAAAACTGATAGCTTGTGACTTGGACGATACCCTGCTCAATGATGAACTGGCTGTCAGCCAGGAAAACATTGAGGCCATCGCCCAAGCCCAGGAGCGAGGGTTGATCTTCACATTCGCCACAGGGCGGATGTATGCTTCGGCACTTCCATTTGCCAAGCAGCTCGACCTTCCTCCGGAACTGCCCCTGATCTGCTACAACGGGGCGTTAATAAAGCGCGTTTCGGGAGAAACGATCTACGAAGCGCCGCTTTCATTCGACTTGGCTTTGGACATGGTGCGTTACTGCACCAGCCAAGGATGGACTACAAATGTCTACTATAAGGATGAGCTTTACGTCAGTGAAGTCAACTCTGATGTAGAGTACTATTTAACTATCGCTGATGTACCGGTTCATGAGGTGGGGGATTTGGTGAAGTTTCTGGAGGATGGCCAGAAGCAGCTGTCGAAAGTTTTGGTGGTCTCACCTCAAGGTCAGCACGCAGAGACGCTTGCACTGCTGGAAGAACGCTACAGTGACAGCGCATATGTGCTGCAATCAAAGAACCGCATGGTTGAGTTAACCAGCCTGCATGCGAACAAAGCAATTGCCCTTAAGTGGCTGACAGAAAAAATGGGCATTAAAATGGAGGAAGTTTTGGCCATCGGTGATAGTAATAATGATGTAGATATGCTCCGCGAAGCAGGAATTGGCGTGGCAATGGGGAATGCTGTTTCTGATGCGAAGGACGCCGCGGATCATATCACTACATCTAATAATGAGGGAGGGGTAGCCCGAGCTATAAGGGACTTCACCTTGAGCTAAAGCCCTTTAAACCACGCTCTATTGGCATTCCAGCAAATAACAGACATCTTTTTGCTCCGAAACGTGAAGTTTCTTTTGCCAAAATGAGCAATCTGTGTTATTATTAGTTTGTAATATAATATGATCCAGGGCGTATGCCCGAGTCTCAAATATGAGATATAAATCCGTTGGAGAGGAGACTTATCATTGGCACAAGTTTTGCTTAAAGATGTTACAAAGCGCTTCGGCAATGTAACTGCCGTGAACAACATTAGCCTCGACATTAAAGACAAGGAGTTTATCATTCTTGTCGGGCCATCCGGTTGTGGAAAATCCACCACACTGCGGATGGTAGCTGGTTTGGAGGAAATCACCGAAGGTACCATCACAATTGGTGATACCATCGTGAACGATGTTCCTCCGAAGGATAGGGATATTGCGATGGTTTTCCAGAACTATGCTCTCTATCCTCACATGGACGTTTACAACAACATGGCTTTCGGTCTGAAGCTGCGGAAATTCCCCAAGAATGAAATCGACCAGCGGGTAAAAGAAGCAGCGAAACTCCTCGGTATCGAGAACCTCTTGGACCGGAAACCAAAGGCTCTCTCTGGTGGTCAGCGCCAGCGTGTAGCAGTAGGTCGTGCTATTGTTCGTGAACCAAAGGTATTCTTGATGGACGAACCTCTGTCCAACTTGGACGCTAAACTGCGTGTGCAGATGAGAGCTGAGCTCAGCAAGCTGCATCAGCGTCTGCAGACCACAATTATTTACGTAACTCACGACCAGGTAGAAGCTATGACCATGGGTGACCGTATTGTTGTTATGAAAGACGGTGTCATCCAGCAGGTCGGTTCACCTCTTGAAATCTATAATGAGCCGAATAATATCTTCGTTGCAGGCTTTATCGGCAGTCCTGCTATGAACTTCCTCGATGCAGTACTCCGCAGAGAAGACGGAACCTACTATGTCGACGCAAGAACATTCAAACTGCCTATCCCTGCTGAAAAAGCAGCTTCCATTAAGAACATCGACAAATACGTTGACAAAGAAATCGTCTTTGGTATTCGTCCAGAAGACATTAAAGACGTTGCTCTGGTTGAGCACGATGAGGCAACAACCATTGAAGCCAACATCGACGTTACCGAGCCAATGGGTGCAGAAGTGTTCGTATACTTCTCCAGCGGCGACAACTCCTTCATTGCCCGCCTAGATGCTGAAACAGAAGCAATCAAGCGTTCTGCTCTCCGGGTTGGCTTCGACATGACCAAGATTCATCTCTTCGATAAGGATACTGAAGAAGTTATCCGCTAAGATTAAACTAACATTCGAATACACGAGGCTGCGCTCTCAGGCACAGCCTCTTTTTGTATCCTAGGGCCGTTTGAACTGGGAAAATCTACATGGATGATCAGGGCAGGAATCCTAAAGTGAAAGCCGAAATGATATACACGAACCATCACACATGTAGTACCAATCACGCTTTCACTTTATTTTTTGCTCGCAGCACTAACTTATGTTAGTTATCACAGCCGGTGATGGTAGCAGCCTAAGTCAATCATCCACGAAAGGAGGTGCGGTCCCCTAGGAACGACAAGCGGCTGCAAAAGACGCAGACAACTGTAGTACAATTCGAACTCGGAGATTGAACGCTGAGGAAACATGGATACTCGAGCATGACATCTCCTATCGCAGCAAGAGATGCAATCCTGCGTCTTAAGAAAACTAATGCAAAAGGGGATATTGCTAATATGAAAAAGACATTTGCAGCTATTACTCTAATCATCGCACTAGTCATGGCTGGCCCAGTTGCTGCCGCAGGCATCGACTTTGGCGGAGCCATCGAAACAAATATTGAAGTAAATCGCACAACACAAGGGGATATCGAAGTTACCCCAGCATCTGAGCTTAGCCTCAACCTCGGTCTGACCGCGGCAGAAGACAAGCTCAGAGCCGGTTTGGAATTTGGTTTGGCTAAGACAGAACATGATTTTCTGATGCCAACCGGAATTTCCTTGGGTGACATCCAACTGAAGCAGGCTTTCATCGAGGCTGATGGTGCTTACTGGCACGGCGGCCCAGAGGTAACAACTCGCTTCGGTACCCTGGATATCGACTACAGCCCATACGCTAGCGTAAAGAACCACAGTGGTATCAGCATCAGCGGTATGGACCTCGACGTTGTTGAACTCGACGCTTTCTACGGTCTGCCAACCAACTATGGTCACGTACTGGGTATGCGTGCCGACCTCAACCTGGTTGAGGAACTGGATCTAGGCGCTTCTGTCATCGCTGACAAGGACATTGTCCGTATGCAGATTGATGCCGCTGGCAGCCCAATCGAAGGTCTGAACGTGGCTGGCGCTATTGCCGCTGACTACGTTGAAGGCGACAGCATCACAGAAAGCATCAAGGGTATGAACAATCTTTGGACAATCCAGGCTGACTACGAAGTTCTCGAAGACACCACAGTAACTGCTGGTTACAAGTATGTCAGCAGCGACTGGGAAACACCTCGCTACGTTGCTCCTCGCAGTGAAGAGGACGACCAGGCTCAAGACTGGCTGTACCTCGAGCGTGCTAAGGACCACGGCGTATTCGTTGGTGTTCGCACCGCTCAGCAGGGTGTAGAAGTCGAAGCTGAGTACGATCAGGTATTTGCCCACGCAGCACTGGGTGCAGGTACCGAATACGAAGGTTTCCGGTTTGACGTGAAGACCGTCTTGGATGTACCTTCTATTGGTGAAATCTCCACTGAGAAGACCACCTTCGGCGTAAGCCGTGACTTCGATGTCATGGAAGGCCTGGCCATCGCTGCTAGCTATGAAGGTGAATGGGTACCTGCTGACAAACAGCTGACCCATACCATCGGTGCAAGCACAACCCTCGGCCTGATCCCTGCAATCAACGGTCTGACAATCAATGGTGAGGTTTCCGCTTCTGAGCTGGCCCTCGACTCCATTGGCTACAAGATCGGTGCTGAGTTTGAGGCTCCAAACGGCGTCAACCTTGGTATCGAACATGACCGGTTCGAAGGTACCACCTTCGAAGCAGGCATGAAGGTAGAGTTCTAAT
>CALKAR010000006.1 GCA_937988745.1 uncultured Peptococcaceae bacterium
CATTTCTTTTGCGCTCTTACTCTTCTTTGTTGTTAGTGTAATACTTGGGGTTAAGTACAAAAATGTATGGATAGTTGCGGTAAAGCTGCTTGTAATCGAGACCATATCCTACCAAGAACTCATTAGGAACCGTAAAGCCGACATAGTCGACAGGAATTTCCACCTTGCGGTTATCGGGCTTGTCCAATAAAGTACAGATTTTCAGCGACGCCGGATTGCGGCTCAAAAGGTTCTTTAAAAGATAGCTCAACGTGAGCCCGGTGTCGATAATGTCTTCCACAATGAGTACATGTTTTCCCTCAATGCTGTCCTCTAAATCTTTAGTGATCCTAACCACGCCGGACGATGTTGTCGAATCTCCGTAGCTTGACACTGACATGAAGTCATAAATCACTGGAGTAGTGATGTGCTTGGCTAAATCGCAGAGAAACATGAGCCCGCCTTTGAGAATGCACACCAAAGTGACTGTCTTGCCCTCATAGTCCTTAGAGATCTGCTCTCCCAATTCTTTGACACGTTTTTCAATGCTGGCTTGATCAATTAGTATCCGGTCAACGATATCCACTGGTATACTCCTCCGCGTAATTTTGGTTCCATGATACTACTGCTCTATGGAAAAATCAAGTGCAGGAGAATACTTTCGCAGTGTCGAAAAATTAGCTGTGGAGGTGCTCCATGGGAGAACTGCAATGGATAATAAAAACACAAGACACTGCCCGGGCAGCACAATTGGCCCGGGCTTTAGGCGTTTCGCCTCTCCTTGGTCAGCTCATGATCAACCGCGGTATATCTGATCTCGCGGACGCTAAACGGTACCTAGCAGGAGACCTGACTATGCTTGCTGATCCGTTCTTGATGGCAGATATGGCTCGTGCTGTAGAACGGATTGGACAGGCGCTAGCTGAAGGTGAGTCTATTGTAGTCTACGGTGACTATGATGTGGACGGGCAGACGGCATCAGCACTTCTTGTGAGTGTTTTTCGAGAGCTGAGTCGCGCTCCCGAAAAAATATCCTTTTATATTCCTAACCGCATGGATGAAGGCTATGGATTGAACAGCGATGCTCTTAGGTATCTGGCTTCGAAAACCAGCCTTGTTGTCACGGTAGACTGCGGTATTGCTTCTCTAGTAGAGGCGGAACTCGCTCGGGAGTTAGGTATGGATTTGATTATAACCGACCACCATGAGCCAGGCGATGAACTTCCTCGGGCGTATGCAGTGTTAAATCCAAAGCGCACGGGATGCAGTTATCCAGAGAAGGACTTGGCAGGAGTGGGGGTTGCGTTCCGCCTCGCTCAAGCCGTGGGAAGAAGCTTTGGGCGGGACTTTTACGAGTATCTCGATCTTGTTGCCCTGGGTACCGTTGCGGATATAGTGCCGTTGATGGGCGAAAACCGCATCATGGTAAAACGGGGATTAGAAGCGATGACCCGAGAACCCCGTGTCGGAATAGCAGCCCTTCTGGAGGTTTCCGGAGTTAAGGGCCCCGTCCGAGCTAGTGATTTGGGCTTTCGCCTCGGCCCCCGCCTTAATGCTGCGGGGCGGATGAGCGATCCGGACATCGCGGTTCGCCTTCTGCTTAGCGAAGATCCTGATGTGGCCCGGGAATTGGCTTTGAAACTCGACGGAGAAAACTCCCACCGCCAGGACGTGGAGCGGCGGATTGTGAAGGAAGCGTCCGACAGGATTCTGGAACTGGGACTGGATAAGAGTCCGGGTATTGTAGTTGCGGGCCGAGACTGGCATCCTGGAGTAATCGGGATTGTAGCTTCAAGGCTCGTAGAAGAGTTCTATCGCCCGACAATCGTGGTCAGTTTGAACGATGGTGTAGGTACTGGTTCAGCACGCAGCATCGCAGGATTCAGCATGTATGAAGGGCTCAAGGAGTGCAGTGATTTACTAGTACGCTTTGGAGGCCATACGATGGCAGCCGGGCTTACAGTAACGGAGGATAATCTCCCTGCGTTTACCGAGAAGTTTGCGCAGGTATGCGCCGAACGGCTGACACCGGATTTGCTCTCACCTAAATTGGCGATTGACGCAGAGGTTTCTCTAGGCGATGTTACAGAAGACCTCGTCCGGGAACTGGCACTCTTGGAACCTACGGGTATGGGGAATCCAGCGCCTGTTCTCAAAGTTGAAGGGAGTATTGTCAATTGGCGCATTGTTGGCCGCCAGGGCAATCACCTCAGCTTCATCATGCGTGCTGACAACCAGGAGGAGAGGCGGGCAATTGCCTTTGGCCTGGCGGAACAAGCCGGCGGTTTGGTCAGCTGCCAGGAAAATGCAGCGGTTGCCTTTGTGCCAATCATCAACGAATGGCGTGATGAGCGTACCGTGCAGCTTCAAGTAAAGGCACTTACTCAGGCCAGCCAACCTAGTGACTTTGTCAGCAGCGTGATGGCAGCTTACCCGTGGCAGTTATCTCCAGATTATCATCTAAGC
The DNA here is from genome assembly GCA_937988745.1 of uncultured Peptococcaceae bacterium. GTDB lineage: Bacteria > Bacillota > Limnochordia > Darwinibacteriales > Darwinibacteriaceae > JAAYMS01. The sequence continues at coordinate 2,446 of CALKAR010000006.1, forward strand.
CCATACCTAAAGGACGCAGTAACGAACCTGGAGAGTGTGACTTCTTCTCATCCCCTAGAGGTGCTGTGTTCTGATCTGCGTGGGTCCTGGGATAAGATGGAAGCAATCCACAAACGAGTCTCTCCGAATGCATCAGTGCTGTTTCTAGTTCATACGGCTGCAGAAGCTCTGGAGCTTTGCCGACAGCTGCGTATAGAGTTTCCGGAACAGCGAGACAAAATTGGTTTTGTACACGAGCACCTGCGGCCCGAAGAGCTGGAGGAGCTGAAGCGCATACAGCTCGACTGGGTGGTTAGTACCGGCGTTCCTCTGCTTGATAACCGTAATTGGGATATGGTGTGGTTGTGGCGTCCTCCTCTCACAGAAGGTCATCTTCATGCCTGGCTGTCACATGCCCGCGGCAGTGAAGTGATCTTAGCGTTTGGTCACCAAGATACCCGTGAGGTTGAGCATGCTTTGAGCCAGGTTGTTCCCGATCGCAGAGGGCTCGCCCGAATCTATGCACTGCTTCGCAGAGAAGCCCAAGGAGGAACCGTGGAAAGCGCCAGAGCGGCAGCCTTGTTAGCTGAGTTTGGTTTAGAACGCGGGCTGTGGTTCGCTGTACAGGTTTTCCAAGAGTTGAATTTATGGCTTGTCAATGAGAACGAAATCACGTTTTTGCCGGAACCGGCACAAAAACTAGACTTGCATCAGGCTGTTTTGTATAATAGGGGTATGAATATTCGCAGACAGTCTTCCTTGTATGTGAAGGGATGTCTACAAAGGGGATTCATGGATCATGGATTTAAAAGAAAAAATTAGAATTATACCGGATTTCCCAAAACCTGGAATTAGCTTCAAAGACATTACTACATTGCTCAGAGACGCAGATGCTCTCAGAGAGGCTATCAGGCAGATGGCTGACTATTTCCGGGATAAGAATATTGATATGATCGTCGGTGTTGAATCGCGAGGGTTCATTTTAGGTGCTCCATTGGCTTATGAAATGGGCTTAGGCTTTACCCTAATCCGCAAACCAGGTAAGCTGCCTGGTGAGGTACTTAGTGTCGAGTATGACTTGGAGTACGGAACCGACAGTCTCGAAATACACACCGATGCTTTTTCACCGGGAACCAGGGTGCTGCTTGTAGACGACCTGCTGGCTACCGGTGGAACCATTTCTGCAGCTGCTGAATTGGTGAAGAAACTCGGCGGTGAAATTGGCGGAATGGCTTTCTTAATTGAACTTGAGTATCTTGAAGGCCGCAAGCGCCTCCAAGACTATGATATCTTGACTCTTGTTAAGTATTCGGAATAACACACCAAGGGGGGAAGTTGTTAAGGTGGATCTACAGGCCTTAATTGAGCGCATTAGGTCATATTACCCTGAAGCAGATGTGGATCTGATAACCAAAGCATACCACTTTTCTCGGCGCGCTCACGAAGGCCAGCTGCGGGATTCAGGCGAGCCTTACTTCCAACACCCCTTCGAAGTGGCCATGATTCTGGCCGAACTAGAGTTGGATGTAGAAACAATCGCTGCCGGGCTGCTGCATGACGTCCTAGAGGATACCGAAGTAACCCGGGCCGAGATGGAAGCGGAGTTTGGATCCAGCATTTTATCTTTAGTGGAAGGCGTCACCAAACTCGACAAACTTCCCTTCCGAAGTAGATTCGAACGCCAGGCAGAGAACCTCAGAAAAATGATGCTCGCCATGGCTGAGGATATCAGGGTAATCCTAATTAAACTCGCGGATCGCCTGCACAATATGCGCACATTGCGCTATGTCTCCCTTGAAAAACAGAAGAGCATTGCCCAAGAGACTCTGGATATTTTTGCGCCTCTGGCTCACCGCTTAGGAATCTGGAGAATCAAGTTTGAAATGGAAGACCTAGCTTTCCGACACTTGTATCCAGATGAGTATTACAACCTAGTGAACGCGATTGCTCGCAAGCGGAAGGAACGGGAAGGCGACCTCCAGGCCGTGATGGACATCATTAGAAAGAAGCTTGTCGAACTGAATATCAAGTGCGATATTCAGGGAAGGCCTAAGCATTTCTACAGTATCTATCAGAAAATGCAGCGGCAGGATAAGTCTCTTGATGAGATCTACGACCTAATGGCAGTGCGCATAATTGTTGAAACGGTACGTGAATGCTACGCTATTCTGGGTATCATTCATGCTGCTTGGAAGCCGATTCCTGGCCGTTTCAAAGACTACATCGCAATGCCCAAGTCCAATATGTACCAATCGCTCCACACTACCATCATCGGACCTCGCGGTGAACCTTACGAAATTCAAATTCGTACTTGGGACATGCACCGTATCGCCGAGAAGGGTGTGGCTGCTCACTGGATGTATAAGGAAGGGCAGAGCAGACGTAAAGGCGGCGAACTTGCTAAAGTTGAGTGGCTGCGGGAAGCGGTTGAATGGCTGCAGGAGATGAAGGATCCTCAGGAATTCATGGATACTCTCCGTATTGATCTTTTTGAAGATGAGGTCTTCGTGTTTACTCCTAAAGGCGATGTGAAGTCGCTGCCTGCGGGTGCCACTCCAGTTGATTTCGCCTTTGACGTACACACAGATATCGGCTTAACGTGCGTGGGAGCGAAAGTTAATGGCCGAATTGTTCCGCTAGATTATGAACTGCGCAATGGAGAGTTCGTTGAAATCCTGACGAGCAAAACAGCACGACCCAGCCGGGACTGGTTGAAGTTTGTAAAAACGTCAAAGGCACGCAGCAAGATTCGGTCCTTCCTCAAAGAAGAACAGCGCGAAGAAGCTATATTGCGCGGACGCGAACTTCTCGAACGGGAAGTAAAGAAGGCTAATCTAGAACCGAAAGAGGTACTCAGCGTTCCTAACCTTGAACGCATGGCGCAGAAGTATGGCGTTGGCAATCCAGATGAGCTCTTGGCAACTGTAGGCTTCGGCCGGATTCCTGCTCCGCAGGTTCTGCAAAAGATTATCGGCAAGGAACTCGACGAAAAACCCAAGAAGACACCTGCCAAGCGGAAGCGCAAGCGCGAACCAAAGGGTGTTGCCATTAAGGGTGTAGACAACTTATTGGTGCGCTTTTCAAAGTGCTGCAGCCCTGTTCCTGGGGACCAAATTGTCGGTTATATCACCAGAGGACGGGGAGTGTCTATCCATAGGTCCGACTGTCCTAATATTTCGGCGCTGAGCCACAACTCAGATAGGCAGATTGAAGTGTCTTGGAACACCTCTGGTTCCTATTCTTACCCAGTGGAAATTGAGATTGAGGCTCTTGACCGACCGAATCTTTTGGCCAATATTATGAATAATGTAGCTGAAAGCAAGACCAATATTGAAGCGGTCAATGCCCGGACCACACGTAAGGAAGCCGCTTCTATACAGCTGGTAGTGGATATCCATGATGTCGCACATCTAAATAATGTGATTAATAAGTTGAAGCAAGTTGAAGGGGTTATCAGTGTCCGACGGGCAAGCCCCACGTAAAATTGAGGTGTAGTGAGTGAGAGCAGTTGTACAGCGTGTTTCGCAAGCGGCCGTTAAAGTAGAAGGAAAAACTGCTGCCCAAATTGGGGAGGGCCTGCTGGTTCTGCTCGGTGTTGGGCAGGAGGATTCAGATAAAGACGCCACCTATCTTGCCGATAAGGTGGCTAACTTGCGTATTTTCTCCGATGATGATGGCCGTCTTAATCTCAGCGTCCTCGATATTGGGGGAGAAGTCCTGGTCGTATCGCAGTTTACCTTGTATGGTGACTGCCGCAGAGGCCGCCGCCCCAGTTTCAGCAATGCTGCGCCACCAGAAAGGGCGCGTGAGCTTTACGAGAAGTTCACTGCCCGTTTAGAGGAAAATGGGGTTAAGATAGGCACGGGAGTGTTCCAGGCCCACATGGAAGTCAGCCTGGTGAACGACGGCCCAGTAACGCTGATTATGAGTTCACAAGGAGAGTTCTGATGATCGTAAAGCGGTTTATAACAAACGAGTTGGCGGCAAACTGCTATGTCGTGCACTCTGGATCCGATGCAATTGTGATCGATCCAGGCGGAGAATCGCAGGAAGTACTCGATTACATTCAAGAACACAAGCTAAACGTCATAGCACTCGTGAACACTCACGGTCACGCCGATCACATTGGCGGAAATACTTGGTTCAGCGAGAAAACCGGTGCACCAATTTGGATTCATCGACTAGATGCACCTTATCTAACTGACGAAAGTTTGAATCTTGCTCGCTTTGTGGGGCAGGAATTTCAGCCCGTCGAAGCTGAACGCCTGCTTGATGACGGCGATGAGATTGAGTTGGGTGATGAGAAAATCACTGTACTGCACACTCCAGGCCATACACCTGGTGGAATCAGCCTTTATTGGCCAGGTCACGTGATTACAGGTGATACGCTGTTCCGGGAGTCGGCAGGCCGTACTGATTTACCTGGGGGCAATAGTGCTCTTTTGACTCAGAGCTTGGTTAAGTTGGGCCGTTTGCCCCTAGATACGATTGTTTACCCCGGGCACGGTGAAAGTACGACCATCAGACATGAACTTATGCTTAATCCATTTCTCTAATTACTGCTAGTTGGGAAGTGTGTCCGATACCTATTCCAGTAAACTTTGACGAAGTTTGGTTCAAAATTGAGGCGCCGTTGGACCTGCAGCCGTCGATTGAGGCAGCTGCACGAGGGCTGCTGCCCAACGTGCGTTTTGGCGAAGGCCAGGTACTGCGTGTTGAGGTAGTTGACGAACCTGGCCGTCCGCTGCACTGCTCCGTTGAGCTTGAAGGCGGACCGGTTTGGCAGATTTCTGACGATGAAATCTTGTCTCCAGCCTACACAAATTTTCACAGAGCTCAGCGCGTCAAAGAGCGGGTACGGCTTGGTGTGAACAGTGTGCTCCGGACTGCTTATGACCTTCCTCTAAGTCCTTGGGGAATTCTCGTCGGTGTCAGGCCGACCAAGCTTGTTCATAACCTGGTTGATCAGGGTTTTTCCCTCGAACATGTGGACAAACTGCTTCGGGACGTATACGCTGTATCTCCAGAACGGGCAAGGCTGGTTTTGAACATTGCCGAATGGCAGAGGCAGTTCTTTCATGCCAGTCCCAACCAGCCTGTGGGAGTTTATATCGGGATACCATTCTGCCCAACGCGCTGCAGTTACTGTTCTTTTGCGTCGTATCCGATGAAAACGCACGGACACTTAATGTCACAGTTTTTTGAGGCATTGTGCTGGGAAATAGAGGCTGTAGGCCGGCTCTTTCGGCGGCTTGGTGTACAAGTAGAAAGCGTCTATTTCGGCGGCGGCACACCGACGACTTTTCAAGGTAAGGAGCTGCGAACGCTGTTAGAACTAGCGCGCAGCTGGTTCGTTTCGGACAAAACCTCTGAGTTTACCGTAGAGGCTGGAAGACCTGAAACGATCTTGGAGGAAACAAGTCAGATTATGTCAGACTATGGAGTAAACCGGGTGAGTGTAAACCCTCAGAGTATGAATGACGCTACTCTGCGCCGTGTGCGCAGGGCACACACCGCTGAAGACACAATCAGAGCGGTGGAAAGGGTGCGCCGCGCCGGTATTCCAATCGTCAACATGGACATTATTCTAGGTCTGCCTGGCGAAGATATTGCCGATGTGGAGAAGACTCTGCAGGCTATCAGGGAGCTTACCCCAGACAATCTTACAGTACACAGTCTAGCGGTGAAGCGTGCCTCTGAGCTTAGGAAGAATCTGGAGAGCCTCAGTATTGCTCAAGAGCAGGGCGAGGGAATGGCTCAGCTTTCAGCACAAGCGGCGCGCGAGCTTGGCATGGAACCTTACTATCTATACCGTCAGCGCTATATTTTAGGTGACCTGGAAAACATTGGCTATGCACGTCCAGGAACCGCTTCCGTTTACAATGTGCAAATGATGGAAGAACGCCAGACCATTATTGCACTCGGCGGGGGTGGCATCACTAAGCTGGTGAGTCCCGATTTGAAGCTGGTTCGCTTGGCTAACCCTAAGTGTCCAGCCACTTATGCTCAACAGCTGAAAACTACCATGCCAGCGAAATTGTGGCAGCTGGAACAACATTTAGCCGTTTGACAATAACGGGGTTTTTACAGTACAATAATCATGTCTATTTTCTGAAATATGGAAGGGACTGGTAAAGAAATGTTTTCCCAAAAGATGCGCAAACAGACCAAGGTCATCGTCTACATTGTCGCTTTTGCGATGGTCGCCGGTGTTCTGTACTCTGCTGGTGTAGCCCTCTTTGGCGGCGGGGCCGATCAGGTCGCACTCGCAGCGGTGGCAACGGTTAACGGTCAGAAAATCACTAATTATGAACTGCAGCAGGTGTTCATTTCGCAGCTGCAGCAGATTCTGCAGCAGCAGGGTCAGATTCCAGGACAATACTATGAGGTAGTAAAATACCAAGCTCTCGATGCTTTGATTGGTCAAGCTTTAATCAGTCAAGAGATTAAGAATCGCAAGATCACCGTCCCTCAAAAGGATATAAATGAGGAGTTCCAGGAAATCGTCAACCTGTTTCCCAGTGAAGAAGACTTCAAGCAGCAGCTTACCTATTTGGGTTGGACTGAGCAGGCCTTGAAGAATGCCCTGGCTGAGGAACTGAAGTTCGCTCGACTCCAAGAAGAAATCGCCGGAGATATTACCGTTCCGGAAGAGGACATTATTAAAGCATATGAAGAAGTTCAAGCAAGTCATATTCTCATCCGGCCAGAAGGCACCGATGAAGAGGCATGGCTGGCTGCTGAAGAGCGCGCAAAAGAACTCCGCGCTGAACTCACCGTTGAGAACTTCGCAGAAATGGCTCAAATCTATTCTGCTGATGGCAGTGCTTCCCGCGGCGGTGACTTGGGCTTCTTCAAGCGGGGCGTAATGGTTCCAGAATTCGAAGAGGCTGCTTTTGCCCTCGGAGTGAATGAAATCAGTGAGCCTGTCCGTTCTCAGTTTGGATACCATATTATTATGGTTACCGATCGCAAAGACGCAGTAGGCGAAGAATTCGAAGCAGCTCGTGCTGACATCGAAGCTCAGCTGAAGGAGCAGGTAAGTCAAGAACGATTTGTAGCTTGGTTTGAAGAAACCCGAGAAGCGGCAGAGGTAGAAGTCATTGATACCCAGCTGCGTGCTTTCCAGCACCGCCTCAATGGTGAGTATGAAGAGGCTGTTCGTTACTACAAGGAAGCCTTAGAAGAAAATCCAGATGATGGTTATCTGTATGCGTCCTTAGGTTCGGTATACAGAGAACTCGATAATATCGATGAAGCCATTGCTAATTATGAAAAGGCGGTAGAAAAAGTTACTGCGGATTCAGCGCTTCATATGGATCTTGGCAACCTCTATCGTGAAGCCGAAAGAATTGATGAAGCAGTGCAAGCTTATCTGCGAGCTTCTGAGCTGGCGCCCAATGATATGCTTACTCAATTCGTACTGCACAACTTCCTCACTGGCATGGAACGCCACGATGAGGCTGCAATCATTGAACAGCGTATCGAGGAATACCAGGAGCGCCTTGCTGAGGCACAACAGCAGCAAGAAGAAGCTCAGGCCGAGCTCGACGAAACTCCAGCCGAGCTCGAAGAAACCGATGTAGAAGCTGACGCTGAAGAAAGCGTAGAGTAAAACACAAGTGCGAGTGATGCGGCCCATCACTCGCTTTTCTTACACAGACAGCAATAAGGAAAGGGAGAACTGTTATGGCATTGACCACCAGTCCACGAGGGACGGCGGATATTTATGGAGATAACCTGAATAATTGGCTTAAGCTTGAGGGCATTATCAGGGAAATCTGCCGCACCTATGGTTACCAGGAGATCAGGACTCCAATATTTGAACATACTGAGCTATTTGAGCGGGGTATCGGAGATACCACCGATATCGTAGAAAAAGAGATGTATACGTTTATTGATCGCGGCGACCGGAGCATCACTCTGCGTCCTGAAGGGACAGCTCCGGTTGTGCGCGCTTTTCTCGAGCATCGGATGGACCAAGGTCCGCTGCCGGTGAAGCTGTTCTATTTTGGTCCAATGTTTCGCTATGAGCGCCCCCAGGCCGGACGCTACAGACAGTTTCACCAGTTTGGGCTGGAAGTCTTAGGATCTGATGATCCTCTTCTAGATGTGGAAACAATTCTTCTGCCTATCGAACTGTATAAAGCCTGTGGGCTCGAAGGTTTTGTAGTAGAGCTGAACAGTATTGGCTGTCCAGAATGCCGTACTCGGTATCGCGACGACCTAAAGGAATTCATCCGTCCGCACCTACAGGATATGTGCAGCAGCTGCCAGAGCCGCTTTGAACGTAATCCTATGCGCCTTCTCGACTGCAAGCGTGAGGGCTGTCGGAAGGTATTGGCTGATGCACCGGTTATTTTAGACTACCTATGTGAGGCGTGTGCCGACCACTTTGCACAGGTGCGCGCTTATCTCGATGCACTTAAGGTAACCTATGAACTCAATCCCAAGCTGGTGCGCGGTTTCGATTATTATACTCGCACAGTTTTTGAAGTGACTTATGCCGGACTAGGGGCGCAGAACGCCATTGGAGCCGGTGGCCGCTATGATGGACTGGTCGAAGAAGTGGGAGGCAAGCATACTCCTGCGGTAGGTTTTGCCGTTGGGGTCGAGAGACTCCTCTTAGCTCTTGAAAGCGAAGGTGGCTTTACAGCCGAACCGCCTCGTCCAGATGTATATGTGGTACAGTTTGGAGGCCAGACGAAAGTTAAGGCCGCACAGCTGATCAATGAACTGCGGAGCGCCGGGATGCAGGCAGAATTAGACTATATGGATCGGAGTGTAAAAGCACAGTTCAAGTCTGCAAACCGAATTAACGCCAAATGGGTTCTGATCCTCGGCGAAGAAGAACTAGCAGCTGGAAAAGTTAAACTGCGGAACATGGATGATGGAACCGAGGAATTAATTGATCTGAGTAATATCATACAGCACATGCAGTCTAGGGAGGAGTAAACAATGGAGTGGCGTAGAACTCATTTTTGCGGTGTTGTCACCGAGGAATTGGCAGGTCAAGAAGTTGTTGTAAATGGCTGGGTGAATCGCCGGCGGGACCTTGGCGGTATGATCTTCGTCGACTTGCGGGATCGCTTTGGGTTGGTTCAGATCGTCTTCGACCCTAACAATTTGGATGAGGGTGTCTTTGCCCAAGCAGAGAAGCTGCGCGGCGAGTTTGTTGTCGCTGTGCGCGGAACTGTGCAGCTGCGGCCTGAGGGTCAGGCAAATCCCAATCTAAAGACCGGCAAAATAGAAATCCATGCACGGGATCTGACCATACTTTCGGCGGCCAAGACTCCTCCGTTTGAAATCGATCGAGCCGAAGACGTGGATGAGAGCTTGCGCCTAAAGTACAGGTATCTCCATCTGCGCAGCAAAGAGTTACAGGATGCGATTATCCTGAGGCATCAGGTTGCAGCTGAGGTACGGGAGTTTCTTAACAAGAACCATTTCTTGGAGATTGAAACACCGCTTCTCATCCGCTCCACGCCCGAGGGTGCGCGAGACTTTATCGTTCCGAGCCGGGTACATCCAGGGGAGTTCTATGCTCTGCCTCAATCTCCCCAGATGTTCAAACAGCTTCTTATGATCAGCGGATTCGACCGCTACTACCAGATTGCTCGCTGCTTCCGTGACGAAGACCTGCGCGCTGATCGGCAGCCAGAGTTCACGCAGATCGACATAGAGATGTCTTTCGTGGAGCAGGAAGATGTGATGGAGCTCATGGAAGAAATGATCTGCCACATTATTAGGAAAATTAAGGGCATAACTATTGATGGACCTGTTCCGCGGATCACATATCAAGAGGCCATGGAAAGATTTGGTTCAGATAAACCCGACACTCGCTTCGGTATGGAGCTTGTGACACTTAATGAAGGCCTAAAAGAGAGTGAATTCCGGGTCTTTTCTAGCACGATTTCTTCTGGCGGCTTTATTCGAGGTATCAATGCTGAGGGTGCAGGTACCTTTACCCGGCGCGAAATTGATCAGCTGACAGAGAAGGCAGAACAGTGGGGTGCTAAAGGTCTGATCTGGATGGCAGTAGAGGAGGACAATGTGCGTTCACCTATTGCCAAGTTCCTTGCTGAAGCGGAAATCAACTACATTGTTGAGCAGCTTAAAGGCAAGCCAGGAGACCTGCTCCTCTTAGTAGCGGATGAGTTTAAACTAGCTAGCGAGGTTCTTGGGCGGCTCCGCCTCCTCTTGGGCGAGCAGCTGGGGCTCATTGACGACGAACGTTTTGATCTTCTTTGGGTTGTGGAATGGCCGCTGTTAGAATATGATGAAGACGAAGAACGTTATGTTGCCGCTCACCATCCATTTACCTCGCCGCTGGATGACGATCTAGAGCTGCTCGAATCGGATCCAGGCCGGGTAAGAGCAAAGGCATATGACTTGGTCTTAAACGGCGTTGAGTTGGGTGGCGGAAGTATCCGGATCTTTAACCGCTCTATCCAAGAGAAGATGTTCAAGGCCCTAGGCTTTACCATGGAAGAAGCCATGAGTCAGTTTGGATACTTCCTTGAAGCATTTGAATATGGAGCACCACCACACGGCGGAATCGCCTTCGGATTCGACCGATTGGTAATGCTCCTGGCCGGAAGAGATTCAATTCGAGACGTAATTGCCTTCCCCAAGACAGTAAGCGCCCGCGACTTGATGATCGATGCACCTGCATCTGTTGATGAGAGGCAGCTGCAGGAACTCAGGATTAGGACGCTAGATTAAGGGTTTTCGCTAGGTCGTGGACGATGTTAGCCCCGCGAGAAATCAGAATCCCAGTGATGAAATAGTCAACGAAGGCATATTGAACTGGGATCTCAAGGGCGACTAGGACTCCAGTGCGAGTTATGACAGCAATGATAACACCAATGCATCCTGCAACGATGGTGATGTAGCGCTTGTCTAGGCTCGGAGTTAGCGACTTGACTAAATTGGTCAGCACTTCAACCAGAAACGCAATGGCCGTCACTTTTGCCAGGACCATATCCATTCTAAAGCCTCCTTTTGGTTTTGTCCTATTGTTATGCGGAGCGGTCTTTTCTAAGAACAGGAAAGAATGGCATCGGGTCCGGGTTGAATCATGGTTGAGTGTATGATATGATTAATTTGCAACACGGAGCCCTGCCGTGCTCGTGGTCAATCTGGTTTTGTTATGAGCCAACACCATAACAAAGGGATCCTGGACTCCGATTGTGGCGATCATGCCGCTCCGAGCGGACGGTCAAAGCAGTCGGGAGGGAACCCACCTGCTGAGAGCAGGTTCATTCAGGCCAGCAATAGCGACACGGCGGGGACGAGGTTCCGCCCCATCTACATGGGGCGGTTTTTCGTATGGAGGGAAACAGGTGGAACGCTTTACCAGGACAGCTCTCGTTATTGGTAATGAGGGTGTACATAGATTAGCTCAGGCAAAAGTGGCTGTATTTGGGGTCGGTGGAGTTGGCGGCGCAGTCTGTGAGGCACTAGCTCGGAGCGGAATCGGTACTCTAGTGCTTGTGGACTACGATGTGGTTGATATTACCAACATCAACCGCCAGATTGTGGCACTGCAGAGCACTATCGGACGTCCAAAGGTGGATGTAATGGCAGAGCGGATTCGTGAGATTAATCCCAACTGTCAGGTCATCGCGCTGCGTGAGTTCTACGAACCAGGCCGTGCCGATGATTTCCTCACCCCAGATTTGAATTATGTAGTCGATGCAATCGACAGCGTGTCCAGCAAGGTGGACCTCTTAACCCAATGTTATACCCGGAAGATACCCGTCGTAGCGTCCATGGGGGCTGGCAACAAACTCGATCCAACGCAGCTGCGCATCGCGGATATTTCTCAAACCCATACATGCCCGTTAGCTCGGGTTGTTCGCCTTGGTTTACGGGAGAAGGGAATCAACAAGGGTATTCCGGTGGTTTTCTCACCGGAGCCCCCAACACGTGTCACAACAGGCCGCACGCCAGGCAGCACTGCGTTCGTGCCTCCAGCTGCAGGACTTGCACTTGCCAGCTGGGTCGTGCGTGAACTATTGGAGAGGGGTGGCATTAGTGGATCTATTCAGCCAAGCCAGTGAGGGCACGATGGCACCTTTAGCTGTGCGAATGCGTCCTAAGACCCTGGACGAGTATGTTGGACAGGAACATATCCTCGGAGAAGGTAGTCTTTTGCGACGGGCTTTGGAACAAGACTTTCTCCGTTCTGTTATTTTATATGGACCACCAGGAGTGGGGAAAACCACTTTAGCATACGTCATGTCACAGACTGCCAAGGGCGACTTCATTACAGTAAGTGCAACCACGACCGGCGCAGCTGAGCTAAAACAGATCATCAGCCAAGCTCAAGAAAAGAAGGCCTTCTACGGCACGCGGACAACCCTTTTTATCGATGAGATCCAGCGTTTGAACAAGGGTCAGCAAGACGTACTCCTGCCTGCAGTCGAAGACGGTGTAATCATTTTGATCGGTGCTACGACCGAAAACCCGTTTTTTGAGGTAAATCCTGCACTTCTTAGCCGCTCGCAGATCTATGAACTGCGGCCCCTGTCTGAGGAAAACATGCGTACCTTGGCTTATCGGGCAATTACCTCTGAACAGGGCTTGGGCAAGATGAATGTAAAAATAGATGATGATGCCCTTGAACACTTAATTACTGTTTCCAGCGGCGATGCTCGTGTGCTTCTGAATGTCTTGGAGTTCGCTGCCATGACAACGATCCCCAACGACCAAGGGATCCGTCACCTTACGCTTTCTGTTATGGAGGAAGCCTCTCAAAGGCAGCGTATTCACTATGATAAGAGTGGTGATAATCACTATGATGTAATTTCCGCTTTTATTAAATCGATGCGAGGCTCTGATCCTGATGCGGCCTTGTATTGGTTTGCCCGGATGCTGTATGCTAACGAAGATCCCCGTTTTATTGTCCGTCGTATTATTGTCCATGCTTCCGAAGACGTAGGCATGGCCGATCCCAACGCTATGCTGATGGCACATGCGGCCGCTAACGCACTGGAATGGCTGGGTATGCCTGAGGCTCGGATTCCAATTGCGCAGGCGATTATCTACATCGCTACTGCACCTAAGAGCAATTCGGTTGTTACCGCCATTGATGCGGCCCTTCGGACTGTGGAGTCGACCAGCGGAGAACCGGTGCCTGATCATCTGCGTGATACGCACTATAAAGGTGCTGCCCGACTTGGCTATGGCGCAGGCTACAAGTACCCGCACGACTATCCCCATCATTACGTCAAGCAGCAGTATCTTCCCGACAAACTACAGGGGAAGAAGTTCTACAAACCTTCAGGTCAAGGTCGGGAAAAACTCATCCAAGAGCGCTTAGATTGGTTCGAGAAATATTCCCGTTAAAATAGGTGTGTCTTGCTCATTGTGCCTCTTGACACAAACTTAAAAGGTATGCTAATATAATGTCGGCAATTCCCATTGATTTAGTCGGGATTGAAGGGAGGCGGTGGGATGCGCATATCCACTAGGGGTGAATACGGCCTGCGTGCCATGTTTTATTTAGCCCTCAATTATGGGCAGGGTCCAATTCCCCTGAAGGTTATTGCAGAAGAGCAGGGAATTTCAGAACACTATTTAGAACAGCTCATGGGCGCTCTGCGCAGGTCTGGCTTGGTTTCAAGCGTGAGGGGAGCCCAGGGTGGGTATTCACTAGCCCGTCCGCCGAAGGAAATTACCGTAGGGGATATAATTCGAGTTCTAGAAGGTCCCATCACTCCGATGGATTGCTTAGATGGAGCCGGAAAGGAAGCAGAATGTGGTGTCTTGGGTCCCTGTGCCATGCGGAAAATGTGGAAGCGGCTCCAAGACAGCATGGAAAGCGTCTTAGACAGTACTACCCTTGCCTGTCTGGCAGAAGAAGCTCTGTTCTACGAGGAGGAACACGCCTGATGCAGCGAATTTATCTCGATCATGCAGCTACTACACCTGTTCGCCCTGAAGTCTTGGATGTTATGCTGCCCTATTTCACTAATGAGTTTGGAAACGCATCCGGAGTCTACAGCTGGTCGCGTACAGCTCACCAAGCAATGGATAAAGCTAGAGACACGGTAGCACAGATTTTAGGAGCGCGGCCTGAAGAGATAGTTTTCACCGGCAGCGGCTCAGAATCAGACAATTTGGCGATCAAAGGAGCTGCCTGGGCTAATCAGCATAAAGGCAAACATATTATTACGAGCAGTATTGAACACTTCGCTGTGCTTGAAACATGTCAGTGGTTAGAAAAGCAGGGCTTTGAGGTAACCTACCTGCCGGTAGATTCTGAGGGTTTGATTGATCCAGAGCAGGTCAAGCGAGCGCTGCGTCCTGACACGATTTTGGTCAGCATAATGCATGCTAACAACGAAGTAGGCACTATTCAACCGATCAGTGAGGTTGGAGCTTTGCTGAAGGATACGCAGGTTCTTTTCCATACCGATGCGGTGCAGACGGCAGGGGTTCTAGACATAAACGTCGATGAACTAAATGTTGACCTCCTCACCATCTCGGCTCACAAGTTCTACGGACCTAAGGGTGTAGGCGTCCTCTATGTGCGTCGAGGGACTAGCATTACGCCCCTCATTCACGGAGGAGGCCATGAGAGAAGGCGTCGAGCTGGTACAGAGAATATCGCAGGCATAGTTGGTCTTGCTAAGGCTTTGGAAATCAGCTACGATGAGCGGGATACAGAGAATACGCGGCTTCAGGCGCTCAGAGACAAGCTGATTGAAGGCCTCACCGCGATACCGCACAGTAGGCTGAACGGCAGTCAGACCAAGCGCCTTCCGAATAATGTCAATGTGTGCTTCGAGTTTATTGAAGGAGAATCTCTCCTTTTGAATCTGGACATGAAAGGTGTGGCCGCATCCAGCGGATCTGCCTGCACATCTGGGTCGCTTGACCCATCCCATGTGCTGTTAGCAATGGGATTGTCACATGAGATAGCGCACGGCTCTCTGCGCCTCACACTGGGGCGGGACACAACAGAAGCGGACATTGATTACGTACTGCAGGAAATTCCCCCAATTGTGGAACGCCTGCGGGCCATGTCGCCCTTATACCGTGGATAGGAGGAGTCCTTATGTATTCTGAAAAAGTAATGGATCATTTTCAAAATCCCCGCAATGTAGGTGAAATCGCTGATGCCAGCGGAATCGGTGAGGTTGGCAATGCCCGCTGTGGCGATATAATGAAGATATGGATTAAAGTAGAAGACAATATAATTAAAGATATAAAATTCAAGACCTTTGGCTGCGGTGCTGCGATTGCGACATCCAGCATCATCACAGAGCTAGCCATGGGTAAAACACTTGAAGAAGCTGAACAGATTACAAACAAAGCAGTAGCTGAAGCTTTAGATGGGCTTCCACCTGTTAAGATGCACTGCTCGAACTTAGCAGCTGATGCTCTGCGGGATGCTATTGCTGACTATCGGAAGAGAAATGGGTAAATAATACCGCGATCCCAAAAGGGGTCGCGGTGTTTTTTTGCTTTCCTTGGGTAAGCTAACGTTGAGGTGATTCTATGACCAGCACACGCAGCATCATATTCGCTGGCATCGTCGGAATGGCACTGGGTATCTATGTAGGGACAGTTATGCAGAGAAGCCCAGCACCACGACAGCTCCGCATGACCGGTCTTAATCTCCTGAATCGAGCCAGGGGAGTAGTGCAGGATGGAGTTAGTGCGTGGATGGATTAGTGGTAGGACGTGAAACGCAGTTTTTGGATGGTCGTAGTCCTTGCGGCCCTCACCTATTTTGTCATCAGGATCAGGGTAGTTCTGACCCCATTCTTACTTGCCGCGGTGATCGCGTACATTCTTTATCCAGTAGTTCAGCTGTTTGAGCAGCGCTTTGTACCGCGCCCAGCTGCCATCCTGATTGTTTATGCTCTGATCGGAGTGGTGCTGGGCGTCGTCTTTTGGATTATGCTGCCGCAGTTGGCCAGCCAGATCGATGAGATTATCTCTATGATTCCTTCCCAAGCAGAAAAACTCGAAGACTTGGGCCAAGGTGCTATGCGCCGGCTCGAGCGAATAACTCTGCCGCGGGTAGGACAGGAAATCGCCGCCACGCTTACGCAGAGGGCACAGCTTCTCTTAGAAGATTTGGCGGGTAGATTAGCCCAAGGCCTCCTTGGTTTTATCAGCCATCTGCTTGGGTTTTTCTTGTCGCCAATTTTAGCGTTCTATCTACTGCGTGACCATGAAGAAATGCGGGAGCGCCTCTTTCTCTACATCCCCATGCAGTACCGCAGTCAGGTGAGAAATGTCCTCCGAGAAATCAACCGCGCCCTAAACGGCTTCTTCCGTGGGCAGCTTCTGATTTCCACGATTGTCGGTGCAGTTATTTACCTTGGACTTACTATTCTACGGGTGCGCTATGCCCTTTTCATCGGGTTCATCGCCGGATTATTTGATTTGATCCCATACTTTGGACCGATCATGGGTTTTATTCCAGCGGCAGCTTTTGCCCTGCTGCGCTCGCCAATTTCGGTGGTTTGGGTGCTTGTGATTTTTGTCTTGGCAAACCAACTAGAAAGCAGTATTATTGCCCCTAAAATCATCGGCGATCGAGTCGGCCTTCATCCCCTGGCGGTGATCTTTGCGGTGATGGTCGGCGGTGAACTGATGGGGGTCATGGGCATGCTAGTTGCCGTTCCCGCCGCATCCATAGTGCGAGTTCTGCTGCAGTACTTCTTGGTAAGCCGAAATATCGCAGAATAGCTTCTGCAGAGTCTTGCAGCGCCGCTCTTATGTTGACAACCTTCCCCCTATTCGATAAGATCAAACAATGAGGGTTATATTGGTTGGAATAGGAGGGAACCGCTGTCAGCGGGCGCTATGAAATACCGTTCAGTAGATGAAATTCGTACGATGTATCTTAAGTTTTTCGAGGGAAAGCAGCATAAGATTCTTCCCAGCGCATCATTAATCCCCCATGGAGATCCAACACTGTTATTAACTGTCGCGGGCATGGTGCCCTTTAAGCGCTATTTCCTAGGCTTAGAGAAACCAGAATCCACCCGCGTTGCCACATGTCAGCGGTGTATCCGCACTGGTGACATAGAGAATGTGGGCATGACGGATCGCCATGGGACATTTTTTGAAATGCTGGGGAATTTCTCTTTTGGAGACTATTTCAAGAGAGAGGCCATCACTTGGGCTTGGGAATTCGTAACCGAGCATCTTGAGTTCCCAGTAGATAAGCTGTGGGTCAGCATCTTCCACGAAGATGATGAGGCTTTTGAGATCTGGAATAAAGAAGTCGGAGTTCCGGCAGAGCGTATTGTACGTTTAGGCAAGGAAGACAACTTCTGGGAAACCGGTCACGGACCCTGCGGACCGTGCTCTGAGATTCACATCGACCGTGGCCCTGAATTCGGGTGCGGTGATCCAGACTGTAAACCGGGTTGCGAATGTGAACGTTTCTTAGAGTTCTGGAATCTTGTTTTTGTGCAGTTCCATCAAGAAGGCGATACTTATACACCACTCGAGAATCCCAGCATCGACACGGGTATGGGATTGGAGCGTGTTGCTACTTTACTCCAAGGTACAACTAGTATTTTTGAAATCGACAGCATGCGGCCAATCGTCGATGGTATCGGTAGAATCGCTGGTAAAGAATATGGTGTAGACGAAAAGGCAGATGTATCGCTGCGTGTGATCGCAGATCATCTCAGAGCCGTTGCGTTCCTGGTGATGGATGGCGTTCTGCCCAGCAACGAAGGACGCGGCTATGTGCTCCGGCGTCTCATCCGCCGAGCAATCCGTCATGGCCGTCTCTTGGGAATTAACAGGCCTTTCTTGAACGAGGGTATCGATCTCGTAGTGGAACAAATGAATAAGGCTTACCCTGAAATTGAAGGACGCCTCGACTATATCAAACGTGTAGTAGGGCTTGAAGAAGAACGCTTCAGCCAGACACTTGACCAGGGTATGCATCTCCTGAAGCAGCTGGTGGAGAAAGCTCGCAAAGATGGTAAAGACGTGATCAGTGGGAAAGATGCATTCCAGCTGTATGATACCTTTGGATTTCCCTTGGAGCTGACCACTGAAATCTTAGCTGAGCAGGGACTAGAGGTTGATCGAGCTGAGTTCGAAGCAGCCATGGAAGCTCAGCGTGAAAGAGCCCGTGCTGCCCGTGGTGAACAGGGTTACCTAGACAGCACTTTAGAAGTATTCAACGATATCGCTGGTACCGTTGAAAGCCGCTTCTCTGGTTATGAGAAAACGGTCGATCAAGGCCGCATTGTGGCCCTGCTTAAAGACAATGAGTCCGTAGATCAAGCAGAAGCAGGCGCTGCTGTCGCCGTTGTCCTTGATGCAACTCCTTTCTATGCTGAGAGTGGTGGACAGGTAGCGGATACAGGATGGATTACAACCGAGGCTGGTAAAGTCCAGGTTGAAGACGTGCAGAAGCCCGTCGAAGGCCTGATCGTACACAAGGGTAAGGTAGTAGAGGGTATCATCCAAGTTGGAGCAGAGGCTACTGCCGAGATCGGTGAAGATAAGCGCCGTGACACTGCACGCCACCATACGGCTACACATCTGCTTCATAAAGCACTCAAAGATGTCTTGGGCGATCATGTCAACCAAGCGGGCTCCTACGTAGGCCCTGACCGGCTGCGTTTCGACTTTACTCACTTTGAGGCGCTTAACGCCGACACTCTCCAAAAGATCGAGGACCAGGTAAATGCGGCAATCCTTGCAAATTATCCTGTTCAGGCTGAAGTTAAGAGTATCGAAGAAGCCCAGGCCGAAGGCGCAGTCGCCCTATTCGGCGAAAAATATGGTTCTGTTGTTCGCGTAATCCGCATCGGCGAATATTCCTTAGAGCTGTGCGGTGGTACGCACGTTTCGGCGACAGGAGAGATCGGTATGCTGCGCATTATTTCTGAAGGAAGCGTGGCTGCAGGCGTTAGGCGTATCGAGGCGGTAGCCGGAACTCAGGCATTGGCTTATGCAAGAAGCAGAGAAGATCTGCTGCAGCGTATCGGTGCGGCTGTTGGCTCTGCAAATATAGAAGAACTTCCTAACCACGTCAGCCGTTTGGTACAGCATGTTAAGGAACTCGAAAAGGAAATCAGTACCCTGAAAGGCAAAGCTATCTCCGCTATGTCCGATGATTTGATCAGTAAAGCTGAGGACGTAGAAGGAGTTAAGGTATTGGTTACAGAAGTACCAAGCGTAAGTTCTGAAGAATTGCGCGAAATGGGTGACAAGCTCCGCGATAAGCTGGGTAATGCCGCTGTTGTGCTGGGGACTCGCACAGGCGACAAGGTTCTGTTCTTGAGCATGATTACCAAGTCCCTCACGAAGGATGGACTGCATGCAGGTAAGGTTGTTCAGAAGGCAGCCCAAGTATGCGGCGGTGGCGGTGGCGGTCGCCCAGATATGGCTCAAGCAGGGGGACGGCTCCCAGAAAAGCTGTCCGAAGCTTTAGATGAAGCTAAGGAGGTCCTGATTGCTCAGATAAAGGGAATGTAGTGATATCCGACGAAGAACGTCAGGAGCATAGAAATGGGGGGGCTTGCCATGACAGAGTCGCATGAGAAGACTGCACTGTTTCGTTCAGCACAGTTCGAGCAGGAAACTTCTGTCCGAGACGTGCTCCGCCAAGTATATGATGCACTGCAAGAGAAGGGATACAATCCCGTTGGCCAGATTGTTGGTTACTTGATGTCAGGGGATCCAACCTTTATCACGAGTCACCGAAATGCACGCACTCTAATAACAGCAATCGAACGGGATGTCATTCTCGAAGAGCTGATTAAGGAATATCTGCAGAGATAGAGAAAAAGGATCACCCGGCGGTGATCCTTTTTCGTATGCCTAATAATTGCGTATCTTGGATTTATCTAAGGAAAGATAGAGCAGATTCCTGTATAATTATTATGTGAAAGAGTACGCAATAACGGAAAGCGAAGGGGAGAAACTGTTATGATAGGTATTAGTTCGGACAGCACCTGCGACTTGTCTCCGGAACTTATTGCCAAGTATGGAATTCATATTATTTCTCTAAGCATAGTCATGGGCGATAAGGTTTTCAAGGATGGACAGGACATAACGCCGGCGGAATTGTTCCGTTATGTTGATGAGCATGGTGAAATCTGTCAAACAGCAGCAGTGAATTTGTATGAGTATGTGGAGCATTTCCAGCGACTGCGTGAAAAGTACGATTCTGTCGTGCACATTAGTCTAGGCTCAGGTTTTTCGTCGTCGCACCAGAATGCGAAGTTGGCGGCTCTCGAGGTTCCAGGCGTATACGTTGTCGATTCACACAACTTGTCGACTGGTACAGGCCTCTTGGTTCTGCAGGCTGCGGAGCTCGTACAGCAGGGTCTTCCTGCGGAGGAAGTGGCCCGCATTTTGCAGGAAGATGCAGCAAAAGTTGAAGCAAGTTTTGTGCTGGATCGTTTAGATTATATGGCCCGAGGCGGGCGCTGTTCAGCTATTACAGCTCAAGGGGCTCGTCTATTGAAACTGCGGCCCAGCATTGAAGTGGTTGATGGTAAGATGGTTGTAGGCCGTAAATTCCGTGGTAAACTGGAAAAATGTCTACTGGATTATGTGGAAGCACGGCTGGCAGGCCGCACCGACCTTGATCTGACACGCATTTTTGTTACCCATTCGGGCTGCTCTGAAGAAATTGTAGAGGCTGTTAAGGAAAAGGTTTTGGAGCTGGCCCCCTTTGAAGAAGTCTTGATCACAACCGCAGGCTGTACTATTTCTAATCACTGCGGCCCAAACACGTTAGGCATTCTCTTTAAATCGGCATAATTCTATTTGGAAGGAATCCCCTTTGGCACTGCCGAATAGGTAAGCAGTTGCCGAGGGGGTTTATTTATGTTCCGCGATGTTATCAATAAACTAGGATTTTTGTTTCGCAAAGACGATGATGGGCCGCTGACTCGAGTAGCGCTCGATATTGGTACCGAATACGTGAAGGCAATCATTTTGGAACTAACCGACACCGGGCCAAAGGTCTTAGGTGTGGGCCGCGCCAGACAGGACTATGCCAATATGGAAGGCGGTGCCGTGGCTAACATTGCTGGCGTAGCTGCCTGCTGTGCAGAAGCGGTGGAACAGGCTGCTGTTATAGCAGGTGTGAAGCCCACAGAGGCTGTACTCGGTATTGCTGGACAATTTGTCCATGGAGTATCGCGTACCGTTGAGCGCCAGCGCAGCCGTGCGGAAAAACCTCTGACTGTAAATGAACTGCGTACACATTTCCACGATGCGCAGAAGGAAGCTCTAAGCAGCGTTTCTAAGAAAATGCGGGAACGCTTGGGCTACCAAAAGCTCGAGGTTGAATTGGTCAATTCGTCGCTGGTGAGCATGACCATCGATGGGCACCCGGTGAACAATCCCTTAGATTTTCCCGGCCGCAACCTGGAATTTTCCATTTTCATGACCTTTGCCCCCTTGGTTCATTCTGGGGCGATGCGTACTATTGCTGAGCGATTGGGATTGAAGCTGATCGGGATGATAGCTGAACCATACGCTGTTGCAGCTAGTTCACTGACAGACGAAGCATACGAATTTGGTTCGCTGGTTATTGATATAGGCGGTGGAAGCACTGATATTGCCTTAGTCCAGCAGAGGGGTGTAGTTGCAACGAAAATGGTGCCTATGGGTGGGCGGGCCTTTACAAAAGGTATCGCCGCTCGTTTGCATAAGACACTGCGCGAGGCCGAACAGCTCAAATTGGATTTCTCCGACGGAGTAGGCAGCGATGAGATTGGAGATATTGTACAAGCTGACCTTTCAATTTGGGTTGATGCAGTAATTCTGGCGCTGCGCGATATTTATACCGGTACACCGCTTCCTCATCATATCGCACTCTGTGGTGGGGGAAGCTGTCTGCCTGGTATTGTTGAGGCGCTGTGCAGTGAAAAGTTGGCCAGCTCAGGCATGTTTGCTCAGCGGCCAGAAGTGGTTCTGCTGCAGCCAGATCACATTTACGGGATAGCTGATCCGAAAGAGTTTTTCCGCGGCCAGCAGGATGTGACACCTAAGGCCATTGCCTATCAGGCTGCTGTCATTCAGGGCACCAATCACGTATTAGGGGGAGCGCTGCGGGCATGATCATTCAGATAGTGCCTAGCGATGAGCTAAATACGATCATTCATCAGCTGCAGGAGGCTCCCGACGAACACATTACCCTAGCTGCCTCAGAAGACATGATGCTGCTGAGGGACCCTTTGTTTTGGCGTGTAATAGCTCAATACGGTGAGCGCTTAGACAAGCATATAACGCTGGACTCACCTGATCCCACGGCCTGTCTGTTGGCTCATGAAGCCGGCCTGAGCGTCACTCAGGACCAGCTGCTTGCCGCCGCAGAGGAAAGCCAACGGGACCAATCTAACAAGAAATCGCGGCGCCTTGTGGAACGTTTATCGGTAGTACTTCTGATTGCGGCCGCTTGTCTTGGAATAATTTACCTAACGCTGCCGAAAGTAACCTTGGTTATCACCCCGGCTGTGGAGCCTTTCACCCATGTGATAAACTTTCCTTTGAACGATTTGGCCGCAGCGGATACTGTGGAAAAACAGGTGACGCTCACCCGCGGTACTAGCGCAACCGGGCGGCAAACTGTCGGTGTGGCGAAGGCAGTAGGAGAAATCGTCTTGATCAATCAGTCTGAAGACAGTATTATTGTACCGCAGGGAACCATTGTTACGACTGGATCTGGTACACCTTTTCAGATTACTGCAGATGTTGAAGTACCAGGTCTGACAACCCAGTATTTTATGGGTATACCTGTCGGATTGCAGGCCGGTCAGGCGGCAGCCTCAATCGAGGCGCTGACTGCCGGGACCATCGGGAATGTAGCCGAGGGCAGAATAGAGAAGATCGTTGGCTTCGATCTTGAGGTGCGCAATCCAGAGCCTACCCGCGGCGGCGCTGATACCGTGCTTCAGGTGGCGGTAAGCGATGACCTAAAGAGGGCGCGCCAGATGGTAGAGCGCGATGCTGAATTGATGTTGATCGCTCAGATCGAAAAGGAGATCGCTGAATCTTCTCGCGTCTTTCTTGCAGATACGCTGCAGATAGAATTGGATTGGGGAAATGAGACCACTCCTGGTGAGGAAACCGCAGAGGTGTTCAGCACTGCGGTCGCCCGCGGGACTGGCTATGTCATCGATGAAAGGCAGCTTTTGGCGGAAATCAAGGCAGCCTTAGTTAATATGCAGCCTCAGGGCTATTCACTCATCGACAGCAGTGTGCGGTTAACTGATATGGAATCCTTTACGGGTGATGGAAATTCGATTCTTCGCCTAACTGTAAGTGGTCAGAGCCAGGCGGTCATTAGGCCGGAAGAACTGGTCACATATTTTCTAGGTGCTGCAGTTGAACATCTGGACGAAATCGTTGAAGACATTCCAGTCATCGCTCGCTTAGACGTTCAGGATTACAGCGGCGACTACCTGCCTAAGCGTTCTCGTTGGTTGAACATTGAGGTTAACAGCATTGGACAGTAGAAGGAGATTATTGTGGACTACCGAGAATTAGGACAAACCGGTCTTGTGGTTTCCCGTCTATGTTTTGGTGCCCTCACTATCGGGCCCCTGCAGAGGAACCTTTCACCACAAGAAGGAGCTGCAATCATCCGCCGTGCGCTTGCCGGCGGTGTTAACTTTATAGATACAGCTCAGCTATACAGAACGTATTCTCATATTCGTGAGGCCTTGAAGGGACTTGAACGGCCGGAAGATGTTATCATTGCCACCAAATCTTATGACTTTACTCGCGAGGGTATGGCCGCAAGTCTAGAGGAGGCGCGCCGCGAGCTGGATTTAGATGTGATTCCCATCTTTATGCTGCATGAGCAGGAATCGGAGCACACTCTACGAGGCCACAGACCTGCTTTGGATTATCTGCTCGAGTCCAAAGCAAAGGGTATTGTGAAGGCCGTAGGTATTTCGACCCACCATATTCAGGGAGTCTTGGCTGCGGCAGAGATGCCGGAAATCGATGTTATTTCACCGCTAATTAATGCTACCGGCATCGGCATCCAAGATGGTACTCGTGAAGAGATGTTGAGTGCCATAGAATATGCTGCAGCACAGGGCAAGGGGATTTATGCGATGAAACCCCTTGGTGGAGGGCATCTCTTGAGCAGCTGGTCTGAGGCGCTGGAGTTCTGCCTAAAGCAGGACAGCCTCGCCAGTATCGCGGTGGGTATGAAGTCTTTTGAAGAAGTAGACAATAACATCAGGTTTTTCAATGGTCAGCGCAATTTGCCCAACCCCGATAATACCTACCGCAAACTTCATATTGATGACTGGTGCATCGGATGTGCCATGTGCATCGGAGAATGTCCGAATGGGGCGTTAGACATTGTTCACAATAAGGCTGTAGTCGTAGACCCGGACAACTGCGTCTTCTGCGGCTACTGTGGTTCCGCTTGCCCCGAGTTCGCTATTAAGGTTATTTAGAGGTGTCAACATGCGTATTTTAGGACTAGATGTAGGCGAAAAGACGATTGGGGTTGCAGTTAGTGATGCACTTGGCTGGACCGCACAAGCTGTTACCGTAATCCGCCGGCAGAATCTGAAGGAGGACCTGAGAGCACTCCGTCAGATTGTTGAGGAGTACGAAATAAAGAAGTTTGTGGTGGGAATGCCCCGGCGGACCGATGGGACGTATGGCCCTGAGGCGGAAAAAGTTCGTTCTTTTGCCAAAAAGTTGGAAGGTGAATTCAACTTACCAGTTGAATATTGGGACGAAAGGTTCTCAACAACTGCTGCTGAGAAAATTTTGCTGGAAGGAGATGTGAGCCGCGCGAAGCGTAAGACAGTGATTGATAAGGTTGCAGCGGCGGTCATTTTGCAGGCATATTTGGATAGACAATAGTACAGGATACGGATAAAGGAGGTTATCCGGCATGGCACATGATCACAACCACGACCATGACCACGAAATGGAAAATCGCATTACCTTAATAGATGAAGATGGCGCAGAGCATGACTTCACTATCGTGCAATATATCGAGGTAGACAACCAAGGTTATGCTGTGCTTTTACCAGATGATGACCCTGAATTTGGGGCAGTAATTTTCCGTGTCGAGACGGAAAACGGGGAAGAAGTCCTCTACGACATTGATGATGACGATGAGTTCCAGCGTGTAATCGATGCCCTTGAAGCTGAAGATTGGGGCAGCGCTGATTTTGACGAGGAATAAGCCAGGATCTGGTCAATTCCAAATCTTTAGGTTATAATGGAGGTGCAAGCAATTAGGGGGTGCAGCTGATGCCCACCAACGTACGCACCACTGAGCGGGCCGAGTTTGAAGTGGTCCGCTTTCTGCTATTCATGGCCTTTTTATTTATAGGAATAGTGTCCGCTGTCATAGTCTGGGCGATCCTGCCTGTAAGTAGTGATCCAGACGCATCAAATGTTCTCGTCGACGTCGAAGCAGGGTTAACGGCTAGAGAGATAGCTGGGCTCATTGCGGAATCCGGTCTTGTTAAAGATGCGGATTTGTTCCTTATTCTTCTGCGTCTGACAGGGACGGACAAGACGCTGCAGGCTGGGCATTACCTGTTGAATCCACGAATGAATGCCTTTGAAATTATTGAGGCGCTGCAGCGGGGACGAGCGAAGACGATTCCGGTGACTATTCCGGAAGGTTTTGATCTAAAGCAGATCGGGGCTCGCCTAGCACGAGAAGGCCTCATTGATTACGAGCGATTTATGGAGCTGGCTCAAGATGCTGCCCTCGTGTTCGGTGACAATGTGCCGGTGGACATCCCTATTCCCAGCCTAGAAGGTTATCTATTTCCTGATACCTACTACTTCAGTAAGGGTCAGACTGAAGAAGATATTATTGGTCAGATGGTGGCCCGTTTTGTCGAAGTGGTATTGCCACTCGTGCAGGGTCATGAGTCAGACACGAATCTAAGTATGCACGAGATAGTAACCCTTGCTTCTATAGTGGAGCGCGAAGTGATGGTGGATTATGAGAGGCCGATCGTTGCATCGGTCTATCTCAACAGGCTGGCGATAAACATGCCTCTGCAGGCTGATCCGACGGTGCGTTACGTTATGACCGAAGAACGCAGTCGCGTGCTGTATAGGGATCTAGAGATTGACTCCCCGTATAACACCTACAAATACAACGGTCTGCCGCCAGGCCCGATTGCAAGTCCAGGGCTGGCTTCGATAATTGCGGTATTGGAACCGGCAGAAACGGATTACCTCTTCTTTGTCAGCAGAGGTGATGGAACCCATCAATTCAGCCGCACCTTTAATGAACATGTACGAGCCCGGCATCAGCTGGGTTACTAGAGGAGGACTATAGTGAAGATTCCTGAACTACTTGCACCTGCGGGAAATATGGAAAAGGGCTTAACCGCAATTGAATATGGTGCTGACGCCCTATATCTTGCCGGCAAAAGCTTTGGTATGCGTGCCCACGCCGGCAACTTTGAACTGCATGAGATGGACCAAATCGTAGAGATCGCTCACCGCCGGGGTGTTAAGATTTACGTTACAGTTAATGTCATGCCGCACAATAATGAGATCGACAGTCTGCCGCCTTATCTGGCTGAACTTGAAAAGTTAGGTATCGATGGAATAATCTTATCTGATCCTGGGGTTTTGCGTTTGGCTAAAGAGTTTGCGCCGAGTATTCCACTGCATCTCAGCACTCAAGCTAGCACAGTTAACTACCATGCGGCGCAGTTCTGGGCGGACGCGGGTATTTCACGCATTGTATTAGCTCGGGAGCTAACTCGCGAAGAGATTGCCTCCATGCGTGAGAACACAGATGTTGAGCTCGAGATCTTTGTGCACGGAGCCATGTGTATGGCCTATTCAGGGCGCTGTCTGCTCAGCAATTTCTTTACCGGACGTGACGCTAATCGCGGTGCCTGTGCACAGAGCTGCCGCTGGAAGTATGCGGTGGTCGAAGAAAAGCGTCCAGGCGAGTACTATCCTATCGATGAAGATGAGCGGGGTACTCATATCTTCAATTCTAAGGACCTGTGCCTCATCGATTATATTCCGGATTTAGTGGAAATTGGTGTAGACAGTCTCAAGATCGAAGGCCGTATGAAGAGCTCGTATTACGTTGCCACTGTCGTGCGGGCGTATCGAATGGCTATTGATCTGTATGCGGAAGATCCAGACAACTACAGCCTGCCGGCAGAGGTTCGAGCAGAGCTTGATAAAGTTAGCCACAGGCCTTATTGGGCCGGGTTCTTTGCACCTACTGATGCGGGAATTCACTATGCCACAAGCTCTTATTCCCAGACCCATGATGTAGTCGGGGTTGTGGAAGCCTATGATGAAGATAAAGGCGAAGCAGTAGTGCTGATTAAGAATCGTCTGCGTGTAGGGGAGACCGTGGAAATCATGGAGCCGCGTGGGCCGGTCACTTCGCTGACTCTTTCTGAAATGATTCGAGAAGATTTAGGCGAGTCGGTCGACGAGGTGCATGCAAACTACAGGGTGCGGATTCCTATGGAGCCCACGAAACCATATGCCATGCTGAGGGTTGAAAGAGAATGAGCAAGAAAGTAGCCGTGGAGATTACAGGTTTAAACCACGCTGGAGAAGGGGTTGGGCGCATAGACAACGCAGTTGTCTTTGTGCCCCAAACCGTCCCTGGAGATCTCGCCGAGATCGAGATAGTGACTCGTAAGAAAAACTATCTACGCGGAAGACTGGTAGAGCTGAAAGAGGCTTCTCCGGACCGCATCGACGCGCCCTGTCCTCATGCTGAAACTTGTGGCGGCTGCCAGTTTCAACATATTGCATATCCGTCACAGCTGGCTTGGAAGAGGGTACAGGTGGAGGAGGCTATGCGGCGCATAGGCGGCCTCGAAGTAGAGGTGGAGCCCATCTTGGGCATGGCAGATCCGATTAATTACCGGGGCAAAGCTCAGCTGCCTCTAGGCGGCAGTCCAGGCAAGGTCGAGATGGGCTTCTTCCGCCGGGGAACCCATGACATTGTTGACATGCGGGAATGCATGGTGCAGCATCCGCTCATGGTAAAGCTGGCTTTAACCGTGCGAGAGATTATTGAAGATTTGGGTCTGCCGCCTTACGACGAAATCCGGCATCGAGGCGTTTTCCGACATGCTGTTATTCGAGCCAGCTTCGCCGAAGAAAAGCTGATGCTGGTTCTCGTCACACGTACAGAAAATATTCCCCTTCAAGATGAGATTGTGGAACGTCTGCGAAAAGCTGTTCCTGAGTTAGTCAGCATCGCGCACAATGTCAACCCTAAAGTAACCAATGTGATCTTTGGCCCGACTACCCGAATTATTTGGGGTGAACCATATATCTTTGAGCATATTGGCGAGCTGCGCTATGCTATCTCTCCGCGGTCGTTCTTCCAAGTAAATCCGCTCCAGACCAAAGTATTGTATGATAAAGTGCGTGAATTCGCTGCTCTGCAGGGAAATGAGACTGTCTTAGATCTTTACTGTGGTACCGGCACTATCGGTCTGTATTTGGCTAAAGATGCGGAGCGGGTGATCGGCGTGGAGACCATCGCCGATGCAGTGGCAGATGCTCGCTACAACGCCGAGTTGAACAACATCGCATCCACTGAGTTTATTGAAGGGAAGGCTGAAGACGTCCTCCCGGATTTGGTGAAGCGCCTCGGGCAGATTGATGTGGCAGTGGTTGACCCGCCGCGCAAGGGTTGCGATCAGGTAGTACTGGACTCGCTCGCAGAGGAAGATGTGAAGCGGATTGTCTACGTATCGTGCAATCCGGCTACGCTGGCTCGGGATCTGGCTTACTTAAAGGAACGGGGATATACGGTGGGAACAGTGCAGCCAGTGGACATGTTCCCCTGGACGAGCCACGTTGAGTGCGTAG
>CALKAR010000007.1 GCA_937988745.1 uncultured Peptococcaceae bacterium
AACGGTATGGAGTTTCTGTGCTGTTGGGGGTTGCCCCGATCATTTCTCCCATCCCGGGCGGGGCTGGTGCGGCGGAGCTCGTAGCTTATCACATGCTTGATGAAGCGCTGCCCGTCGACGCTTTAGGTACATTTATTGTGCTGTGGCGGACCGTATTGTTTTACATTCCGATCCTTGTTGGAGGTACCCTTTTGGCTTATCAAGTGATGCGCTATGCGGCAGAACCCCGCGTTCGCCCGGCAGAAGCTGTAATACTGCCGGACGAAAATGATCATAATAAGTGATATATAAAGCTCAAAAGGGGGATCTGCATGGGGTATCAAGCAATCCTGCGCCAGGCCCGTGATCTTTTAGAGAGTGAAATAGTTGAACTGCGAGCGCAGCTTGAGCAGAAAGAAGCCAGCCTGCGCCGCTTAGAGTCATTCCTAAAGGAACCTGCCCGTCCTAAGAGTGGTGAGCCTTCACTGACGCAGCAGGTCGTGGCGGTGCTGTACACCTTAATTCAAGACACAGACGAGGGTGTACCGGCTCGAACAGTAGTTGAAGCATTCAGCCAGAAGCGCCGTGACGTAAATGAATCGACCATCCGCTCTACGCTTTATCAGGTGACACGCAAGCTCAGTCCTACTAAGATCAGGATTGGGGATTCCATAAAACATGTAAAGGTGAACAAGAAAGGGCCGCTCTATAACATAGAAGAAATCTCTCCAGAAGAGGATGCTGTGCTGCCTTAGTTGCGAAACAAGAACCTTAACCTTTTGGAGATAGATTATTTCGCATAAAATCAAAAAACGAGCAGGACTTTACGTACCATTCGAGAACCCTCTTATTAACTAACCATTTCCATATTTTGTGGTTAGAGGGGGTTGGGGGTTAAGTGCCTTACTATGTTTTTCGGGAGGTATGGACACCTCTCAAGCTATTTGGGATCCGCTTCTACAGAGAGGAGCGGGAGGGTCTCTTTATCAAGATCGGGAGCAGACGTCGACGTAAGGTGAGGCTCGGCTTTCTCGCTAAGTTCTAGCTGGAAGGATTTCCGCCGATGAACTCACGTAGAGATGTTATTTCCCGCGTGAAATGGGCGGGCGGCAGTGAACTGAGAAACTGACTGCCGTAGCCTGAGTTGATGATCCGCTCGTCCAGAATGACTACTGCACCTCGATCTTGACGCGTGCGGATTAATCGACCAAAACCTTGTTTAAGCCGGAGAATAGCCTGTGGAACACTATATTCCATAAAGGCATTGCCTCCGGCTTCTTCTATTGCTCTCAGGCGTGCCGCAGTCACCGGCCGATCCGGAACAGCAAACGGCAGGCGCGTGATGACCACAGCTCTGAGCGCATCACCAGGGATATCCACACCCTCCCAGAAGCTATTGGTGCCAAACAGCACTGCCCGCGGAGTCTGGCGGAACTCTTCTATAAGCTGCCCTCGCGGCCCATCGCCCTGCACAAAGAGACTGTACCCTTCTTCGGTTAGTTTTTCTTCTATGAGATCTGCAACCTCATCCATGAGACGGTAGCTTGTGAAGAGCGCCATTACTCCTCCTCGAGCCGCCGCTGCTGTGTGCAGTATCAAATAGGCGGTATATTTGGCATATAAAGGGTGCCGGGGAGGCTTGGCCTCATAAGGTACACATAGTATCGCTTGTTCCTTGTAATTGAACGGTGAACCAAGGATCAACTCATCCGCTTCCCAAAGACCGATGCGTTCCTTGGTATAGGCAAAGCTTCCATTAGTGCTTAGAGTGGCTGAGGTCAAGATTGCACTTGGTATCTGCGCAAAGAGCTTCTCCGCTAGTTCATCCTGAACCAAAATCGGTGCGGCAGTCAAGGTAGGCTCACCATTCACATGTTCAGCCCAAAAGACAAAATGAGGGTCAGCTGCTGACAGCACCAGCTCTACATCCATTCTCAGGTTCTTGGTGAACTCCTTAAACTGGTTGAGCAGTGCAGCACCTTCGCTGTCTTCTACTTCGCCCATCTCCAGCGAATTCAAGAGATCATCCAACAGCCTCGGAAGATCTGTTCGGGTGAAATGGGCAACAGTGTGCTCATCGAGTGTGATGGTATTGCCATCAAGCAGCGGTGCAATGGCTTGGAAGTAACGGTTGGCTTCGGCTGTTACTTGATCCAGGGCTACCCGCATCTCCATGAGTGACATTGCTGGCACCATCCCATCTAACCTGCTGTGAAGGCTCACACCCGTCCGGTGAAGAGCTAAGAACTGCTCCCGATTAAGTTCATGGCTGAAAGCGCTAGTAGCCGTCTCTTCGAGGTTGTGGGCCTCATCAATTACTACCGTGTCGAAACTGGGCAGTACATTACCTCCGGTCTGCAGATGGGCTAGCAGCATTGCATGATTGGTAATGATGATCTGGGCTTTATTTAAGCGGTGACGCAGCTGCCAGTAGAAACACTGTCCAAACTCAGGGCAGAGTTCTTCTGGACAGCTTTCCTTTTCGCAGCAGACCATGCTCCAGATTGAGCCAGAAATCTGACTTGGCGCTTCGCTGCGATCACCGGTGGTGGTAGTCGCTGCCCACTCTCGCAGTAGACGCCAACCAGGGTCAGCAAGTCCCAACAGGTCCTTTTGTTCGTGTTCTTTAAGTCGAGCTAGGCAGAGGTAGTTACGCCTTCCTTTAAACACTTCGGCCTGAAACTCCAAGGGCAGGACTTCTGCTAAGAAAGGCAGTTCCTTAGTGAAGAGCTGCTCCTGCAGGGTAATGGTGTTTGTGGCGACCACTGCCCGCTTTCCTTGATTTACGGTATAATATATAAGTGGAATTAAATACGCGAGGCTCTTGCCAACTCCGGTCCCTGCTTCGATGAGGGCATGGCGCTCATTTATCAGAGCTTGGTAGACATGCTCTGCCATGGCGATCTGCTCGGTACGGCATTCGTAATTCGGTAGATTCTCGGCCAAAAGCCCTCCCGGGCCAAAGATGGCATCGGCGTCAAAGTGCACATCAACACCGCCTTTCTCAGCCTATTATACCATCAGCCTCAGCCCAACGACAAAAAAGAAAAGCCCCCTTAAGGGGGGCAGATTATTGAATTTCGATGCGCCGGCGGTGTGGCTCATCGGGTGCTGGTTTTGGCAGTGTGATTTCAAGAACACCATTGTGATGCTTAGCGGTTACTTTATCAGGATCTACGCTGCCAACATAGAAGCTCCGCCGACTGGCCATCTGCCGCCGCTCCCGGCGTAGGTAGTTTTGACCATCCTCTTCCCGCATAGATTCCTGCTTGACGTCTATTGTCAGGTAGCCGTTGTCTAGGCTGAGATTGATGTTCTCCTTTGGAACACCAGGCAATTCTGCATGGATCTCGTAGCTGTCAGCGTTTTCCTTGATATCTACATCGAACGACTGCCAGGAGTGGAAGAGGGGTTCGGGCCAGTTAAAATCGAAGTCAAACAAGCTCGGGTGGCGGCGCCATCTCCTGCGCAGAGGACTGAGATAATGCATACTATCCACCTCCACATATTAGTTTACTGCGATTCACTATCATTATACAGCTAAGGTCAGTAAAGGTCAAAGATTTGCAGGGCCGCTGAACCCCGCCTGTGATGGATTTTTCCGCAAATTTCTCTTTCGCATGGCTGAAATCGCCATTTTTTAAGGTCAAAGAAGGTCAAACTGCGAAAATGAGCAGGTATTCATACGTTCGTACCGAATAACCACGTGGAAAGGAAAGGAGATGATCCAGATGAGTTTAATTACAAAAGACATGACGATTTTGTTTCAAGGCGACAGCATTACAGACTGCGGTAGAGAACGGGATGACATTACTTCACTTGGTTTCGGTTATGCCCATCTGGTGGCATCGCGTCTCCTAGTGAAGAAACCCGGTTATAACCTGAAGTTTATCAACAAAGGGATCAGCGGCAATCGAGTGCGTGACTTAGAGGCTCGCTGGGAGGAGGACTGCATTGATCTCAAGCCTGATCTGGTATCGATCTTAATTGGTATCAACGATGTGTGGCGCCGCTACGATCACAATGATGCTACTTCAACCCAAGATTTCGAGGATACTTATAGAAGGATTCTGCTGCGTATTAAGAAGGAACTGGGAGTACCAATTGTTATCTTGGAACCATTCGTACTTCCTGTTCAGCCAAGGCAGGCAGAGTGGCGGGAGGACTTAGATCCTAAGATCCACGCGGTACGGCGATTAGCACGGGAGTTTGGTGCAGCCTATGTACCCCTAGATGGTATCTTTGCCGCGGCAACTGTACAGCAGGAACCTGCGTTTTGGGCGTATGATGGTGTGCACCCCAGTCTGGCAGGTCACGATTTAATCGCCGATGCCTGGCTGAAAGCTGTGGGTGAGCTGTAATTATAAAGGGTGATTGCGATATGCAGGAAGGCTTTTCTATACGAGGAGACCTACAAAATAATGCCGAACTGCGCCTCCAAGGAGGCCAGCTCATTTTAGAACAAGATGGAAAGAAGAAGACGTGGAACCTGAAAGAATTCAGCAAGATTCGGTTGGAACATTTGGTAGGAAGCCTAGTCCTGCTTGGAACCGAGGCTGAATCTGGACAGGACGTTGTCCTGCTTAGGGGAAGTCTCGGGCAGGCACGACTTTATCAGAGATTTGCTGCTCAAGCGACCTCTGAAATTACGGGCAAGCCTGTAGAAGAACGGGGTCGGGAGAATGAAGATATGTGTCCAAAGTGCGGGCGCCTCTATCCAGACCCGGCTCGGCCTATCTGTCCGAAGTGCCTTGACCGGCGTTCCTTAACGAAGCGGGTAATTGGACTGACGCCACCTTATTTAGGATCCATTGTGTTGATTATTGTTTTGATGCTCCTTTCTTCTCTTGTGGGGCTTTTGCCGCCTTACTTGAGCGGAAGGGTTTTCTATGACCAAGTAATAGCGGGAGAGGGGCCTCTCGCAGGCAGGATCGGGCTGGTCGTGCTCATGATTTTCGGCTCACAGCTTTTAGTCCTGCTGATCAATATCGCTCAAGGACGAGTTAACTCTAAAGTAGCTGCACAAATTGCTCATGACCTGAAGACTCAAGTCTTCACTGCTATGCAGCGCTTATCTCTGAAGTTCTTCAACAACCAGCAGACAGGAAGTTTAATGACCAGGGTCAATAATGACGCTAACCATCTGCAGTATTTCTTCCACGATGGAGTGCCTTACTTCGTGGTAAACTGCATGCGCATTATTGGTGTGGTGGCAGTCCTCTTAGCCATGGATTGGCAGCTCGCCTGCATGGTCTTAATTCCTGTGCCTTTAATCGTTTTAGCTTTTGTAAAGATCCGGCCTATACTGTGGCGTATGTATACCAAGCGCTGGCGGGCCAGCTCCCGGCTGAATTCGATTATCAATGACTCTCTGTCTGGGATGCGGGTTATTAAGGCCTTTGGTACCGAAGATGAAGAAATCCAGCGCTTTTCCCGGGGCAACAGACGAGTGGCCCGCGTTAATCAGCAGGTCGGAAATCTCACCAGCACTGTTTTCCCTGCTATTTCTTACTTCATGAGCCTAGGCGCTCTAGTAATCTGGGGCTACGGTGGCTGGCGGGTAGCTCATGGCCAGATGACCTTTGGTAGTCTGATTGCTTTTACAGGTTATCTGGGTATGCTCTATGGACCATTAGATTTTATGACCAACGTTGTGGAATGGTGGTCGTCGAGTATGAACTCGGCGCAGCGCATTTTTGAAATTATTGACTCACAGGAGATTCTGTATAAACCAGAACAGCCTGTTCCCATGCCTGAGATCATTGGAGCAGTAGAAGCGGAGAACGTGACCTTTGGTTACGAAGAGGGCAAACCAGTACTGGAGAATATCTCCTTCAAGGTGGAGCCCGGTGAGATGATCGGTCTCGTAGGTCGATCCGGTTCGGGCAAGTCTACCCTGATTAACCTGATAGCCCGGCTCTATGATCCAGATCAAGGGCGCATTTTCTTAGACGGTATTGACCTAAGAGAGATTGATGAAAAAGACCTGCGCCGTCAGATCGGCATGGTTCTGCAGGAGACTTTCCTGTTCCGAGGTACCATCTATGAAAACATCGCTTATGCCAAGCCTGGTGCCACTCCGGAAGAGGTTATTCGCGCGGCCAAGATTGCCAATGCTCACGACTTCATTACCGAACTTCCGGATGGCTACGAGACAGTCTTGGGTGAGCGGGATATCAATCTGTCTGGGGGCGAACGGCAGCGCATCGCGATCGCTCGGGCTGTTCTGCATAATCCCCGCATATTAATATTGGATGAAGCAACATCCGCGATTGACACGGAAACCGAAAGACTAGTGCAGGAAGCTATCGAACGCTTGGTAGAAGGGCGCACAACATTTGTAATCGCACACCGCCTTTCTACTCTGCGCAAGGCTGACCGGCTGTTTGTGATCGACAAAGGTCAGCTTAAGGAAGTTGGTACTCACGCTGAATTGTTGAAGTCAAAAGGGATTTACTACAAACTGTTTACTACGCAGCGTAAAGCGCTGGCACGCGCGGGGGTGGCAAGTTAGTTGGATATCAAACAGAAAAACGAAGTAATGGACGGACTAGAGTATCTTGATCCTAAGGATGTAAAGTTCACATTGACAAGTGGTGGAGTTGTCAGCCTACAGCTCGGAGATAAGCATTATCCAAAGGTCGACCTTTATCTTGCATTTCCCTTTACTTACCCTGATCAGTTCATTTCTGTGAGGGATCCTGAGGGCGAAGAAATAGGTCTGCTCCGCTCCCTCAGTGAACTGGATGTAGAATCCCAGAAAGCTGTGCAGGAAGATCTGCATTGGCGTTATTTTACCCCGAAGATCGAACGGGTTATCTCCCTAAAGGAAGAGTTTGGTCACGCTTACTGGGATGTTATTACCGATCGGGGTCCGCAAAAATTTGTTTCCCGCCGACATCAAGCGGTGCGGCTGATTTCAGAGAATAGATACTTGGTGATCGATGTTTCCGGGAACCGCTTCGAAATCCCTGATCTCACCAAGCTGGATGCCCGCTCCCGCAGCTATGTCGACGGGTTAATTTAGGAGGCCAGGAAATGTCCAAAGTTTTAGATGCACCAGCACCTTTAGGGCCTCATGGTGAACCGGTCAATTGGGTTGTGTCCGCCTCTACGGACGCAATTATCGTAAAAGATGAAAAGACAGGAGAGATTATCAGGGAGTACAGTCTGCAGGGAGCAACCAAGGTCGAGGCCGAAACCCTTACCGGCGTTGGGCGCCTTGTTATCTGGTATGGTGAAGAGGCGACAGCGGTTGCAACTTATCCCCACGACTACACCCCTGAATACGCGACTATCGCGAACGCTTTAACTAGATTTCTAGAAGATGGGCGGCTTCCGAAAATTCAGCCGCCTGAATCCCTCTTCTGTCCCACCTGTGGACGTCCTTTAAGGAGAGGGACAAAGGTCTGCCGCTACTGTGTCGATACAGCAGCAGTTCTCAAACGGCTCGCGGTGATGCTAAAGCCCCATATGAAGCTGCTGATCGGTGGAATGCTCACCTTCTTTGCTTTGACGGGCGTTAACCTCATCACACCGCAGCTCCAGCGTATATTGGTAGACGATGTTCTGCGGGTGGAAACACCTGATACCCGTTTGCTGCTTATCGTGGTAGGGAGCATGGCTGCGGCTCGGCTTTTGGTCACCCTGCTGCATATTCTGCGGGGCCGCATC
The DNA here is from genome assembly GCA_937988745.1 of uncultured Peptococcaceae bacterium. Lineage (GTDB taxonomy): Bacteria > Bacillota > Limnochordia > Darwinibacteriales > Darwinibacteriaceae > JAAYMS01. The sequence goes on from CALKAR010000007.1 coordinate 7,654, forward strand.
ATGGTCACCATGGGTGCCCGCCTCAGTCAAGACCTGCGTCAGATGGTCTATGAGCGCATTCAGGAGCTTTCCCTGCGGTTTATCGACCAGCAGCGGGTTGGCGACTTGATGAACCGCATTAACCACGATACTGGCCATGTGCAGGGGTTCCTGCAGCATCATCTACCAGACGTCGTTACCCAAGCTCTTCTGCTGGTGGGAGTCATCATATTGCTCCTTATGCAGAGCTGGCAGCTGGCTCTGATGATCATGATTCCGGCACCGTTCTTGGTCTGGTTCAATCGGATTACACGTGTTCGGATCCGTCGTATGTATCACCGCCAGTGGAGATTATGGGATAGGGCTAACTCTGTTCTGCAGGATATTTTAAGCGGGATAAGAGTTGTGAAAGCCTTCGGTAAGGAAGATGAGGAAATTGAGCGTTTTTCTTCCGACAGCGCCAAGTTCCGGGATGTGACGACCCACAACGAACAGACCTGGAACACTATCTATCCGAGCTTAAGCTTTATCATGAGCATCGGTAACTTTCTTATCCTATACTTCGGCGGACGCTATGTCATGGAAGGTCAGTTCAAAGTGGGTGAGCTGATTCAGTTCTCAGCTTATGCCGGCCTGCTTTATGGACCGCTGCAGTACATGTCATTTATTCCCCGCTGGTTCAACCAGGCAATGACTGCGGCAGAGCGGATTTTCGAAGTAATCGATGAGAAGCCTGAAATCATGGATGCGCCTGACGCAGTGCGCATTCCACGGATCAAAGGGGAAATTGAACTGCGCGATGTAACCTTTGGCTACCGCTCACATGAACCTGTTCTGAAAAAGATCAATATCAAGATTGAACCAGGGGAAACGATCGGTTTGGTGGGTCATTCTGGTGCGGGTAAATCTACACTGATCAATCTGATCAACCGTTTCTACGATGTTGATGAAGGTGCAATCTACATTGATGGTCATGATGTCCGCACCATTGCCCAGTCTGACTTGCGCAGACAGATCGGTGTGGTCTTGCAGGAGTCCTTCCTGTTTGCCGGCACCATTTGGGAGAATATCGCTTATGCCAAACCCGATGCTACTGCTGAAGAGGTCATTCGGGCAGCTAAAGCTGCCAACGCCCACGATTTCATTGTAAAGTTCCCTGATGGCTACGACACGAGAGTCGGAGAGCGAGGACAGCGTCTGTCGGGCGGCGAGCGTCAGCGCATTGCAATTGCCCGCGCCATTCTGCACAATCCTCGGATTCTCATTTTAGACGAAGCCACATCGGCAGTTGACAGCGAAACCGAAAGTGAAATTCAAGAGGCAATTCGCAAGCTCTCTGAAGATCGGACCACTATCGCGATTGCGCACCGATTGTCTACCCTGAAGGATGCCAACCGCATTATGGTTCTTGACCACGGACGCTTGGTAGAATTGGGTACGCATGAAGAGCTGATGGCCTTGCGAGGTTACTACTACCGTCTTGTGATGGCACAGCGGGAAATGAACAAGATGCAGGCGATCAGCTGACAGCAGTACAAAGGCCGGGGCTCCCAGCTGGGGTTCCGGCTTCTTGTTTTAGGGAATCCTCGACAATTCTGCACAATTATGCTATACTGCTTCATGAAAGGTTAGGTGGATGTTTGGTGGAAACTTCTGCTGATCCTGATTCGCCTGGTAGGCGCTGTTTGATATCAGCTGTGGTCAGTAGACCAGAGAAAGCTTACCATACAGATCTTTTGCACATGATCGAGGGCAATCGTGTATTGTCCTATTTGTCATGTGTTTTTTTGTTGCTCTGAGTCGCACATCCTAAGGGTGTCGTCGGATTTATTCAATAGGAGGTTGCGACTTTGAGTGGTAGTTTGATGCTGCTGTTTCTACTGCAGTTAGGCTTCATATTTCTCAATGCTGTTTTTGCTAGTGCAGAGATTGCTGTGCTTACCATGAATCCCAACAAGCTGGCACAGTTGGCCTCTGAAGGCGATAAGCGAGCAGTCCGCCTGATGGCGCTTACAGATCAGCCCTCCGGCTTCTTGGCCACAATTCAAGTGGGCATTACGCTGATAAACCTGCTCAGCAGTGCGGTGGCTACCGAGAACTTCTCTGGGCGATTGGCCGAGTTGTTCAGGAGCATCGGATTTCAGATCCCTGCTGCCGTGGTAAGCATCCTATCCGTGGCGATTATAACTCTGCTTCTGACCTACTTCACTGTTCTTTTGGGCGAGTTGATTCCGAAGCGGATAGCCTTGAAAAAGGCTGAACAGATCGCTTTGGGCATGTCAGGGTTGATCTACTGGGTTTCGCGGGCATTTCGACCCGCAGTTTGGTTGTTCACTGTTTCTACAAACGGCCTGCTGAAGCTGTTGGGCATTGATCCATACAGTGAGGAGGAGGAAAACGCAGAAGAGGAGATCCGCCTCATTTTAGATGCCGGCAAACAAAAAGGGACTATTCTCCCCGAAGAACATGTGATGATTCACAATATCTTTGAGTTTGATGATATCTCAGCAGAAGAAATCATGACACACCGTACAGAGGTTTCCATGCTCTGGATGGAAGAAAGTGATGAGCAGTGGGAGCAGACCATCTATGAGAGCCGTCACTCGGTTTACCCGGTTTGTTCCGACAGTCCCGATAACGTAATCGGTGTGTTGTATGCTAAGGACTATTTCCGGCTCAAGAACCGCACTAGGGAAGAAGTCATGGAAAAAGCGGTGCGGCCCGCCTATTTCATTCCTGAAACAATTAAGGCTGACACGCTGTTCCGCAACATGAAGAAAACTCGCAATCACTTCGCAGTAGTTGTTGATGAGTACGGCGGTATGAGCGGTATTATTACGATCAACGATCTGCTGGAGCAGCTGGTGGGCGATTTAGAAGATGATATCACTGCTCCTCGAGAGGCGCCCCCAATTGAGCGCATTGACTCAAAAACTTGGCGGATCCAGGGTACCGCTCCCCTAAATAAAGTGGCAGAACAGCTCGAAGTGGACCTTCCTTCAGAAGAATACGAGACCTTTGCTGGATTTGTCTTTGGCCTCTTAGGAAGTATCCCGCCCGACGGCAGTACGCCAGAGCTAGAGGAGTACGGGCTGACCATCAAGGTGACAAAGATTAAGGACAGGCGTCTCGAGAGTGCGGTAGTTTATTTAAGTGAAGTCTGAGAGTAATCAACATAGAAAGCGTAAGCCCCTCGCAGTTAATGTGCGAGGGGCTTTAATATTCTTATCCGCGGATTTGCTCCGCAATGGTTCCTAAGTTCTCTACCACAAAATCGGGCTGCGTCTCGGAACTCTCCAGATCTTCGATCTGAGTTTCACCGCTTAATACCAGAATGCTCTTGATACCGGCAGCTTTCCCCATGGCGATATCGGTATAGAGCCGGTCGCCTACCATTGCTACTGTCTCTGGATTCTCGAGGCCATACTTGGCTCTTAGGGCTTCGACCATTTCCGGATAGGGTTTGCCGATGATTTTTGGTTCTGCACCGGTCGACGCTTTGATCAAGGCGATCATTGAGCCCGTGTCCGGGATCGGCCCTTCTGGAGTAGGACAGTTGAAGTCAGGATGTGTTGCAATGTAAGGCAGTCCTTTTCGAATCAGACTGCAGGCAATCCGCAGTTTTTCATAAGTAAGAGTCATGTCAAAGCCTAAGACCACCATCTCCGCTTCGTCGGCAGTCAGCTCAAAACCTGCTTCTGTAAACTCCTCTTCTAGATCGGGAGTACCTAAGAGATAGATCTTCTTAGGGTAGTTATACTTGAGCAGATAGTAAATGGTGGCCTGGCCGGAAGTAAACACTTGGTCATCAGTGATGTCTACACCCATGCCGCGGATTTTGTCCACATAGAACTTGGCGTTGCGGGACGAGTTATTCGTTACAAAGATGAAGTTTTTCCCCTGCGACCGCACGGTGTCTACGAAGTCTAGGGACCAGGGGAAGAGTTGGTCCCCAAGGTAGAAAGTACCATCTAGGTCAAGCAGAAATGTCTGGATCTGCTGCATCGTATAAGTCAACCTTTCTTAATGTAATCGTACCTTAGATTCGCCATTAATGCCTGTTTCCCTGCATGTCTAATTCTTGGAAGGGATTCCTCAAAGTAAGGTGGAAGTTATCTGCGTTAAATAAGGAAGGGGTGCATTATGGAAACCACTCCACTGAAGAGACTGCGGTCCAATATTGAACAAGTTATTTTAGGAAAGACTGCTGCTGTTGATCTGCTCATCACCGCTTTGCTAGCACGAGGGAACTGCTTGATTGATGATGTTCCCGGCACGGGCAAGACGAAGTTAGCCAACGCCTTAGCAAGGAGTATCGGCGTGGAGTTCCGCCGGCTGCAGTTTACGCCTGATCTGCAGCCTGCTGACATTACCGGCATCTTTTACTACAACCAACGGGATGGGGATTTTCAGTTCCGGCCAGGCCCTATCTTTACAAATATCCTGCTCGCTGATGAAATCAACCGGGCTGTGCCCCGCACTCAGGCTGCACTGCTAGAAGCCATGGAGGAACACCAAGTAAGTGTCGAAGGGCAGCTGTTTCCTCTAACTGAGCCCTTCATGGTAATTGCCACACAGAATCCGATCGATCTAGAGGGAACGTTTCCGCTGCCAGAGGCGCAGCTAGATCGGTTCCTCCTCAAGATTGAGATGGGTTACCCAGTAAGGGAAGACGAGATCCAGATCCTAACTCGTTTTCGCTCCCATGATCCTTTGGAGAATTTGGAACCAGTGGTTGATGGGGAAATGATACTTCAGATGCGGGCGGAAGTTGATCAAGTAACGGTGGCGCCTGCTCTCCTTGGCTACATTGCCGATTTGGCTCAAGCCAGCCGGAATCATCAGCTGGTCAGGCTGGGAATCAGTCCCCGAGGATCGCTCGCTCTCCTACGCGCCTCTCTTGCGTATGCATATGTTCAGGGCCGGAACTATGTTCTACCTGATGATATCAAGTATCTCTTCCCCTATGTCATGGGTCACAGAGTAATCCTCGGCTTTGAAGCTGAGCTAGACGGGCGGGTGAAGAGTGAAGTCCTAGAGGAAATCCTGCAGGAAGTGCCGGTTCCTACAGAGGATGTTCTTCATGAATAATACGGCACAAGCAGGGCTGTTTGCCGGTATATTCGCCGTCTTAACGGCTGTTGCGGCTTTAAAGGAGGCCTATACTGCCTTTGTAATTGCCCTCCTAGCTTTAGTAGGCCTTAGCATCGCATATCTTTGGCAGTCTCGGGTTTTCCGCAGGCTGACGATCGAGCGCTCGTTAAGTCAAACTACAGTTCCCTGGGGCCGCACTGTTGAGTACCGGCTGCAGGTGGTTAACCGTAAGTTTTTACCGGTATTTGGGATGGAAATTCGCGATGAGGTGCCCACAGGGGTAGAGTTCGCTGAAAAGGACAGGGTGGTAAAGGTGCGCGGCTTGCCCCGTTCGATTCTGAGGGACACCATGACCGTTATGTGGTATGAACGCCGCACCAGGAGGTATCTTTTTACGGCTGAACGGCGTGGCTTGTATGAGTTCGGGCCCGGCAGCCTCACCAGTAGAGATCCCTTTGGCCTTTTTCCCCAAGAGGCCGCTGATGTCCTAGAACCGGCGAAGTTAGTCGTGCTGCCGCGGGTTGTACCCTTGATTGGTGCCGAAGCCCTAGATACAGCCCTATTCGGTACTCGGCAGCGGGAAGGTTGGATTTTCACTGATCCACTGCATAAAGCCGGTACGCGGCCCTACCAGAGGGGAGATTCTGCTCGAAAGATCAACTGGAAAGCCTCTGCCCGCCATCTGCAGCTCCAGGTTGACGTAGAAAAGCCTGCTTTCGATGAAGAAATCGAACTCATCTTGCTGCAGCCCGACAGAGCCCGCTGGTGGGAGCAGCAGGCAGCGAATCGTCTCGAACTTGCCATCATGCTGGCCGCATCTCTAGTTAATCGCTACGGAAGCCTAGGCCAGAAATTCAGACTTCATACTAATTTGGCTTCCAGCAGAAGCGTTAGTTCGCGGGTACCGGCTAATACCATGGTGCAGCTGGCTCTCCTCCAGAATTTTAGTCTGCGGGGTGGCGAAACAGTCCTTTGTAAAGCAGCACGTGGCCTGCGGACAGCGAGCAGCATTGTGGTGATCATTGCCGGGGAAGAGATCCCAGAAAGCTGGACCGCCGTACTGCGGCGCCTTTCCCAGAAACATCGGGTAATTTTGATTCACGTGGGCGGCATTAAGCCGCAGCCCGGCCTGCCGGGAGTGCGCCAGTTCCAGGTAGATGGGGAGGTAAAGTGGGATGAAACAGCCCAATTTGAGCTCCATTAGATCTGTTGGCGTTCTGCGCCTTGCGGCCTTTTCTCTCATGGGTGCTCTACTTCTCTCATTACTCTTTCCTGGACTGATGCTCGAGCTGACAATCAGCGCTTTCTTGCTCATTGGTGCTGCTGCGGCAGGTCAGTCGGTATTGGCTGCCGGTATCGCGGTCGCCTCGCTTTTTTTCGCTGTTATGCGGGACCTTTCGATATATTGGGCCTTAGCTGTCTTGCTTTTCTATCTCTATTTGGGTGAAAGATATCTGGGCTATCGCACCACAGCTCAGTTTTCTATTGATTTTGCTCTCGGAATAATCATCATGACAATTGCTGCTTTCTTTGGCCGGGTGAGCCTGGGGCAGGGGATGCTCTTTTTCTTCTTAGGTGTGCTTCTAACCGCGTCTTTTGCGTCGGAGAAGCTAGAAGCTCAGGGAGAGCGAATCGATCGCAGAGCTCTGCGTCAGATGCTGCCTGTGTTTATGGCAGTAGTTGTGCTGCTGGCCGCGTTTGTCTGTTCAGTCTTTACTCCTGAAGTCCTTCGATTAGGTGCAGTAGGCCTGCGGTACATGTATGATCTATTTGTAGAAATCTTTATAAACATCATCGTTCGCCCGATAGCCTGGGTTCTGCAGCCGTTCTTTAATTGGCTCGAGGGGCTTGAAGGAACCTTTGAGTGGGAAACGCCCGATTTCTTGGAACAGAGGCCGTTGGAGGAAATGCCAAGTGTCAGCCAGTTTGCACAGCTTGATCCGAATTCACCTGTGCTTTGGATCGCAGCGTTGGGCTTAGGGGTGCTGACGGCAATCTTCCTGTTTAAACGGCTTAAGGATAGGGATAACTTATCCCATGCAGTTAAGCTGGACGATGAAAGAGAATCGGTTTTTTCCCGCGAAGAACTTTTGGGTGGCTTCAAGAGTACCTTAAGCAGTCTAATGCGGCCTGCAGGAAGGATAAAAGAGCTTTTTAGAGGCGGCAGCTCAGATCCCGCTGGCCAGATACGGGTCTTATACATCCGCTTTGTTCAGCATCTCCGCCGGCAAATTCCCTTCGCCAAGGATACCACGCCGCGAGAATACGAAGCTCAAGTAAGCCCTCATGTCCAGGACAGTGCAGCGGTTCATGAGATTACTGCTCTGTACGAACAAGCCCGTTACGGATTGAACGCGGAGAAGAAAGACGTACACCGAGCTCAGCGGGCTCTCAAGGAGATCTTCCGGAAAAAGGGATGATGGAGTTGATAATATGCCCTGCAGCTGTTTTCTTCGAGATGGAAGGAACTGCATCGAAAGAGTTCCCATTTTCAGCGGTTTGACCAGCGAAGAGCAGATGGAAATCGCTCAAATTACCAATGAGCGAACCTTTACCCGTGGAGAGCTGATCTTCAGTGCTGGAGATGAGAACCATAACCTTTATGTAATTCACCAAGGACAGGTTAAACTGTCTCGGATCAGCGAATCGGGTAAGGAGCAGATTCTGCGGCTTGTCGGGCCAGGTGATTTCATTGGTGAATTAGCCATGTTTACGAAACAGCCTGCCTCTGCTCAAGCTGAGGCCCTTCAGGACGGCATAATGTGCGTAATCAATGGGGAGCGCTTGAAAGAGTTGATGGTCAAGTACCCGCAGATCGCTTTAAAAGTGGTGGAGGAGTTGAGCAGCCGGCTGGAGAGAGCGGAAGGTATGATTGAAAGTCTTGCACTGCACAGCGTAGAGCAGCGGATCGCACAGGCACTCCTCCAGTACGAAACAGACCAGTTTGAACTGGCTATGAGCAAGGGAGACCTGGCGGCCGCCTTAGGGATGACTCAAGAAACTTTGAGCCGCAAGCTATCCGCCTGGCAGGCGGAGGGCATAATTAAGCAGACGGGTCAGCGGCAGATTGAGATTCTTGATCGTTCCCGCCTCGAAGAGCTTTCCGAGTGAGGAAATATTTGGTGACACCAATGCAGGAATCTGATATGCTTAAGAAGA
>CALKAR010000008.1 GCA_937988745.1 uncultured Peptococcaceae bacterium
GATATAGATGCAGACCTACGATCCTATGCCTGTAGAGCCCGTAGCAGAGCCGCTGAAGAAGTGCAACCATCTACTGCACTTCGTCATCGGGCTCTTCACGTGCGGACTCTGGTGGCTGTTCTGGCCGATCATCGCGCTCCAGGTGCACCTTGATAACAAGGACTTCCTGAGGAGGTATGCGCAGGCCCGGTACAGGTACCAGGTGGAGATGTACGAGTGGAAGCGCCGGAACGGGTATCCCGCCTAACCCTTGGGTGATACCGCTACCTCGTCCGTGAGACAGCTGGACCGCCCCGAAACATTCTGACTGTCACTAAACAACAAGGACCCCCTCCTGGTCTTCGCGGCCGGGAGGGGGTTTTTATTTTTACCCTTTTACGTTTGCATTTGCAATCAGCAGTGCAGGGTCGGGATCATGTTCGGGTCCTGAAACACGAAAAGCCCCCTCGGAGACAGGCACTTTGGGGTACCCATCACCGAGGGGGCGGTTTCTAGGCGCTCTGAGGGCTTCTCAGAACTAAGGACTACTTGGTCTTGGTGTAGACCGGTTCCTTCGAGGAGCCAAGAAGGATCTTGGAGAGCCACGCCGGAACGTGAGGCTCAAGAGCACGGAGACCGGCGTAGACGGCAGCAAGGACGACCGCCACAACGAACTCCTCCGCACCGGACAGGGCCTCAGCGATGCTGGCCGGAAGACCGAGAGACACGAGCCACGCCACGAGAGCGGCCCACAGGCCCGGAACGACCGTCCGCAGCCACGCAGTCAGCTTGTCGTTCTTCATGCAGCCTCACCACCAAGACGACGGGTGATCTCGTTCACGATCGCGTCAGCCTGAGCGGCGTTGTCCTCGCCGAGGGCAGCAGCCACAGCTTCCTCCACCACGGAGGAGATGACCGGCCTCAGGGCGTCGGCGACAGCCTGAGGGTCAGTGGAGCCAGCAGCGACCAGACCGAGAATTCGGTTAGTCCACGCCGTGTTGTCCATGATCGCGTCACGCAGATTGGTGCGGTTCTTGTCACCCGGAATGCGGGAAGCCTCAGCACCGGGAGCCAGGAAGATGTGGTGCAGCTGAGCAATCCGCTTGTCGATGTTGTTCATCCAGCTGAGAACAGACTGCTGGTTGCCAGCCCAGTCCTTGAACGAGTCGTTGAAAGCCATTTCCTCAATACCTCCAGCAGTCTTCGGGGGGTTGGTCATCAGGCCCTGGACAACACGACGCTCATTCGGCATGTCCAAGCCATAAGGGTCGATCTTGCGGCCCGGGGCGTATTCCTTGTGCCCCATAAGGCGGTCGCTGTCAAGGCCGAAAGCCTTCAGCAATGCGGCGGTACCGCGCCGGTACGAGTCCAGCTGCGCCGCTGGCCACGGATGCCCAGGAGTACCAGGGTGTTCTGCCTCGATACCAATAGTGTTCGTGTTGCCGTGGGTAATGCCAGGGTACGAGCCAGAGCCCGCGTGGTAGGCTAGTCCGGCAGCGATCACGTACCAGGTACCGTCACGGCCAAGGCCTAGGTTGCAGAGCGGACCAGGGAGGTCCGATCGGCCGTTCGTGACGATGTTCAGGGACGGGAAGTTGCCAGCAGCACTGGCGCTCGTGGCTGTGTGGTGCCACATGACCCCCTGGACGGCACCCATCGGGCCGTGTCCACGGGACTGCCACCCTGGCTGCTCAACAACCTTCAACCCAGCATCTCGAAGGATACGAGCGAGGTTCGTGTGGTAAGGCATGTGCCTTCTCTTTCCTTATCCGGCGTTCATGCTCGTGCAGTGGTATGAATCGCCCTCGCGAATACAGATGTAGTCTTCGCCTAGCGGACCCACGCCATAGAGGTAGACGGTGGATGGTGCGTCCTTGCCTGGCGGACCTTGTTTACCCTGAGGTCCCCGATCCCCTTTTGGGCCTCGTTCACCGGGAGGTCCCTGCTCGCCCTGAGGTCCTTGAGGGCCAGGATTTCCATCCTTGCCAGGGGCTCCAGGTTCACCGTCCTCCCCCGGCTCGCCTTGGAGGCCACGGGGTCCAGGTTCCCCGTCTTTGCCGTCACGGCCGGGAGGTCCCGGCTTT
>CALKAR010000009.1 GCA_937988745.1 uncultured Peptococcaceae bacterium
GCGGCTGACCACAAATGGTCAGCCGTTTTTTTGTTTCTTAGAATGGAAATTTGCTTCCAATATGTGCCATCCAGGGGAGAAGGTTTTTTCTATGGTTATCTTGTATTAAATGAGCAAACCATAATCTCTTAGCGTATGCAAGCGATGGTCGTCAGAGGAGTGGGGCAGATGTTCGAAAAATGGAAAAGTCTATGTAGAGAATTCACACCTGATAAGCTTTTATCGCTCATGCGGACCGCAGCAAAGACGTTTAGACCCGCGCCTGAGGATCTTGACGATGCAATGCTCAACGACGGATTTGAGAAGGCTGTACAGCTCGGGTTTATTGAGCTTTCGGGTTCCCAAACCGTATTTGTGGGCGCCGTGAAGGTTCAAGGGGAGTTAACCGCTCGTTCGGGTAAGAAGAAGCAATATGACTTAGCAAAGCGCATTCTGAAGCACAGCGATCATGATGCCGGAATCTTCGCCTTCTATGATGATACTGGTCGTTTTCGGTTTTCCTTGGTAACAGTTACTTACCATGGAGCTGAAAAAGAGTACAGTACATTCCGGCGGTATACATTTTTTGTAGACCCTGAGCTTCCTAACAAGACGTTCTTGCAGCAGATGAAAGACGCGAAATTCTCGGACGTCTCGAGTATTTTGGAGACCTTTTCGATTGACGCTATTTCAGATGAGTTCTACAAAGAATTTGAGCAGAGATATCATGAGCTTACCAATGCGGTACAGGGCACCAGCAATGAGGTTCTTAAAGAGGACTTCGCGCTGCTTTTTGCCATTCGCATAATATTCCTTGGTTTTGTGCAGAAAAAAGGATGGCTCGGTGATAATACCAAATTCCTACAGGATTATCTAAGTGAATATAGGCAAACGGGTAGTACCGATGGGTTTTATAGGGAGTGGCTGGAACCACTGTTTTTTGATGCGCTTAGTTCATCACCAGGACACAAGCCAGCCTTTGAGAATGCCGCTTTTTCGGAAGAGACTAGGAAAGCCTTGCGGGAGACTCCATATTTGAACGGTGAGCTGTTTAAGCGAAAGAAAGATGTAGATGATAAGGGGTTGTGGATATCTGATGAGCCGATAAAGGAATTCTTTGATTTCTTGTTCGCGTATAACTTTACTGTTGAGGAGAACGAACTCTATGACGAAGAGCTAGAGCTCAACCCTGAGTTCTTAGGAATTATTTTTGAGCGAATTACGAACAAGGATCAGGGTGCCGTTTATACCCCCCGAGAAGAAGTTGACCTCATGTGCCGGCTGGGCTTGGTAAAGTGGCTCGAGCAAAAGCCCGATGTCAAGGATGCTGGCATCGACAAGACAGACTTATACCGCCTGTTTTTCCGAGAATATGGTACAGGAGAGGCCTATGACGAATATCAGAAGCAGGGGGATTTTTCTGCTGCGCAAATTCGGGTTTTGATCAAGAGCCTAGAAGAGGTAACTGTTTGCGACCCTGCTGCCGGATCAGGCGCATTTGAAGTGGGAATGCTTCAGGTTCTGGATCAAATACTTGACAATCTATATTCGCGCAACAACACTCCAGAAGATCTCAAGAACAAAGCGCCAACTCCATTCGAACGTAAGAAGGGCATAATTGCACGTTCGCTTTATGGAGTGGAGGTAAAGCAATGGGCGGTTTGGATCAATCATCTGCGTCTTTGGCTCACTCTATTTGTCGAAATGCCTAACGAATTCAGGGATTCGAATGCTCCACTGCTGCCCAATCTGAGTTTCAAAGTACGTACTGGCGACTCTCTGGTCCAGCGAATTGGAAACAAGACCATTCCAGTCTTGGGTCACAGCATGTATCTCAATTTACCGCCAGAACTCAAACAAGGGATTAAAGAACTCAAACAGCGGAAAGCAGACTTCTTTTATAACAGGCAAGTGGACTATCGGTCCATTGAGCAACAGGAGATGGAGCTTTTCCAGGCGATCCTTGATTACCAAATTGAGGAGCGCCAAAACGAAATCCGTGCTTTGAGTGAGTCGGTTCCAGAGCAGCTGCAGTTAATCGCAACAGGTCCTGAGGAAGTACGATTGGAACTGTCTGAAGCCAATAAAAAGCAAATTGAAAGATTGAAGATGGAAATCGATGACCTTAGGGTGCAAAAAGAGAGTCTGAAAGACGAACGTCCTTTTATTTGGAGCATAGAATTCTCTGAAGTATTTTTTGAACGAGGCGGTTTTGACGTTATAATCGGCAATCCACCATATCTGCGACAAGCAGCTATTAGAGATCCTTATAGCCAGCTCACCCCAAGCCAGTACAAAGACGCCTTGCGAGAAATGGTTAGATATGATTTTCCAGAATACTTTGCGAAGTCATTGGAGCGTCTGGATCAATTCCGCCCTAATAGGCAGCCTGACTCACAATCAGATCTATATACCTATTTTTATATACGCTCATTACGCTTGCTTAACCGCCAAGGTGTACACGTCTTTATTTGTTCAAACTCCTGGCTAGATGTTGATTATGGTGCGTGGTTGCAGGAGTTCTTCTTGAGAAGAGCGCCGCTGTATTTTGTGATAGATAATCATGCTCGCAGATCTTTCGCCCGTGCTGATGTTAATACCGTTATCACTGTGGCGGGGGCACCGTTTGGAGTCGGACCGGATCATGTTGTGCGATTCGTGGCATTTCGACACCCTTTCAAAGACGTAGTGCTTTCGGACAACCTTTTAAAAGTAGAACGAACAACGGCAATGCTCTCGGAACCAAGTTTCCGCATATCACCAAGAACGGTCGGAGAGTTACTGCGAGAGGGCTCTGAATTGATAGAGACTCAAGAAGGAACACAGAGCAATTTTACTGATCTTGCAGAGTTGCAGGAAGCTCCAGATGCAGGCCAGGACTCATCTGCTCTTTACGGATCTTTGGTATCCAAAACAGCGGCAGGTATGCTCGGGAAATACGTGGGTGATAAATGGAACGGTCAATACCTGCGTGCTCCTGATATCTTTTTCTCCATTCTAGAAAAGAGCAGCGACAAACTCACGCGTCTTGGCGACATAGCTGTTGTGCGCAGGGGTTATGCCACTGGAGCTAACGGTTTCTTCTATCTCGAGCCTTTGGGTGCAGGTGAGAAACCAGGTATGATCCGCGTCCGAAACGGTGATGGCTGGGAGGGTGATCTGGAAAAGGAGTTCCTGAAGCCAGCTATCACTAGTCCGCGAGACCTCGATGAAATTGCAATTAAACCAGAAGACATGAAAACTTATATCTTTGTGTGCAATAAGAGTAAGGATGAGTTGTGTGGTACCCAGGCTCTTGAATATATCCTCTGGGGCGAAGAGCGACGATATCACAATCGCTCCACTTTACGGTCTCGCAGCCAATGGTGGAATGTCGGTGCTTCCCATAAGGAATATGTTGCCTGGGCTCGGACAAACGCGGAACGACACAATGTTCACATCAATCTGGGTGTCGAACTTGATAATAATTTCTTTGGAATCAAATTTCTTAATGGCTATGAGCATCCGGGGGCGTTGATCCTTGTCTCGACCTTTTCAATCTTGACTAAAGAGTTGTATGGACGGTCTTATGGCGGTGGTAGTGGACCCATTAAACTCGAGGGTAGTGATTTAACCAAGATGATTACGATCGATCCTCGCCATATGCCCAAGGACGCAGTTGAAGAGCTTTATGATGTCGTCTTGAATGCCTCTATCGGTACTGTTTTTGCAGAATGCGGCATTGACCCTAAATCTGATACTCCTATTTTCGCCCAAGAGCCTAATCCTGTGTCTTACCGCAAGGCAATAGACGATGTCGTTTTCGATGTTCTAGGGCTCAGCGAAGAAGAACGCAAGGAAGTCTATCGTGCTGTTTGTCAGTTAGTCTGGCAGCGCATAAGTAAGGCAAGGAGTGTGTAGCGCTATGGCAAACAACTTCATAACGAATGCCAGGCAACGCAGTCTCAAAAACCGTATTAATACATTGATTCAACACAGCCAGGAACTTAAGTTCCTGGTTGGTTTCTTCTATTTTTCAGGATGGAGCGAGCTTTACGAAGCGCTGAGAGCTCGAGACGACTTAACGATGAAGATCCTAGTTGGTCTTGATACCGACATTTACATGGACAGAATCTTGGAAGTGGCAGACCCAAACGCAGACTCCAGCACCCAAGAAGAACTCGTTGGCCGTTTTTTTGCTTCCTTACGTACCGCGCTGCAGGACAAAGAGTTTGATACCCAAGAATTCTATGAGCAGGTTGCTTTCTTTCTACAGCTACTAGAAAACGAAAGACTTCAGATTCGCAAGACTTTTGAGCCGAATCACGCTAAGCTCTATCTGTTCCGGCTAGATAAGCAAGGGCAGTCTCTAATAGACATGCCAGGCCGTTTCATAACGGGTTCTAGCAACTTAACACGTAGTGGTCTTGTTGGACAACATGAGTTCAATGTAGAAATCGGCGATTACGGTTGGGAAGCTGCCGAGGCTTATTTCGATGAGTTGTGGGATACAGCTATTCCGATCAGTGAATTAGATGAGCACAAGCAGCAGATTATCCGCATCATTCGTCGCGAGACTCAGGCGGCCGAAGTAACACCTTTCGAAGCCTATGTGCTGGTGCTGAAGACCTATCTAGAACTGATGGAACAGAAAACCCTTAGGCCGCAAATCAAGCGTCTTATGGAAGAACGCGGCTATAGGATTTTCCGCTATCAAGAAGATGCTGTACAGCAGGCTTTGACTGTATTGGAAGAATACGGAGGAGTCATTCTAGCTGATGTGGTAGGTTTGGGTAAGTCAGTGATTGCCAGCTGGCTGGCCCGTGAGCTCGATGGTCGAGGACTAGTGATATGTCCTCCTGCTCTGATCGGAGATCGAAGAACAAGAACTACTGGTTGGTACAAATATCTCAGCGATTTTGGCTTGTTCGACTGGGAGGTTTATTCCGTTGGCGAATTAGACAAGGTTTTGGACTATCTTTCGCAGTACGGCGAGGACATAAATACCATTGTTGTGGACGAAGCCCATCGTTTTCGCAACGAAGATACAGAGGCATATGAACGATTGAGCCAGATTTGTGCCAATCGTAAAGTAATTCTCTTGACAGCAACGCCGTTTAACAACGCACCAGCAGATATTTTTGCTTTACTGAAATTGTTTATCCCGCCTGGGAAATCAACATTAACACTAGACGAGAGACTTGCTGCCCGTTTTGCTCGCTATAACAGCGAGTTCCGTAAGCTTTCGTATATCCTCCGTTATTATGATTCAGACAGCGACAAACGGGCGCGGTCTCAAAGGTACTACCTGGAGATCTTTGAACAGGAACCACCTATTGATATTGACCTGGTGAGACGTCGTGTTGAAAAACTAGCAGATGAAATTCGAGCGGTTATCGAGCCAGTTGTCATACGCCGCAATAGGTTAGACCTAAACAATGATCCGGTATATAGCCAGGAAGTCTCAGGGCTCTCAAACGTCGCTGATCCGGTAGAGCTTTTTTATGAATTAACACCAGAGCAGTCGATGTTCTACGATGAAGTGATTAACGAATATTTCGGTGAGAATGGTCAATTCCGCGGAGCGATCTACCAGCCTTATGCTTATGAAAAAAGCAGTGACACAAATGAGTCAGACGAAGGGTCCGGCTTCACCCTACAGCAGCAGCGAAATCTGTATGAATTTATGCGCAGGTTGTTGGTGAAGCGCTTCGAAAGTTCCTTTGGTGCATTCCGAAAGAGCTTGGATAACTTTATCCACACTCATGATGTTGTGCTGGACTTCATTGAGAAAACCGGCAAGTATATTCTAGATCGAACACTGATTGAAAAGATCTATCAAGAAGACGATGAAACAATTGAAGAAGCCTTGCAGCAATTCACTGCTAAGCTAAAAGAAGAAGGAGCCTTAAATCCCCGTCATGATCGCGTCTATATCGTTGATGAATTTGATGACCCCGACCAGTTTCTAAGTGATATCGAAGCTGACCTAGAGTTGTTAAGACAGATTGCTGAGCGAGTGGATGAACTCGGCTTGATAGAAAACGATCCAAAGCGAGCTTGCTTAGTAGAGAGTGTCCAAGAAATCTTGGGAACTCAACCCGCTGAGGATGAGCCTTGGCGGAAGGTGGTGATCTTCAGCGAATATAAAGATACAGTACAATATATTGCTGAAGAATTAGAAGAAGCGTTTCCCAATCGCGTTCTGGTGGCTGATAAGCCTCTGGGTAAGAGCTTCTTTGATGATCTTCTGAGCAATTTCGATGCAAGTTATCCAGCCAAGAATCAGCGCAATGACTTTGATATCTTAGTTACTACTGATAAGCTCTCTGAAGGGGTAAACCTCAATCGAGCTGGTGTTGTCATCAACTATGATATTCCCTGGAATCCCACCCGCGTTATTCAGCGGTTGGGTCGCATAAACCGCATTGGTCATAAAGTGTTTGATACACTCTACATCTGTAACTTCTTCCCAACTGAGCAGGGTGCCGAAGTAGTTAAGAGTAGGGAAATTGCGGCTCATAAGTTATTTGTGATTCACAACACTCTTGGAGAGGATGCAAAGATTTTTGCTCCTGAGGAGACGCCCAATCCTGCTGAACTCTTTAGGCGCATTAACCGCAATCCGGAGGAAGAAGGGGAAAGCTTTCTCACCACTATCCGAAAAGAGTTTTATGCAATAAAGGAGCAGTATCCGAATATTGTCAGCGCTTTGGATAATTTTCCCGTTCGTGTCAAGACTGCGAAATTAGCGGATCAAAATCAGGTATTGGTTTTCCGCAGAAAAGGTCTGCAGCTTTTCATTCACGCTGTACCGGATACAGCGAGTCAAAACTTGGAGGTGCAGCCTTTATTGATTGAAGAAGCGCTGCAGAGCATTAAATGCGAGTTGGAGACACCTCGAAAGCCTTTAAGCCCAAGCTTTTGGTCGGCGTATGAGAAAATTAAGACACACAGGGAACAAATTCTTCTACCTCGCAGTGAGCAATCCTTACTTAGTAAGGCCGAAAACAACCTCCGAAGCGCGCTAGCGTATCACGCCGCAGAACTCGAAGATTTAGTTCCGTTTATACAGACTCTATTGCGCGATATTAAAGAGTTTCAAACCATACCGAAGTATACGCTCCGCAGATTGACAGCGAATGAGATGAAACGGAAAGTGTCCAAGGCTGGTCTATCTCGTTTTCGCGAAGAGCTTGAGCGCCTAAGGCGGTGCCTTGGTGAAGATTACTTGGAACGTATTGAGAAGCGAGTCAAGGATTTTCGCAGCGAAATCATCATTGCTGTGGAAAACATCAGCGGCGAATCGACTACAACAGCGCCTTAAATCAAGCCGGGCATAGTCCCGGCTTTCTTTTTTGCATACAATAGCAGGAATGATCCGCAAAAAGCGGAATTCAATTCGAGCTGGGTTATATTGCTGCCAGATCAGGTCATCGCAATATCCTGCGTAGAAAACACGGGGAGGAACAATAATGGATGACGCGGTAAGAAGAGCCATTGAGCAGGCTAGAAAAACCATGAATGAAGATCTGGGAGGCCCTTTTGGCGCTGCTATAATAGATACAGATGGCACCATCGTGTGCGTGGCTTCAAACACTGTCCTTGGAGACAATGACCCAACGGCACATGCTGAGGTAAACGCTATCCGTCTAGCCTGCAAGATTAAAGGCACCTATGATTTAAGCGGCTGTACCATCTATGCCACCGGATACCCTTGTCCTATGTGTATATCCGCTATTATTTGGGCAAATATAACACAGGTGGTTTATGGCTGCCGGCCAGAAGATGCAGAGGCAATTGGCTTTCGCGATGGCTTCATTTACCGGTTTATCGAGGAAGGTCGTGAAGATACGAGAGTCTTAAGCATTACTGAATATGGGAGAGATCAGTGCCTCTTGCTCTTTAAGGAGTACAGTGAACTAGGGAAAACAATTTACTAACGAATATAAGCTGGGCATGTCCCAGCTTTACCTGTATGCGGAAGGTATTAAGGAAATGCCGTTGAAAGAATTAGACGCGGGATCAAACTCACTACCTGTTGGAATTCATGAATAAGTCAAGGAGGTAGTTATCTATGGTGAATCTATTCGAAGGGTTGCAGGGAAAAACACTGCCTGAAGGTTTTCAGTGGCTTAATGAACCTGCACAGTGGGAGTTTACCGATGAAGGGCTCGTAGTGCAGGCGGAGCCTCAGACTGACTACTTCATCGACCCTGCTGGAACAGCTGTGAAAGGCGATGCCCATTTCTTGTATACTCTTCAAGAGGGAGATTTCACGTTCAGCACTCGTGTTCAAGTAGATATGATTGATGACTATGATGCTGCCGTTATGATGGTTATGGTCAATGACGACCACTGGGCAAAACTGTGTTATGAATATACTTATAAGCGGCCTATGATCGTGAGTGTAGTTACCCAGGGTGTGTCCGACGACTGCAACTCGCTGGCTGTGCCAGAGACGGGTATTTATCTCCGCGTAACTCGCTTTGGAGACTGCTTTGCTTTCCACTATTCTCATGACGCTGAATGGTGGGAAATGGTCCGCTACTTCCGCTTGAAGAGCGATGGTCCTGTTAAAGTAGGTATCGAAGCCCAATCACCCACCGGCAATGGCTGTAGAGTAGTCTTTGATCATCTGAAATTCTCTGAAGTGCCTGTCCGCGACATTCGGTCTGGTAAATAATTTCAATCGACAAGAGGGGAACACAGGACTCTTGAGGAATATATTAGCAGGAAGCTTATAATAACGTGAAGGAGGCTATCCTGTGACAGAACGCAGAGTAACGATGGGTGGTACGCCCCTTACAGTTTTAGGTGAAGCCCTGCGCGTAGGTGATACAGCCCCTGACTTTCAGCTTGTCGACAATGACCTGAACATAAAGACCTTAGCCGATTTCGGCAGAAAACCCAAAGTGATCAGCGTTGTTCCGTCTCTTGATACTGGCATCTGCGATCAGCAGACCCGCCGGTTCAACACAGAGATTGCAGAGATCCCTGATGCGGTAGTGATTACTGTCAGCATGGATCTGCCATTTGCTCAGGCTCGCTGGTGTGGCAGCGCTGGTTTAGAGGATGCTATCACATTATCAGCTCATCGCGATGAAATCTTTGGTCGCGACTATGGAGTTCTCATCGCTGAGCTCAGACTCTTAGCTCGGTCGGTATTTGTACTTGATGCAGATAACAAGATTGTGTACTTGGAATATCTCGATGAGATCAAGAAGCATCCCGACTACGACGCTGCCTTGGACGCGCTGCGCAGCTTAGTTCAGTAGTCGGATAGGTCTGTTTACGAGAAGGTACTGTTTCTAATGAAGCAGTACCTTTTTTGTAATTGGGGTGTAGGGATACTACCGATTATGGAGAAGTGCATTGCAAGGAGGTGGGATTATGAAACTATCACTGCGATCGAAGATACTGCTCTTAGTGTTTGCACTGATAGCTGTTCCTGTACTTGTATTAGGTATAAATTCTTACATAACATCCAGAACACACTTAACTGAAAATATACGTATCAGTGCTAGAAACGGCCTAGCCAGCGGGATTGATGTAGCTGATATATTCCTCAAATCGGTGGAAGATGCAGTCGTGATGCTGAGCAGCGATCCCAGTATGCAGAACGTACTGCGTAATCCACAGGAAGAAGATCGGGTATTGGCTGTTTTTGAAGCCTATGTCCGATCGCATGCAGATATTGAAAATGCTTATTATGGAACCGGTGCTGGTAATTTCTATGTTTATCCACCAGCTGTAGGAGGGCTTCCTCCTGGATTCAACCCAACGACTCGCCCTTGGTATCAGCTGGCAGTAGAGTCTGGGAGAATCGCTTGGACCGAACCCTATATTGATACAGGCAGCGGCAAGCTTGTTGTGTCTGTTGTCCATCCGGTCCAAAGTTCACAGAACAGCCAAATACTCGGTGTTGTAGGAATTGACGTAACCCTAGACAGTCTCAGCGCAATTCTTTCTACCACCAGTGTAGGCCAGACTGGGTACCTTGTCATGATCGATAATACTGGCCTAATCTTAGCCCACCCGAAAGAAGATGTGATCGGTACTCGCTTGGGTGACACAGACGAACTTTATAACATGCTGCTGGCAAGTCAGTGGGGCGAGTTGGATTTTGTTGAAGACTTGGAGGAGAAGTTCATCGCCTTCACCGCGCTGGACCGCACAAATTGGCTGCTGGGTGCCATGATTTCCTATGATGAGGCCAATGTACATATCCGTTCACAGCTTCTGCAGACGCTTCTCATTGGTGCAGTACTGCTGGTTATAGCCTTCGGATGTGCCATCATTTTCGCTAACCGACTGATTATCAATCCTGTTTCACGACTTGTGGGTGCAGCAGAAGAAATCGGTAAAGGCAATTTCACCATTGGTGTAGATCTGCACAGCAGTGATGAGTTGGGTATCCTGGCCAACACATTTAGAAAACTGCAGCAGGATTTAGGTAAGTTGATCGGACAGATTATCTCTGCTAGCGATACCACTGCTGAGCTGAGTCGATCCGTATTCCGCTCCAGTCAGGAAATCAGTGCCTCTACTGAAGAAATGGCCGCCACGACATCCCAATTTGCCAGCTCTGTACAGCAGCTAAGTGACCGAGTACAGCATATTGATGAGTACAGCACCACGGTACAAACGATTTCGCGAGAAGGTGAAGACCTAGTTCAGAAGGCTGTAAGCCAGATGAGCACAGTCGAATCAAGCTTTTCTAGTCTCTACCAAAGCGTAGAAGAACTTAGTGTGCAATCCGCGGAGATCGGCAAAATAACGGATATTATTAGGGGCATTTCTGATCAAACCAACTTGCTCGCTCTTAATGCGGCTATAGAAGCTGCCCGTGCAGGCGAGCAGGGGCGGGGATTTGCGGTGGTTGCGGAGGAGGTCCGCACCCTTGCCGAGCAGACTGGTAGGGCAACAGAGCAAATTGCCACTCTACTTCAGGATGTCTACAGCCGCATTGATCATGTGCGGAATGAAGCGGACGGAAGTCTTAATGAAGTTAAGGTTGGTTCTGATAGTGTACAAGTTGCCGGAAGAGCCTTCGGTGATATCAGGGAAGCTATTAATAACATCAGCACTCGTATCCAAGAGGTCGCTTCTTATGCTCTGGAGCTGAGCAGCGGTTCAGAAGAAATGGCAGCAGCCACCGAAGAACAGGCAGCCACACTGCAGAGTATCACAAGTTCCGCCAATGAACTAGCCGAGCAAGCCGAACTCCTGATGCAGATTACAGAGGAGTTTACAATCTAGTTAGTCAAATTAGCGAAGGGTACTGCTTCTCAGATAAGAAGCAGTACCCTTATTCGTGCGCCTCTTCCTTCAGTATCTTTTCCAGGAAAGCCTTGTTGCTGAGCATAGTTTGATCACCAGGCCGGTAGATCAGGGCGGCTTCGTTGTGCAGATAAGCCAATCGATAAGCTCCTAACCGACTGTAGCACACGCAGAGCTGCAGATGGGGAAGCCAGGTCGAGTAAGCGGTATTGTGAAAGCCGAGCTGCTCATGTTTGGGCTGAACCTGGATCGCTAATCTATACCAAAAGATCGCATTCAGGAAATCTTTCTGTTCAAGAAAATGATAACCCAAACGGCAGCAGAACTCAGGTCTGGGGCGGTCGTACTGAAATGAGCGCAGGACACTAGCGAGAGCCTTATCTTGTTCCCCTAGATGATAATAGCAATCGGCAAGCTTGCCGCAGCAGGCAATGTTGTCTTCCACCCAACCCTTTCCCTCAGCGAGGAAGCGTTCATAAACTTCTACCGCTTCTGCATACCATTCGTGGTCTACCAGCTCATTCCCATAGTAGTACAGATCCCGGGGCGAAAACTCTTCCCCTCTGGCTAGGCGTTTCTCGTAAATCCTCAGGTTTCGATCACTAACCCCTCCAGTGCTCATATGCGTCACTGCCACGTCGCTGTGAAAGATATGGCCGTAGACTTCCAGGTATTCATGAACCGCACCTCGCCATTGGAAGCTGCGGGCTCTCTTAACCAAGCGGTTCCGCCTGAGCTGAAAACTCACATTGCCGTATTCGTCGAACGCCAAATTATACAGCATGGTGACAGAGTCTACACTAGGGTCTAGCGTCTTTTTCAGTTCCAAGAACTTCTTCTGATCTTCTTCTAGCAGCACATCGTCAGCATCCAACCACAAGATATATTCCTGCGTAGCTTTAGCAAAGGCTGCGTTTCGGGCGGCGGCAAAATCATCGATCCACTCAAAAACGAAGACTTTGGCGCCGTATTCGGCCGCGATGGCTTTGATACGGTCGGTAGATCCGGTGTCCACCACAATTATTTCATCAACGAGATGGGCTGTACTGTCTAGAAGTCTGTCCAGTACAGCCTCTTCATCCTTTAGGTCCCTGCAAGGGTGACGATGAAAGGGCGGCCTGCATCTTTGCATTGAGGAACATCTGTGTTTGTGTAATACTGTCCAGTACATCCCGGACGCTTTCGTTCATTGCTAAGACATCTTCGATTGTTGCAGGAGGGCTGGTCACTCCGGGAAGTGTTCCCAGGGCGAACTGGATTTTTTCACCCTCCGCATTGATGATGTGGCTTAACCCCAGCTCTTCCATGGCAATGGAAGAAAGAATCAGCGATATAGCGTCATCACGACTCGGCGTTGGCAGCTCCGGAAAGCTCGGTTGAGACATGAAACCGCCTCCTTCTATAGTTAAGAGAAATCCTGCGGGTTTTCTCTTGCTAATTTATGAGGCTGACTACTCTTTTGTACTAAGCCTACAGAACCGTTCTGTGACACTATCATACTATGGAGGGAGAGGAGGGACCGGGGCTTGTCAATGCCAAACATACCTGATATTACCCCCGAGATTGATCTCAATCGGGAAGAAGCGCTCACGCTGCTTTTAGCTTCAATCGCTTTGGAGGAAATGGGTTTGGCTCATATCCTCAATGCTGAGGCGGAAAAACTGCAGCATGTTCTGCAGGACAAAGAAGCTTGTCTTCATGACATTTTGGCAATCAACGATAGCGTAGATAGAGTGATCAGATCAGTATCTAAGCTGCAGATTTTACTTCAGGAAAAACTGGAGATCGCAGCGCGGTTCTTAGAGAGACCTGAGCCGTGTCCTCATCCCAGACCGCCGCGGCCAAAACCGAAGTGCGTACTTGTGGGTAGTGGCGTAACTGCGACTGAAAACAGGAACGATCGCTTCTTTGGGGCAGCTGTTACGCTGAATGCTTCCGATGTTCGCCAGACGAAAGCTGAACGCTATCCTATTACCTATACTCTGTATAAGCGGGGTCAGGGCACTTCCTTGTCTGCTCAGATAGTACCGCTCTGGCGGGGGCTGAAAATCAAATGTGGGGAACTCACTCACTGCCCGACACCTGAGAATCCCTATATCCTATCGATGCAGGGCAGTGCTATCATGCACCTTCAAGGAGAATCAGAGGAAGGAAGCCAAGCCACGGTGCAGTTTAACCTGCAGGTGTGGGATTATGGCATTCGCCGCAGTATACACATGAGAACATGGGGTGAGGACGAGATATTTACGCATGACAGTGGAATAATGGCTGTGGCTCAAGGAAATCTGCGAATCGAGCCTGCCTGCA
>CALKAR010000010.1 GCA_937988745.1 uncultured Peptococcaceae bacterium
CAAGTCCGACGGAGTGGTGTTTCTGCCTTTCGTTGAAACAAGCAGTGTGATGGCGTCAGGGACCGGCACGTGCTTGGTGCTGTGACTGGTTCATGCGACCTCCTTGGTGGTGGTGTCGGCGTCGATGATGCTGGCGGTGATCATTGCTTTGGTCTGTTCCAGACTGGTCAGTGACATGTAGCGGTTTTGCTGAATCCAGTCATCATGTTGTTCTGCCAACACAGCACCAACAAGGCGCACGACTGCATCACGGTTAGGGAAGATTCCAACAACATCTGTGCGCCGGCGGATTTCACGATTAAGCCGTTCAGTGGGGTTATTCGACCAGACTTTCTTCCACACCGACTTCGGGGTATTGGTAAACGCCAATAGTTCGTCGAGGGCTTCTTCCAGGTAGTCGGCCACGTGTGGGAACTTCTGCTCACAAAATGCCACGACCTCTTTGGCTTGGGACCACACCGATTCCGAGTCTGGTTGTTGGAATATCGTGTGAAACATCGCCGATAGCGTCGGCCATTGAGTCTTGGGGACCATGGCTGAGAGGTTCTTGGCGAAATGGGTACGGCATCGTTGCCAGGACGCATTCGGTAAGACATCACTAATCGCATGCTGGATACCTAAGTGAGCATCACTGGTAACGAGGTAAACCTCGTTGAGTCCGCGGGCTTTAAGGTCTCTAAAGAACCCGGTCCAGGATGCTACTGATTCCGAGGTAGCAACCTGCATGCCTAGTAGCTCGCGGTAGCCTTCAGCATTAACCCCGGTAGCAAGGAGTACGGAGGTTTTAACCACTCGTCCGCCTTCACGGACTTTCATGGTCAACGCGTCACATGAGACATACAAGTATGGGCCGGTATCTAGTGGCCTGGTGCGGAAGTCTTCGACCATTCCGTCGAGGTCTTTGGCCATCTCAGATACCTGGGATTTTGAGAGATTATTGATACCTAGACTGGCGACAAGATCGTTCATCCTGCGAGTGGATACGCCCTTTAAATAGCAGGTAGCAATTACGGTAGTTAGTGCGCGTTCAGCCCGGGTTCGTCGTTCAAGTAGCCAGTTTGGGAAGAATGATCCAGTGCGTAATTTGGGAACAGCCACATCAATCGTGCCCACGCGGGTATCAAGGTCACGGTGGCGATAGCCGTTGCGGACGTTAGTACGAGACTCAGAGGAGGTGGCGTATTCAGCGCCGCAGACTTGGTCTGCTTGGGTCGAGAGGATTTGGTTGATAAATCCTTGAAGCATCTCGCGCATCAGATCAGGAGAGGCTTGAGCGAGCAATTCGTCTAAGTAGGAAGACGGGTCTATAGAATAAGGACCAGCGGCCATCGTGGTTATCCCTTTCGAGGAAGTGTGGTTATGGAATCGAAAGGTACTACGGTGGTCGCCTCATGCATTCATCAGGCCCTCACCGATAGTCACAGATACACCACGCTAACGGACGCAACCTGTCGTGACAGACAATATTAAAGACTTTGACGGTCTTTACAACGATCCTGATGATTGTCCATACGACCTTCTAACCGCAGACGAATGGCTAGTGCTAGCGGCTAAACCCGCACCTCACGCCATCGATCAAGCTCTCATACAACAATATTCATACAGGTTAAAACAGCAAAAGCCTTTCAATCTGGTGAAATCACTTCACGATGCGGGCTGTTCTGAATTCGCAGAACATATCAGAATGCGCCTTCAAGAAATTGCTTAATCCCAATTCAGTTTGGATGCCGTTGAATGCAACTGCTCTGGAAACCATAAAACAGCCCATCAAAGATGGCTTTTTAACTCTCATCAACTTTGTTCTCGATTGTTACGGATTGATCATGCAAATCTTCGGTGTACCTTGGACAGACACATTTCAAGCCCTTGGCACTGTGGGAGCAGTTGCCGTAGCACTAGGTATTGCAGTAATTGACTTCTTTCAAAATACTAGGGAACGAAGAGCGCTGGAGGCAGAAGCAAAAAATAAAACGGCCGGCCTTGTCTCCGCCTGGGTGGAAACTACATACGAACCTGCACCAAGTGGCAAAAGGTATGAAAAAATTTCACACCTCTTTATCTCTAATGAAAGCGACGAACCTGTTTTCGATGTATCTGTGGACGTTGCGCTGGAAAACCCTTTTAGACAAATTGGGCCACTTTCAGTCCCAGTTCCAATTCCAACCCTCCCTCCACGTAGGGAACGCAAATTTGATATTTCATCAGGTCTCGTCGCGCACGATTCAGGCGATGATGGGAAAAATATCCATCTAAATGAACCTCAAGCACGAATAAGTTTCACAGATCCTCGCGGGATCCGATGGCATCGCAACTACTCTGGCGTTCTTTCTCAAGATTCCGGAAAACTTGTCGACACATCGCAGGCTTTCTCAAAAGAAATGCCAGAACAGATAGGGGTTTCTTCGTTCATTAATCCAATGAGGGTGACATTATTGCTGCTTAGTGTCGCTGGATCAACTTCCCCAGATATCGGAACCTTTAAGAAATTGCTTGACCCAAATGCAACTGGATGGAACAACGTATCAGATGAAAGGCTACGGGAACTCGCAGTTTCGTTACGTGGGTACTCTATACCTGCTCACGTTTGGTACAGAACTCCTCGAGTCGCATACGTTCGTTTAATTGCCGCCAGCACTCTTCCTGAGAAAATGTCTGAAGATGATGGAGTACCCATCAAAGTTGAACTATTAACTTTCGTATTTCGAAAAAGTACTGGCTGGTTGCTATTTTCATTTGGGTATACTTCACCAGAATGGATTGAGTTTGACCCAGACGAAACCACCTCATGTTTTCGCTCATACTTAGATGAGGGGGCCACTAAAAAGCAACCAAACCGAAAACGCTGGAGGTAGCTATAGCTCTCTCAAAACAAAAGCTTCGTAGATTGCTGGGCCTGGACTCCGATGA
>CALKAR010000011.1 GCA_937988745.1 uncultured Peptococcaceae bacterium
TCGGCACAGTAGTAGGAGTATTTGTGGGACTATTCTCTGGATTTGTGGGAGGCGCAGCAGACCGTATCTTGATGGTTGTGACCGACACTTTTGTGGTTATTCCCTCCCTACCGATTCTAGTCCTTATGACCTCCCTAATGAAGGGTTCAGCAACGATTGTTGTCATGGCCTTAGTGTTAGGCGTATTCGCTTGGGCATGGCCAAGCCGCCAAATACGATCCCTGGCGCTGAGCCTAAAGGAACGGGACTTTATTCATACGGCATGGTTTTCGGGAGAAGGAACAATTCAAGTTGTGGTAACGGAAATTCTCCCTTACGCACTAACTTGGTCACTGTCGAATTTCATGAATGCCACACTAGCGGCAATCGCTTCCGAATCTAGCTTAGCCGTATTGGGACTCTCACCTGCAAATCTCATCTCGCTCGGAAATATGATTCAATGGGCACGGGAGAGAAATGCCATTTTCACTAACCAGTGGTTTTGGATAGGCCCCCCGATTGTGGCAACAGTGCTCTTGTTCATCGGACTATTCCTGCTGATCACAGGTTACAATGACTATCTATCCATGAAGCGAGGTAGATAATGATGCTGAAAGTGGAAAACCTGTCCACCTCATATAAGACCATCGACGGCGATGTATCTGTATTAAACAACATCAATTTCGAAATCCAGGAAAATGAGATCTTTGGCATCGCAGGTGAGTCAGGCTGTGGAAAGACCACACTATTGAAAGTCTTATACGACATCATAGACTTTCCCCTGCAAGTTGATTCGGGACGGGTTGTGCTTAATGTGAAAGAAAATGGGAAACCAATCACTTACGAAACGGGCCGAATTAAGGAAGCTTGGTGGAAACATATTTCATACGTTCCTCAGGCTGCGCAGAGTGTCCTCAATCCTATCGTTCGCTTGAAACATCAGTTTCTCGACTCGATTCCAAAGGAACAGCGCAGCAGTGAAACAAAGGAAGAAACCCTTAATCGAGTTGCTCGCTACTTAGAAGAACTCAGCCTCTCCCCTGATCTGCTAGATGCGTACCCTTTCCAGCTTTCTGGCGGAATGCGCCAGCGAGTTATTATTGCCCTCGCAACATTTATGGCTCCAAGCATTGTACTGGCAGATGAACCAACTACCGCTCTTGATGTAGTCGTCCAGCGGGGTATACTCTTGATGCTGACCAGGTTGCAGAAGAAACTGAAGAACACATTAGTCTTAGTCAGCCACGACATTGGCGTGCACTATCAGGTAACAGATCGTATGGGAATCATGTATTCAGGTAGTTTTGCTGAGCTGGGAAAAACTGACGAGATCTTTCGCAACCCCATTCATCCGTATACTCGTATGCTGATCGGAGCACTTCCACGCATTGGCGATCGTAGTCCACGCGAAGGTATACCAGGAAGGCCACCAGCTCTCACCAATCCCCCTACCGGCTGTCGCTTTGCGCCGCGGTGCCCGCACGCCATGGAGATCTGCCGCATACAGGTACCACGATTTCAAGAAGTGGAATCCGGCCGGTATGTAGCCTGTCATCTCGTCCAGGAGGAGGCGTCATAAGATGGGAGATAAACTACTGGAAGTACGCAATGTGACAAAAATATTCCGGATAGGCAGTATGCTGAGGGGTAAGAGACTGGTGGCAGTAGATGATGTCTCTTTTCATATCGACGCTGATGAGCCAGTTATCCTCTCTATTGTAGGAGAGTCAGGCTGCGGCAAATCAACTCTCTGCCGCATGATCCTTCGCATCCATCAGCCTGAAATGGGAGACATTCTGCTTTCTGGCCGTTCCATTTTTGATAAGAAGCTGTACGATCCCACACGCTTTCGCCTCGATGTACAGCCCATATTCCAGAATCCCTACGAGTCTTTCTCAGCTCGAAAAACCGTAGATACCTATCTGTATAATACTGCTATCAACCTCGGAATCGCTAAGAATCGGCGAGAAGCTGAAGAAGTGATGGACGAAAGCCTTAAGAGCGTAGGCATGTCATTGGCGGTGGTCAAGGGCAAGTACCCCACACAGTTTTCTGGCGGGGAACTCCAACGAGTATCCATCGCGCGTGCATTAATCACACGTCCCAAACTGATCGTGGCCGATGAACCGGTTTCTGCGGTAGATGCATCGGTGAAGATGAACATCGTAAACCTTTTCAAGGAGCTAAAAGACAAGTATAAGGTATCTTTCATCTACGTCACACACGATCTTTCCACCGCCTATTATATCTCAGACTATATTGCGACACTTTACCGGGGCTGCCTTATCGAATACGGACCAGCCAAAGAAGTGATGGATGCTCCAGCCCATCCTTATACAGAACTATTAATGAACGCTGTTCCGCGCATAGGAGAAAAATGGGACGAAGAACTGGCACTGCCCGATACAGAAGAAGCCGAATATGCTATCACACACTGTAAATTCGC
Source organism: uncultured Peptococcaceae bacterium (assembly GCA_937988745.1). GTDB lineage: Bacteria > Bacillota > Limnochordia > Darwinibacteriales > Darwinibacteriaceae > JAAYMS01. Next base: position 2,426 of record CALKAR010000011.1, read on the forward strand.
ACCCCGCTGCCAATATGCATCGAATGAATGCCGCAGAAGCCGTCCGCAGCTGCGAGACCTAGGTGGCCAACGCCGAGTGATGTGCTTCCACCCCCTACTAGACCAAGCAGCACTAACTAATAAAGCGCTGTCCTAGCTTGGACAGCGCTTTGTCGTCAACTTGAATTTCAGTGGCTGCTCAGCTCCTTGATTTCATCCTCCGTTAGAGCCTCAGTAAAGAGATAGAACTCATCCATATATCCATGGAAATATGGATCCTCAAACTGTGATTTCCCCAGGTAGTTTGCCATTACCACATCAGAACCTATTTCCTTTGGAGCATGGGTGACAGGCAGAGTCGCCATTTGCTCGCCATTTACGTAGAAAGCGTACTCAGTGTCAGATGCAGTAACAGCAATATGATACCACTTGTCCAGCTCAAAGGTATCAGACGGGATGGTTAGGATTGGCTCCGTGTCTGGATCGCCGACATAAATGGAGAAGCGTGTTCCACCCTCAGGAGCACCTGAATGAAGGGTTAGGTACATAAATCCTCTCGAGCCCTGGAAGTCAAAGACACGGGCCCACATTGGGTTAGAAGTGAGCTTCACCCAAAGAGCAATTGTCATATTATCCAGGTGGCGAGCTACGTTATCAGGCAGTCTGACAAATCCGTCGACACCATCGAAGACCAATCCGCCACCGAGGTAGCCATCAGCAGTCCACTGCACTCCGCCCTCCAACAGCGCGATGCGGTCTCCACCCGATTCATCATGTACAACATCATCGCTAACTTCATCAAAGCTGTAATAAATGAGCGGCTGCTTATCTAGAGCTAGGGCAGCAGTACTGGAAGCCAGCAAGGCAATCACAACCAAACTCATTACGAAACACAAGCTCTTGCGATTCATCAAATCATTACCCTCCTTTGTGCTGTACCAAATCTTAGTCCAACTCTAAAAGACGTTTGCCCCAAACTGCAATTCCCTCATCAGACAAAGCTGTAAAAGTCATGACATGGTCTACTGCCGACGGATCCCATTGACGGACAAAGACGCCTTTATACAGGGAACCATCGATGGTTAGATGAGCAAAATACTCATCGTGCAGCTCCCATGTGCCGCTGACTTCTCCAGTGATCGTCCCATCAGCATTGAGGCTTATTTCAACGGCCCGCTTCCTCATTGAAGAAATATCTTTACCATGGTTTACGCAGAGATACTCTCCTACCACCTCCTCCGGCATCACTTCTCCAGCTGTCTCATAGGCATACGGAAGTACAGACATCACTGGCCAGCCATCTTCATTGAAGAACAGCTGGTGGGTGCGGACTTCATGATACTCCCCCATCCGCGGAAAGCGTGTGTGCATGATAATGAAATATCGATCAGTTTCGGGATCATGGTAAGCAGAGTTATGACCCGGCGACATGTACCCGTAAAATTCGTAATCCGAACTGAATGCGAAACTGCCAACCAATTTCACACCAAAGGGCTCGATTGCCGCATCATCAAAGAAGCTGCCTCGTGGTCCGTGGGCATTGATCATATCTCTGCCTTCTGAGTCGTAATAAGGACCGTCAGGATTTTTTGAACGCGCCACTCTGATATTGTATCCTCCGCGAGAATCCAGTCCGCCAAAACTCAGGAACAGATAGTAATATTCGGTCGTCGGGTTGTAGAGAATATAGGGACCTTCTATCCGGCTGTGGTTCCCCCCAAGGAGTTTCTTTCCATATCCCTGATCCGGAAAGGGAAACCCAGTTTCAGGATCCATTTCCACAATGAATATGCCCCCCGAATACGAACCATATACCATCCACAGCTTACCTTCAGCGTCAAAAAACACATGTGGATCAACTACATTTGGATGCCTATTGGCGTCGTAGATGCTTCCATCGGGAGCACGCAAACCTCCCGAACGGAAAATGATCCCTAGGTTCTTGTATGGTCCTTCAATATGATCGGATACTGCCACGCCAAGTGCACTGAGCGGTGAATCTCCCCGACAGGCGCAGTAGTACATATAGAAGCGCCCATCAGAAAGCTGAACAACATCAGGAGCCCAAAGCGTATCTGTTTCCGCCCACTCGAATGTCTCCGCAAGTTCGGAATAAACGTTAGGAATTAATCTGTTGCCGTCATGGACACGAGTCTCAATCTGAGTCCAGTTCCTCAGATCAGTGGATTTCGCCGCGGCCAAGTGAGAGCCAAAAACGTAATAAGTGTCATCCACCTTAATAATGGAAGGATCATGGACCGATGCACTCATTAGAGGGGGTATCATTTCGGAATGTCCTTCCCCCTGAGCGCAAGCCACACCACCGATAAGACAAAAAAGCAAGACTGCTGCTGCAAGGTGATTGAGCCTCAACATTATCAAACTCCCCTCTTATCGACTTACTCCCGAGGTCGAAATTGCCCGTACGATGTACTGACTTGCGAGAGCAAAAATGACTAATACCGGAATGGCCGCTACGAAGGCGCCTGCCATGATGGTTCCGGCTTCGAAGGTTCCGTGGTACTCACCTCTCAGCCGTGTCAGAGCGGGCTGCAGTGGCAGCAGCTTACTATCGGTAATCACCAGCATAGGCCACAGCAGATCATTCCAAACACCTAGGAAGGTCAATATCGCCAGCGAAACCAGTGGTGGCCGCATTAAAGGTACCACGATTTGAACCAGAAAGCGCAGTGGTGAACAGCCATCAATCTTAGCTGCGTCTTCAAGTTCATCAGGAATCGTGAGCATGAACTGTCTGAGCAAGAACACGCCAAAAGCAGGTCCGATTGGCGGCAGAATAATTGACCAAATGGTGTTCAGCAGGCGCAGCCGATCCAAAAGCAAGTAAACCGGGACAATAAACATCTGCACAGGCAGAATTAAGGTTGCTACAATCAACCAAAAAATGATATCCCTACCCTTAAATTTCATCCGAGCAAAGGCAAATGCAGCAGGCGTCGCTGTAAAAAGCACGCCTAATGTAACACTGATCGCGTAAAACACACTCAACAAAAATGATCTGCCGACATTGACACCTCGTCCACTAAATAATACGGTCTTGTAGTTTTCCAGGGTCAAAATCCTCGGGATAATTCTCGGTGGATAGATGAGCAGTTCCGAGTTCGGCTGTAACGATGAGAAAAGCATCCATAATATGGGAAAGAACCAAATCAAGCCCAGCAGCAATCCAAAGAGACTCCAGAACAATCTGCTGCGTCTGTTCCTAATACCTGCCATAGCTAGACCCCCTCTCCCAGCCAGCGCGTCAGCAATTTACCCTGCAGTAAACCGAATATGGCGATCATGATAAACATGTACCAGCTGACAGCTGCCGCCCGTCCGAACATGAAGTCTCTGAACCCTGTCTCATACAAGTAAAACGCCAGCGTACGAGTGCTTCCTGCCGGTCCTCCACCTGTCAGGATGTAGACCTGGTCAAAGAGTTTAAACGATCCGATGATCTGCAGAGTAGTGATGAACAGCATCCGGTTGCGCAGCAGAGGGAGAGTAAGGTGCCAAAACTGATCCCACCCATTTGCCCCATCAACCGCTGCGGCTTCGTAAAGCTCCTGAGGCAGATCCTGCAGACTGCTCAAGTATAAAATAATGTTGTATCCGGCGGTCCACCACAAAGTGACAAATACAATTACCCCCATAGCTGAACCCTGTCGGCTCAACCAAGCCTGACCTGGCAACCCCAGAGCTTTGAAAGCTTGGTTGATCATACCAGTTTGGGTATCCAGCATCCATATCCACAGCAGCAATACGCTGCTCGAAGGAATGAGGAACGGCGAAATAATCGCGTTTTGCGCGAGTCTCTGCCCAACAAATGTCTTATTCAACAGCAAAGCCAGCAGGAGAGGTACTATCAAAAGCAGTGGAACGCTCTGAACGGCGAACTTCAATGTGTTTTCCACAGCGGCCTTAAACCGCCTTATACTTAGGAGGTCAATGTAGTTGTCTAATCCAACAAAAATAGGATCACCCAAGAGTGACCATTCCTGAAAACTAAGAATCAATCCATGAATTAGTGGTATCAAGATAAAAGTGACGAAAAACACCATGAAAGGCAGGATAAAAAAGAAGGGAGTTAAATCGCGCCGCTTCTTCTTGACTGCCATAAGCTCCCACATCCCTTTCTCTGCAGACTGGAACGGTTACTTAGAAAACAGCGCTCCCACCGCGCGCGTCGGATCGTGTGGTGGGAGCGCTAAGAGCTTTACCTTCTTCTGAGAATATCATCTACTTCTTCTGCTGCGTAGTCTAAAGCTTCTTCCGGATCCATATCGCCCAAGTAGGTGGCATCCATGTATTCGAGCAGAACACTTTCTATCTCAGCCAACCTCTCAGTTTGCGGCAGGAACCGTACATAAGACAGCTGCTTAGCGAACTCATATTGCTCTGTTAGAGCAGCAAACTCTTCACTCTCGACAATAGAATTACGCACAGGCACCTGACCTGCTTTGGCCCACTCAAGCGAATTGTCGCTCAGCCACTTCGCAAGTGTAATAGCAGCTTCGGTTGTTTCGGGTGACTGCTGAGGAATGCACATCAAGTGCGCATCGCCCCATACAACCTGCTCTTGACCCAATAAAGGTACTGGTGCTACTGCCCAGTTGAGATCTGGCTGTTCCTTAAACAAATTGATCATCCACGGACCATTGACATGCATGGACAGCATCCCTACACGGAATGCTTCTTCTGGGTCAGCTGGATCTGGTGGGGCAACGCCCTCTTTATGGATCAAATCAACAAAGAATTCAAGGGCAGAAATTCCTTCCGGACTGTAGAACTCAGCGCTCTTCTTATCCTCGCTGAGCAGCGAACCACCGTTTTGGAACAGCAGAGTATACCACTGCCACAGCACACGGAAAGGCCACCCACCAAAGGAGTACCAACCCCATTGGTCAATACTGCCATCGCCATCCTTGTCAACAGTCAATTTGCGAGCATATTCAAGAAACTCTGCTCTGTCACGAGGAGCCCTCGGTTCGAGCCCTGCTTCGACAAGATGATCGATGTTGTAATAAAGTCCTAGGCAGTAGGTGCCCAGAGGAATAGCATAGATCCTGCCATCTCGAGTAACAGATTCTAGGATATTGGGGCTAAAATCATCCACATCTAGGCCATGCTGTTCAATCAACTCTTCTCTCGTCCAAGACGTGAGATTATCAAGGAACCTAAAATAGTCATTAGGGGAAAGGATTACGACTCCTGGAGGAGCACCTGTCCTGATCGCCAGCGCGAGCTTTGTGATATAGTCTGCGCCTCCAGCCAAAATGAAGAGCTCTACTTCAATCTCGCCAGCATGTTCCTCATTGAACTGCTCAACCATCCGCTCCATGTAGGCGCCATCAGGGCCGGTGAACGGTGTCCAGAACTGGAGCTGTACTGGCTGTGCGAAAGATACGGCACTGAGCAAGAGTACTAGAACTAATCCTGCTGATAGACTCTTCGCCCACTTCGTCATACTCTCCACTCCTTTGCTCTTTAGTAGACTTTCTAACCTCTAAATCGCATCACAGGGCATGTATATTTTCGTAGTTCTCTGCATTTATATAAACTCCTTCCTAATTACGCATTCTTGTAACATTTCAGTTACCTAGGTACATCATGCCTTTAAAAAACCTAAGAAACCTCACTCCCGCTGAAAACACCAGCACACAAAAAAAGAGCCTCACCGTTTGGTGAGACTCTTCAAATTCATTCCCGGCAA
>CALKAR010000012.1 GCA_937988745.1 uncultured Peptococcaceae bacterium
ACGGCGACTGGATTTTCTACTCCACCTACGGCAAGCCCGAGGCCACCGAGCAGGACAACATTTTGTCCAACGAGCTATGGCACAATCTCCCCGCCGTCCAAGAAGGTCATGCCCTGGAGGTCAATGACGAGAGCTGGTTCATGGGATTGGGTCCTCTCGGCGCCAATGAAGTGCTCAACGGCATCGAAATCATCCTCGGATCCTAACCCCTCGACCCCGCAATTGAGCTGGTCAGCGCCTTGCAGCTTGTGCCGCGCTTAATTGCTTATCGACGTCCCCCTCCCCCTCGCCAATGCTTCGGCGAGGGGTTTCACTTATTGTGTGTGCTAGCCTTTTCGCAATCGTTCAGCCCGCCCCGACGTCAATGTTGGGAGTGGGCTGGATCTTTTTGCCTTTTTAGTCGTTGCTTCATCGCATTTCTGGACTACCATGAGTGATGATAGATCCCCGGTCAGGCCTCTTGTCTCTATAGACAATGCACAAATGATCGGGGCCTTTCCTTTTACACGTAAAGCTGTGACGACTGTATTCTGTCCCATTCAGCGAACGGAGAAATACCGTCCTAAGTACTCCCGTAAACCATCATCAACGATGTGGAGGTATGTTCCCTTCATTCCTCGTGTGAGAAGCACAGTGTAAATGTTGGTGATGTACTTGAAGAGGTCTTCTTCGGTGGTTGTTTGACCACGCATTTTGTTGTTGGTTTTGCCCTTGGCATCGAAATATTGGCTCTTATCAACAAAGAGGCCACGCTCAGGTGTGTATTGCAGATCTCTACCAATAATGACTCCGACATAGTTGAGGTCATAGCCCTGAATCGTGTGAATAGAACCAGCCTCGTTGACCGCATTTTTGGAATTCACCCAATCTACTACCTTGGAATTCCACTGGATCTGCACTCCATCTCCAAGATCGATGTCGTATGCAGACTTGTTCTTTTGACTGGCCCATTTCCATGCGTAACCAGCAACGACTCGTGACAGTCCGACTTCCCTATCGTGCTGCTTGATGGTCTCTACAAACTCGGAAGGAGAATCGATAATTTCAAGATCATAATCCTTGAAGGTGAGTTTCTCTGCCGGTGGAAGTTTAGAAAACACTTTCTTCACGTAGTCGATGTAGTCTTCGCCACCCAGGCTGCGCATTTGAGTGTGGAGGCGGTATTTCCTGCTCTGGGGTGTTTGATCCAGAATTTCTTGGAACTCTTCTTGGGGTAAGTCATTGGGGCGGACTGACTGCTCCAAATCGAGCATCATGATGACATGACGTGACTTTTTCTTCAGCCAATCGAGTTGGGAAGCATGAGGTTTTTGTCCGTCGAAAAGCGCTTTGTTGGTTTCGTTAAATCTTTTTGTAAGTGCTGGCACTGATTGCGCCGAGTATTGGTTGAGACGGTGGGCTTCATCGACGATGAGGACATCGAATTGTTCTGGTGAATCGGCTGCGGTGAAGGCGGACAGCACCATTGTTTTACTCAAGCCTGGGGTGGTGGCAAAAACTCTTTCGAGTGATTTTCGAAGGGCCTGCTGAGGGACGATGATGCCGATTTTGAGATCTTTGAATCGCTCTCTGGTTCCTTCGAGGAAGAACTCGGAGAACATTTCATCGCCGTCGATGTCTTCACCGTCACGAAAATCTGAAATGTCCTTGAGCAGTTTCATCAGGTAGACAGCCACAACGGTCTTACCTGTGCCTGGTGATCCTTGCACAAAGGTGAACTGGCCGGGCTCTGCGTCAGAGGCTAAATCTTCGCTTAAGCCTTCGAGAATATCCATGACCGCGATTGCTTGGTCATTGTTGAGCGCCTTGAACGGGGAGAGTTTAAAAAGTTCGGAGTTAACGATCTCTGGAATTGACCGTTGAAAAAGACCCTCGTTTCGCAGCTCCTCAAAAATATCTCGGAACGTATCGCGATAGGTGGCACGGCCGAAGTAATCTGCATCTGAAATGCCCATGTTTCGGTTGAGGACTTCATTTCGCCCATCACCAAAAGCGAGACTGATCAGGAAAGATTCAAGATCAAGGCAGACAGATTTGTTGAACGTGTCATCCAGAACAACTCGTACAGCTTTTAAATCATGCTCTTTCTTGCCGTCCAAGTGTTGTTTCATACGGTTTCTAAAGCTTCGAGATTCACCAATGTAAATCCGACCCAAACCGCGAGCTTTTTGCGCTGGACGGTTCAGAACATAAACCACAGGCCAGTTTTGAAGCCGTTGTTCAGTAGATGCCGAGTTGAGTAAAGATTCATCAAAATCGAATCGCTGAATTTCAAAGCTGGTCATATTTATCGGCCTTTCCATATGCCTGCTCGACGGGGTACTTTTCTTGAGTTATCTGAAGTTTCTCCATGACGATGTCGTTTGGATTTACATCCAGTTTCATGGCGAGGAAATAACAATAAGTGAGGACATCAGCGAGTTCGTGTCGGACTTCCTTTTCATTGAAGTCACCACTCCACTGAAAGCACTCAAGTAACTCGGCGGCTTCGATGCTGATGCTTTTGGCCAGATTCTCTGGGGTATGAAATTGTCCCCAGTCGCGTGCCTTGGCAAACTCTTGAAGCTGCGACAGAACCTGTTCCGTATTCATAGCTGATTATATTAACAAGGAAAGTGACTCTGATCAGGGAATACTGAAACTGTTGAGCCTATACCCCTGGATGCTCTCACAGGTTCGAATCCCGTTAGCTCCGCATCGTTTGTGTAATTTCACTATCCTGGCGAACGCACCACATTTATTGGTTGCAGGATGCTTCCGGATTTCCGGGGTGTTTCCGATTGAACTGATGTGGACCGCATTGTGGCACAGCCCGACGGGCTAATTGGGTTCGAGTCCCATACTCCTTTCTGACATAGAGTCGCCGTCTACTGGATTTTTCTGGTGATGGCTTGTGGTTCGGCCCGATCCTGTTCTGCTTACAAGTTCAGGGGACGCACCGAAACCCCGCTGCTGCTAGACCCAGTGGCGGCGACTCGCTAGAGACGTTTTCGTAGGTGATTGCATGGGCATTTTTCGTTCACGTTCGGCGGGTATGGGTTGGTCAATGTATGCGCCTGGCCAGGAAGGATTCGCACCGGAGTGGCAGAGTTCAGCGTTGCGCTCCCCTGTTCCGCAGGTTGGTTTTGCTGTGCTGCGGCAACGTGATGGTGAGATCTCAAGGTTAAAGGGGCGTGAGTTTTCCCGCCCTGGGGATCAGTTCCGACAGGTAGATTTGCGCAGGCGACTGATTCAGATCCATCCGCAATCAATTCCAACAGCGGATGCGATGGCTGTAACCATCACTATGGCTCTCACTGCTGCCACGATTGATCCAGTGAAGTTCGTGGCGGATTCGCAGAACCCAGATGAAGAGATTTACTTGGCAGCTCAGATCGCGTTGCGGGAAATGGTTGTCGCTATGCCTTTGGAGGATTTCATCGGTGTGCGCATTGATTTAGAGCAGATCGGAAGAGCGTCGTGTAGGGAAAGAGTGTAGATCTCGGTGGTC
>CALKAR010000013.1 GCA_937988745.1 uncultured Peptococcaceae bacterium
TAAAGGAGGAATCTTCTGTGAAATTTAAGTCAAGAAGTTTAACTATCCTTATTGTACTGGCGGTTCTGTTAGTGAGTGCAAGTTTTGCCAGTGCGAAGACTCAAATTGATTTTTGGTTTTCGTTAGGTGGTCAATTAGGTGACACTGTACAGCAGCTGGTTCAAGCGTTCAATGAAAGTCAAGATGAGTTTGAAGTAGTGGCCTTTTTTAGAGGGGAATATGGAGAATCCATGACAGCGGCTATTGCCGCGTATCGTGCTGGAAATCCACCTCATATTTTACAGGTTTACGAAGTGGGTACCCAAACCATGCTCTTATCTGGAGCAATATATCCTGTCTATCAATTGATGGAAGATCAAGCTATCGATATTGACTGGAATGACTTTATTCAAGCCGTTCTCGGCTACTATACACATGACGGTAATTTATACTCCCTACCGTTTAATTCATCCAGTCCCATCTTCTTCTATAACAAAGACATATTCAAAGCAGCAGGTTTAGATCCAGAACGGCCGCCGAAAACATGGCAGGAAGTGGAAGAGTACAGCCGTCAGATCATTGATTCTGGCGCTGCCCGCTATGGGTTTACCACCGGATGGCCTTCCTGGGTGCTGCTTGAAAACATGCATGCTTGGCATGGATTACCCTTCGCCAGCCACGGAAATGGATTTGAAAGCCTAGACGCAGAGCTGCTTATCAATGAGGAATTTGGAGTTAAGCACGTTACTGCCTTAGCTAAATGGCAGGAGGAAGGTATCTTCCATTACGGAGGAAGAGGCGATAGTGCCAACTGGATCTTTATGAACGGGGAATGTGCCATGATGCCCCACTCATCGGCCTTAATCGGCAGTATGAAGCAGAGTGGATTGAATTGGGGCGCAGCTATGCTGCCTCATTGGGGCGATCCTTACCCCGTTACTAACTCAATCATCGGTGGTGCAACCCTTTGGGTAATGAAAGGGCATGACAGTGAAGAATACCGCGGCGTAGCCGAATTTCTCAACTTTGTTGCCCAACCGGAACAACAAGCCTGGTGGCATATGAAAACTGGATATGTGCCCATCAGTATCCCAGCTTCAGAACTCTTAGCTGAACAGGGCCACTTTGAAAAAGAGCCCTATCAGCAAATAGCTATTAAACAATTAAACTATTCTGAACCCACAGCTGATACGAAAGGAATTCGCCTCGGCAACTTTGTAGAAATCCGCAATGTCGTTGAAGAAGAACTAGAGAATATTTTCGGCGGTAAAAAGACGGTTCAAGAAGGCCTTGACGATGCCGTTAAGAGAGCGAACCAACTTCTGCGAGAATTCGCTGAGATTTATCAGTAAAATAATTCAGTGCACGGTTTGGGTTCAACCCAAACCGTGTACTGCCTAAAAGAAAGGATGATATTATGTCTCAGGCTGTCTTTAAGAACAAATGGCTCCCATATATTCTCATCCTTCCACAAATCGCAGTTACCATCGTTTTCTTTTTTTGGCCCGCTTTCACTTCTTTACGCCTTTCTGTATACAGAACTTCCCCCTTTGGAGACCGGACCTTCTTTGTAGGTCTGCAGAACTTCCAAAGACTACTTCAATCGCCCGAATATCAGAAGAGTCTCATTAACACGTTGATTTTCTCGGGCAGTGTTACCATCCTTGGTGTGATCCTCTCTTTAGGAATTGCTTTATTATTAAACCAAGCTATACGGGGGCTTACGTTTTATCGAACTGCAATTTTATGGCCTTATGGAATTGCCCTTCCCGTTGCAGGAATCATCTGGATGTTTATGCTCCATCCAAGCTTTGGAATCATCCCTTTTTGGCTTCGAGATATTATAGACTTTGATTTCGACTGGATATTAAAAGGCGATGCTGCGATGCTGCTGGTTATTCTTACGGCAATCTGGACCAACCTGGGATACAATGTAGCGTTTTTCTTAGCTGGTTTACAGGCCATTCCCACATCACTCATTGAAGCATCTTTAGTGGACGGCGCAACCTCTCTGAAAGCTGTTCGCTATATTACTCTACCACTCTTATCACCAACAACGTTCTTTTTACTGGTTATGAATCTCATTTATTCCTTATTTGACACTTTTGGATTGATTGATGCCGTTACTAAGGGTGGTCCAGGTGGGGCAACAGAAATTTTGATTTATAAAGCGTATAGAGATGGAATTATCTCCCTCAATCTTGGTTCATCTGCGGCGCAATCTGTAATTCTGATGATAGTGGCCACTTTATTAACTGTATTTCAATTCCAGTTTATTGAGAGGAGGGTTTCCTATTGAGCCACGATACCGCGAAAAAAGGAACCTCTTTAGGCAGTCTTCAGATCAACAAACGGCGTTGGAAGAAGTTAGGGATCCATTTGCTTCTCTTAATTATCGTTTTGATTATTGGGTTCCCCTTGATTTATACCTTCGCCATTTCGACCCAGAGTTTGCAGGAAGTTATCACCAGGCCAAGCTTGAAAATATCCAAATATGCACTGGCAAACTATAAAGAAGCGTGGGTGCGCAGCAATATGGGGCGCCTGCTCTTTAACAGTCTGTTTGTTGCTCTGGTTTCCACTGCTGGAAAAATAGTAATGGCGATCCTCTCCGCCTTTGCCATTGTATTCTTTGATTTCCGATTCAAATCTGTCGCTTTCTGGACCATCTTTATTACCTTAATGCTGCCAGTTCCTGTTCGAATTGTCTCAACATATCAGGTCATCAGCGATCTAGGTTGGCTAAACAGCTATATAGGATTAACAGTACCGTTAATGGCTTCTGCTACGGGTACCTTTTTCTTTCGGCAGTTTTATCGAACTATTCCTAACGAATTAGTTGAGGCTGCTCAAATAGACGGAGCTGGTCCAATGCGATTCCTCTGGTCTGTTTTATTACCTAATTCTTGGGCGAATATTGCCGCCTTGTTTGTGGTCTTGTTTATTTCAGCTTGGAACCAATATTTGTGGCCACTGATGATTACCCATACGAAGGAAATGCGGGTTGTGGTTGTAGGTATCCGCAGTTTGATCCCAGGGGGCGGTGAACTCCTGCCGGAGTGGAATATTGTAATGGCCGCGGCAATGTTTGCTTTGTTGTTACCCGTACTTGTCATTCTAAGTATGCAGAAATATTTTGTTGAATTAATGATTGAGTCAGAGAAATAATGCATCCTTAAGGGTTTAGGCTCCTTGATCATGGCCTTATGTACGACAGTGCCAATCACTAGGGTCCATACTAACCAGTGCTCAAT
>CALKAR010000014.1 GCA_937988745.1 uncultured Peptococcaceae bacterium
ATTCATTTTTCGACACCAACATTTTGCCCTGTTTGCTCGTTATAAGTATGCAAGGAGGCCTCCTTATGAAAGACATCGATGCCTGCTTACAAGATATCGCTCAGGGAAGCATGACTGCTCTGCTGCAGCTTTATCAAGAACTGCACAGATCAATTTATGCCCTGCTGCTCTCGATTGTGAAGAATAAGTCTCTGGCAGAAGATCTGCTGCAGGAGACGTTCATCACTGTGTACAGCAAAGCTCATCTCTATGTTCCCAGAACAAACGGTAGGGCATGGGTTTTCCGCAATCTTGCCTATGATGCCTTGCGCAAGGCGAAGTTCACTGCACCGCTTGAAATGAATTCCGGTGATGGCGCATCTCTGCCTAACAGCCGAGTCGAGAATTTGGATCTAATGAGCGCTCTGCTAGAGCTCGATGAAGCAGACCGCCAGATAGTAGTACTGCATGTTGTGGCTGGCTTCAAGCATAGAGAGATCGCTGATTTCCTCAGCCTTCCCCACAGTACCGTGCGCTGGCGTTATAGAAGAGCTCTGAGCAAACTGGCCGCGATTTTAGGAGGTGAATAGGGTGATAGATAATTCCTTCCATATTATCCAAGAACTGAACAACGAGTTTGAGAAGCACACCCCTAATGTGTGGCCGGACATCAAAGCGAAGCTGGCCAGGCAAGTAGCAGAACAGCTTCTGGAGGATCTGAGTGGCCTACCATCGCCGCAGGGACGTTTGTTCTTTGAAATGCATTTCCAGAAAACAAGACTAGGAGCGTGAGGCCATGTCGAACTTAGAAAGGGATAGACTGCTGGAGCGTTATCGGTTGGGTGAAGAGGAGTTATACGACAAGGTCGTGGAGCTGTTTGACCAAGCTCTAGAGGAGAATCCAGGCGATCCGGAACTGTATCATTCCCGTGGGTTTATCGATGAGATCCGTGGTAGGAGGTCGCTGGAGAAAGCTGCTTCGTTTTATGAAAAAGGAGCTGAGATTGCTCGGACGAATCCTCAGCATGCGGATCACGTCAAGTGTGATGGACAACTCCTCGGCATACGAAGGGCATTAGGACAGCTGAATAAGTCTATCGAGTACTACAAACAGCGTATTGCCGAAAATCCTGAGGATCTTAATGCTTACGGGCTTCTCACACACGCTTATTACCTTGCTGATCAAATACTCGAAGCACAGAAGGTAATTGAGGCTGCTTACAAGATCGACAGCGAATACCCCTTAATTACCTACTGGATGGGACTGATCAATTCAAGACTAGGCAAGTTGGAGGAAGCGCTTGATTTAATGAGCAAGACTGTTTCG
>CALKAR010000015.1 GCA_937988745.1 uncultured Peptococcaceae bacterium
ATCTGTACTCTTATCCAGTGCGGTGGAGGGACGGGCCCGATGAAACCCGGCAACCGAAGCATGTGCTTAAAGGTGCCAATTCCTGCTGGATCGTAGGATCCAGAGAGATGAGAGGAGGGTAAATTGGCTATTGTCCTCTTCTATCTATAGAAGAGGATTTTTTTATAGCACTGTAGAGGATGTGTATAATGATTCACTTAAAAGGTATTAGCAAAACATATTCAGGTGCACGGGCAGTCCACGCACTCAATAATGTGGACCTGCAGATTCCAGCAGGCAAGATCTTTGGGATCATCGGATCTAGCGGTGCGGGCAAGTCTACCCTCTTAAGGTGCATCAACCTTCTGGAAGTCCCTGATGCTGGAGAAGTCTGGGTTGGCGGTACCCGCTTGGATACCCTAACTCCTCGGGAGCTGCGGCGGGCCCGGCAAAAAATGGGGATGATTTTCCAGCACTTTAACCTGCTGACGTCCCGAACTGTTGCCGAAAACATAGCCTTTCCCTTGGAGATTGCCGGAGTTCCGGCTAAAGAGCGTCAGCGCAAGGTTGCTAACCTACTGGAAATAGTAGGCCTTGCTGACAAAGCACAAGCTTATCCAGCGCAGCTCAGTGGAGGACAAAAACAGCGTGTTGGCATAGCCCGAGCACTTGCCAATGATCCGCAGGTACTGCTCTGTGATGAGGCCACTTCCGCCCTCGATCCAGAAACCACGAAGTCTGTACTGAAGCTGCTCCAATCGATCAATCAGCGCCTCGGGCTGACCATCGTCCTAATCACCCACGAAATGCCTGTTATTCAGGAAATCTGCGACTTCGTAGCCGTGATGGAGAATGGCATCGTTCAAGAAACGGGCCCTGTGATCGACGTGTTCACTCGGCCACAGTCCGAAGCAGCCAGACGCATGCTGCGGGGCACTTTTGCTCAAAACATACCGCCTGAACTCCTGCACCGCAATAACAATGGTGAACCTCACCGCGTGCTTAAACTAAGCTTTGTAGGGGAACGTGCTCATGAACCAATTATTTCTCAGATGGTACAGCACTTCAAGGTTGATGCCAACATCCTGTTCGGGCGCATCGATCAGATGAAGGACCTGCCCTTTGGGATGCTGGTCATCGAACTCGTAGGCCCAGAAGAACAGCTGGACCAGGCCGTCGGCTTTCTCGAAAGCCAGCATGTCGAATTGGAGGTGCTTGTCTGATGCTCTGGCAAATTCTATGGCAGGCTCTGCAGGAAACGCTGATCATGGTTGTAGCTTCCACACTTATCGCTGCCCTCTTTGGCCTCCCTTTAGGGCTGGCGTTGGCTTGTACTTCGCCGGGCCATATACTAGAAAACCGGGTCATTAACAAACTCTTAGGTGCCATAGTTAACGTGGGCCGTTCTATTCCATTTATCATCCTGATGGTAGCCATCATACCTTTCACTCGATGGCTGGTTGGAACCTCGATTGGCACCACTGCCGCGATTGTTCCCCTCAGCATCGCCGCAATCCCCTTTGCTGCCCGCCTCGTAGAAAGCGCAATTTTTGAAATCGACCGAGGCGTGATTGAAGCAGCGCAAAGCATGGGTTCATCGCCCTGGCAGATCATCTGGAAGGTGCTCATTCCTGAGGCACGCGCTTCGCTGGTCTTGGGACTTACCATTACCACGGTAAATCTCGTTGGTTACTCCGCGATGGCTGGCGCTATTGGCGGTGGCGGCTTGGGCGACCTGGCTATCCGGTTTGGCTACCAGCGGTTCCGCGGCGATGTGATGCTGCAGACTGTTATTCTCTTGGTAATCCTGGTCCAAGCCATGCAGATGCTCGGCGACTGGGCCAGCCGCAAACTATCTAAACGATAAATACAAAATAGGAGGTAGCTTATGCGCAACGTATTGACTTTTGTACTAACTCTACTTGTTCTCGCCGTTTCTCTCCAACCTACATCTGCTGCTGAAACAGTTGTAACTGTTGGTGCCAGCCCGGTGCCTCACGCAGAAATCCTAAGAGCAGCCGCACCTTTGTTGAAGGAGAAAGGCATCGACTTGAGGGTTGTTGAGTTCAATGATTATGTCCAACCTAACCTAGCACTGGATCAAGGCGATCTGGATGCTAACTTCTTCCAACACCAGCCTTATCTAGACACCTTTAACGCTGACGCCGGTACAAGAATCGTATCGCTGGTAGGAATTCACATTGAACCACTGGGAGTCTACAGCTTAAAGCTAAATTCGCTGGATGAACTGAAGGATAGAGCTCAAATTGCTATTCCCAACGACCCGACGAACGGCGGCCGTGCTCTCTTACTTCTCGAGGCCGCAGGATTGATTGAGGTCGATCCGAGGACTGGCGTGCAGCCTACTGTCTTTGATATCACCAGCAATCCCAAGAGATTGCGCTTCGTGGAGCTTGAAGCAGCGCAACTCAGCAGAGCGCTTCCCGATGTAGACGCAGCCGTGATTAACGGTAACTACGCTCTGCTTGCTGAACTGGTTCCGACCGAAGATGCTCTATTCCTCGAAGGATCCCAATCTCCCTATGTGAACATCTTAGCTGTCCGAGAAGGAGAAACTGGAAACCCGGCCCTACAAGCACTGGCCGATGTGTTGACGTCTGACCACATTCGCGAGTTCATTCTGGAGACCTACGGCGGCAGTGTGGTTCCGGTATTCTAAAGATACAGTTACGAGTGCGCGCAGGCGCACTCGTTTTTTTATCCCAGAATCGCTGTTCCGAGCGGAGGTATGATCAGCTGGGCACTGTCTACCAGCGTGTCAGTGAGGAGCTCTTTTACATGTCCGGGGGCTCCATTAGGCCACGGCAGAGCCTTCATATTAATCGTGCGTTCGTAGTCGGAGTTGTTCAGAATGACAAGCACCTGATCTTCATCGTCATAGCGCGCATATCCTATGAGGTTCTGTACGCTGTCTGCGAGGAAAACTCGGGTCTGGCCAGTCCGCAGTACGCTTCTGGCCCGCCGAAGCGCAATCAAATCCTTGTACCAGTCTCTAATCTCATGATCCTGCTTCCGGGGATCCCAGATCATGCCCCGCCGGCAGTCTGGATCGGTTTCACCCACCATTCCCACTTCATCACCGTAGTAGATCATGGGCGCACCTTCATAGGTAAGAATAAATGCCGCGGCCAGCATCAATCGTTCTTTCTTCTCAGCGCATTCCGTGAGGAAGCGGGCTGTATCGTGACTTCCTAACAGATTGAACATGGCCAGGTTCACACTATGTGTGTGGTTGATCTGTACCTTAGCAAGACGATTAGCAAAGCTGTCTGCCCGAATGGTTCTCGCGGCAAAGAAGTCAAGGCAAGCGTATTGAATCGGATAGTTCATTACACAGTCAAATTGATCACCGCGCAGCCAATCGCTGGATTCATGCCAGATTTCTCCTACAATCAGCGCATCGGGTTTGGCCTGCTTAACTACGCGCCGAAACTCTCGCCAGAAATCATGATCAATTTCGTTGGCCACATCTAAACGCCACCCATCGATATCGGCTTCCTCAATCCAGTATTTCGCTACATCCAACAGATAGGCGCGCACTTCGGGATTGTTCGTCATTAGTTTCGGCATCGTGGCGATTCCATCTGCGAACGTCTCATAGTTCGGCGGATCCGTTTCGATCGGCCAATCGTAAATATTAAACCAATCGGCGAACCTCGACTTCTCTCCATGCTTGAGGACATCTTGGAAGGCAAAGAAACCCATTCCTGCATGGTTGAAAACAGCATCGAAGATAACACGAATGCCCTTATTGTGGCATCTGGTTACCAGCTCCCTGACATCATCTAGGTCCCCGAAGTGAGGGTCAATCTTGTAATAGTCAGTCGTATCATATTTATGGTTGCTTGGCGATGCGAAAATGGGTGTGAGGTAAATTGCGTCAACACCCAAGTCAGCTAGATAATCCAGCTTCTGAATGATCCCCCGCAGATCTCCGCCTTTTTGACTGGTCGGGGTGGGCCGGGCATCCCAGGGCTCAACATTGGGTGGATCGTTGGCAGGATCCCCGTTCGCAAATCTTTCAGGGAAAATTTGGTAGAAGACAGCCCCCTGTGCCCACTTTGGTGGTTCCCAAAGATCTTTGAGGGCAATATACGGGTATTGGAACTCAACGCGCGGCAGAGGATCGGCGAAGAATCCTTTCTCCGTGTAGAATACCGGCGCACGTCCATCGTCTAGGTAGAAGATATAAGCAAACCGCTTCGTCCAGAGTTCCAAGTCAGCTTGGTAGTACGCAAACAGCTCATCGACGGCCACCAGTTCCATAACAGCGACCTGCTCGCCAGCCCCTTGATAACGGTCCTTATAGATAACCTTAACCTGCTGCAGATCGCCCCGAGCTGCCCGGAGAGTTACCCGGAGCGTCGTTGGGCCGACGGGATAGGCATAACTGCCGTGAGCAACATGGTACACCGCTTCTTTCAGCATCCATCGTCACTCCTTGCGTGCAAGAAAATCGCACATTAATAATTCACTAATTCGTAGTTGAGCACCATCTTCCTGCCGAAATTGGGAAACTAGCACCAATCTGCCATCCCCAACCATCTGTCCTGTCGTAGTAGAGATAGGCTGCCACGCCAGGCGTAGGGATGCAGAGCAGGCCCGCCTGCCAATGATAACTCCACCCCTGCGGCTGAAACTGCAGGCTTACCTGACCTACCGCTTCTAATTTTGGTGACAGCGTCCACTTCTGGCCCCAGCGCAGCTCACCAGTATATTGCTCTGGAGTAAGATGGAGAGCCCAAACAAAATCATCTGATTCACCCTTGACACCCCATTCTAGGCTATCCTCCTGCAGGCCTACGAAAGCAGAATACTCGCGTGAGGAAATATCCAGCAAGATTCTTTTCTCTGCACACGTAAGTTTGAACGCTTCGTCAGACCGTTTCTGTTCCAATGCCCAGCCCGACTGCCACGTGGTGAACCTCAAGTGTTGTGGCTCGAAGTCCATCCAAGCCAAAGGCTGGGGATAGCGAAACCCCAAGCCGAAGGATCTTCCTGTATAACTAGCCTCAAAACCTCTTTCTGATATACTACCGGCCATTCCTCCATCTGCCCAACGTACCTTGCACTTTGGTTTTCCGCTCCAAGGCACGTCTAAGGATAGTGCCCAGTTTTCTTCACGGTAAAGCCCCGTCCAACCCTGAACACCCTCGCTCCACAGCCAAGGCCCGTCGTTGAGGTTGTGCGCATCCATGCGCGGGCGCAGCACCGCTCGATCCTCAGCAAACTCGGCCATCCAAGAGGAACCGAAAAACTGCATCTTTAGGTCGTTTTCTTGTAAAGCGGCGTGGAAGTTGGGCCCATGAAGCGCAACCCGCCAGCTTTCATCATAGCCAACCACCAAGGCACCAGAAAGATCACCGCATACTAGGCCGGCATCTGTCACATCGATTTCCAGTACATTAGGCTTTTCCTCTTGAACCACAACCCAGATTACCTCATTGGGGTTTCCTGCGGTGAAGATCGGCTGCAGGCCGGGCGAAAGGCGAACTTCAAAGCAACCCTGAGAATCGGTAGAGACCCGACGCCCATCAAAGAGAATGAACTCTAGACCAGGCACCGCTTCACCATTACGTCTCACTTCAGCCCGTAGTGTGCCGCCACGGGCAAACCATCCTCGAGTAATGGACGCAGAAAGGGATGCAGTCTGTCCCTGCCATTGGGCCGTGATCTCCCGTACCAAGTCCTTAGGCGGGAGCAGAGCCTTCACACGTCCCGATACTCTGATGGATTCATTATGTGCCAGACGAGGAATGGGGATATGCCACGTTTCGCCTGATCGCCTAACTCCCAGACACTCTTGTTCAACCTGCCATTCACCCTGCAGAACCAGCTCTTTCGGCAGTGTTATTGTTAACTCTCCAGCACAAGCCGGCCCGGGAATGTACAGGGTAAGCTCGGTGGAAGCTCCTGCCTGCAAAGATACGCGGCGCGGAGACCACCTAAGGCCCGTTAATTCGGGCGCAGCCGCAATCTGCGCAGTCAAGTTCGGTTCATCCGTTTTCCAGTCGATCGGAACAACTTCTCCCCGCCAGAACACTGCCGCTGGTTCGTCAAGAGTCATCCACTGACCTGCTGCAAGTCTTCGTGGTTGACCCTCGAATCTGTCAATGGTGAACTCATCTGAGTTTAAGGACAAGAGATTTAGGCGGCCTTCATCCTCATACCAAAGAAGACCAGCCGCGCCGTGCAGCGCGAACTGGCCCTCATACTGATACAATCCGGGACAAGCCCACATTGGATCGACTCCAATCTCCCATCGAAGCACGTGCTTGACACTGCTGCCGGAGATTACTTCACCCTGGGGCACCCAGGTAGTTGAGTTCAGCCGGTGATATAACCCGATATCGCCGGAAAACTGAACCTCCCAGTGGTCACCCTCGGCCAGCCAAAGATGAAACAGCTGGGCCCTACTCAGCTCGCCAGGAACAACCTTCATTGGCCCGATAACTGCTGCCAGCGAGCATCCTGCCGCAGATAGGAAAACGACAGCTAGAACCAGGCAGCGCCTTACCATAGCCCTTCTGCCGCATACTGCTGGCGGCCCAATTCTCTCGCCTGAAATGTGAAATAGACCGGACTGAGGGATTCATGCAGCGGTATCTCAGACCTCCGATGGCAACCGGGCAGAATCGTTCCTGTGTCAACATACTCTTCTCCCAGCAGCAGGCCACTTTCATCATAGAGAGCTAGTGTGCCCTCACCCCTGCCATGCCTACTGCCTGAGTTCTGGAAGGTGATGAGAACCTTATCACTGGTGAAGTCAACATCAGTTAGGGCGATTGCTTCGGCTGCACCTTCAGTCGATAAAAGGAGCAGCACTGCTAGACGGGACGAAACGCCACTACTTCTCTTTGGGGTGACAAATACCACGATATACGAACTGGCATAATCTGCACGGTTTATTGTCAAGCGAATATCAGCCTGTTGGTATGGAGCCAAGATAATCTTTGAATGGGACAACTCGATGATTTTGGCTGCCCAAGCCTGAGATTCGGGATCTTCACGCAGAACCACCCCTCCGAACTCATCTTGGTCAAAGAGCCCGAGACTGAAGTGAAGCTCTTGCTCCTGCCCTGCAAGCTCAGCAAGGTTGAGCACTATTTCGTCACCAACACTCACATCGTGTGCTTCGACCTTAACCGGTGAAACCATGAGCCCAGCATGGCAGCCCCCGGACAACACACAAGCGAGCAGTATCACTGTGAAAGCTCCAGCCCATCTCACAGAGCGGGCACCACCGTGAACTGCACTTGGATAGTATATGTACCAGGCCCATCACCGAAGCCAGGTTGGAAGCGTATCGGAACGGAAAACGCCTGCCCCTCTTGAGATGTTGGAGACTCTCCCATCCGAACCAAACGCCCGAACTCCGTAAGCGGCATCCAAAGCCCGGTTGCATCAAGAATCTCTACAGCTCCGTCTAACACGTGGGAAGTACCATCTTCACTATGGACGGCTATAGAGGCTGCCATGAGTTCCCAGTCAACATTCGACCACACTGTCACGTCAAGTTCTGCTTCTACGCTTCTTCCCGGTGCCGCCTGGGGAAAGGTCAAAGAGTCCTGCAGCGAAATGGCAAACCCAGGGGCTACTTCTACGAACATGGTGACCTTTCCTGAACCACCTGATGCAACCGCTACTGACCCAGTACTCAGCAATACCAAGACACAAAAAAAGCCTAATTGAAAGAGCCGCAAGTTCCACCGCATTCTGGTGACCTCCTTGTTTCTCTCCCTTAGGCTTTTTCATAGTAACATGTTTTCATCTATCTGTCAATTGCGAATTAACAAATACTAACCGCCTTTTTCAACAGTTCTACCTTGTCCAAGCGCTCCCAAGGCAGGTCCAGATCAGTACGGCCAAAGTGTCCATACGCCGCTACCTGACGGTAAATTGGCCTGCGCAGATCTAGTTCCTCAATGATTGCAGCCGGACGGAGATCGAAGTGCTTCCGCACCAATTCCTCAATCTCATGTTCTGGAATAACCCCAGTCCCAAAAGTGTCTACAGAAAGAGAGACAGGACGTGCTACTCCGATGGCATAAGCAACCTGCACCTCAAGGCGCTCGGCGAGGCCAGCAGCTACCAGGTTCTTAGCAACATACCGTGCAGCATACGCTGCGGAACGGTCAACCTTGGTCGGATCCTTTCCGCTGAAGGCACCGCCTCCGTGGCGTCCCATGCCGCCGTAGGTATCTACGATGATCTTACGCCCAGTCAACCCTGCATCACCCTGCGGGCCACCAACTACAAACCGGCCAGTGGGGTTAATCAAGAACCGAGCATTGCGCAGCAGTTCTTCTGGGATTACAGGACGGATCACATGTTCAATGATGTCATCGTTTAGCTGAGACTGGTCCACATCCGGGTGATGTTGAGCAGACACCACCACGGTCTCCACTTCAATTGGCCTCATATTCTCGTCATAAGCCACAGACACCTGGGTCTTACCATCGGGCCGGAGATAAGGAAGAATACCCGTCTTCCGGACCTCGGCTAGGCGCCTTGCCAACTTGTGAGCCAAAGAAATCGGCATCGGCATATACTCAGGCGTTTCAGCCGTGGCGTAGCCAAACATCATTCCTTGGTCGCCTGCTCCCAGGGTAGAGTGAGTATCCTTTTCTCCCGCTCTGCTTTCTAGGGCAGCGTTAACGCCGAGGGCAATATCGGGAGACTGTTCCTCAATAGATGTCAGAACTGCACAGGTATCACCGTCAAAGCCATACTTGGCCCTGTCGTACCCAATCTCGCAGATAACCTCGCGGACGAGTCTGGGGATGTCCACATAGCAGTTAGTTGTCAATTCGCCCATTACCAGGACTAAGCCTGTAGTAACTGCAGTCTCACATGCAACCCGGGCATATGGATCCTCTGCCAGTACTGCGTCGAGTATGGCATCAGATATTTGGTCGCAGACTTTATCAGGATGACCTTCAGTAACGGATTCTGATGTAAACAGATATCTCCGCTCTGCCATGTCAACCACCTACCTTTCCCAAGTTCAAAAAGAAAACCTCTCTCAACGCGAGAGAGGCTTAACAGCGTCTCTCATCTTCCAGAACTTCGCTCAGTTCTGCAGGAATTGGCACCATGGAGCCATTACCTCCGGTTGCCGGGTTTCATCGGGCCCGTCCCTCCACCACTCTCGATGAGGATATTCATATCTTAGCATCCAGGACAAGTACTGTCAATTATTCCTCAATCTTCCGCCAAACGTAGGTAGGCAGCAGATCAGCTGTGAACTGATCAACAGCCTGATTAACAGAACGAGTCCGGGCGCTGGGCAGATCGGTTCGTGAAGGATTGGGGATAAGTATCCAGCTGGGAGCTTCATCGGGTTTGGTCCACGAAAGGCGTGTCTTCTGTGTTTCGGAAGCCTCACCCTGCACCCGCCGGCTGTAGATGATATTCCCACTACGCGTATCCAGTACCCGGCCGGCAAAGTTCAGCACAACGTGGGTACGCTGCTTGACCTCCCATTCTGCCTTGGTTCTATCCTCGCTTAGCTTCGCAATATAAGGCGGATCCTGCACAATTTCCTCGAAATATGATACTACCTCACCTGTAACAATGACATCTACATCGAGCATGCGCCCCAGTCTGCGAATCTCATCCCTCGTGGGCATCAAGCCTCGGCGTAGACCAAGTTCGGCCAAAGCCGATTCTACTCTACCGCGATCCACCACGTAGTAATACTCCCGCAGTTTCTCCCCAATGCGTTCTTCAATATCATAGGCGGCACCAGGGTACTCAGTATAGTTTTCGAAATAGATGACTGCCACGCTCTCTGCTCCACCCAGGTCTATCTTAGGTGGAACCATTACCCGTTCCCGGCCAAAGCAACCGGTCAAAAGCAGTGCCACAACTAGCAACATGCTCAGCCTTAAGAAATTGCGCCTCAATTATGTCGCCTCCTCTGGCGGGTTTGAACTCAAACTGCCATCAATAATCCAATACGGATCAGCCTGCAGATACTTAATCAGTGCCTCATTATGGGTAGCAACCACCAGTCCAAACTTGAGTTCTTCCTGAAGCTCAAGAAGAAGCCTACAGATATCTTCTGCTTGTCTCTGTTGAAGATTACCGGTTGGCTCATCAGCTATTACTAGGCTTGGACTGCCGGCCAAAGCCCGGGCAATTGCGGCTCTTTGTGCTTCTCCTCCGCTCAACTCCGATGGGTGAGCATGAGATCGCCGGCCGAGGCCAACTCGTTCCAGCAAATTCTGTCCATTCCACTTCTTCTTTGGTATGCCGCGAATATGTAGAGGCAAATTGACGTTTTCCAATACAGTTAGCTCAGGAAGAAGGCCCGCGTCCTGCCAAACATAACCCAGCTTGGCGGTACGCCAAGCTGCTCGTTTTTTCTCCGGCCACATCCAAGCATTTTCACCTTCGACCTGGACCTCGCCTTGACTTGGTCTGAGGAGAAGGCCCAAGATAGACAAGAGTGTGCTTTTGCCTGAGCCAGAACTACCCAGGACAACGCAGCGCTCTCCTGGTGCAACACTCCAATCTATATCTGACAGAACGCGTACCGATGGTTCATATAATTTACCCACTCCGACAAGAGTCACTAGACTATCCCGCACGGCGTACCACCTCCACCGGGTCCACTTGGGTCATGCGCCGTGCAGGCAGTAGTACTGCCGCTGCACCAGTCAGCACCGCAGCAGCCATCACCCACCACACATCTTTATGAGCCCAGGCTATAGGCAGCTTTTCTAAGTAGAAAATCTGGGGGAGGCGAATGGTCACGTGACTGAGGCCCCAAACAGCCAAGCGAGCACTGAGCACCCCCACAATCCCGCCCAGAAATCCGCTGGCTAGCCCTTGAATCAGGAACAAAGCTCCTATTTGGCGGGGCGATGCGCCTAGCGCTCGCAGCACTCCCACACTACGCTGCTGCGCCCAAGCCCGGAATAAGTAAACATTCATGATCCCCAACGCGCTTACCAACAGCGTGAAGACAAGGATCCAGACCAACACCGTGCGCTGAACAGCCATCGAGATGAAGAGCCCCTGTTCTCTCTCATACCAGGGGCGCACCCATAGGCCGGTCGCATCCTGTAAAGGCCCAATAAATACGTCTGCCCGGGTATAGTCATCGATCCGGACGCCATAGCCCGTAACACCCGTCGTACCCAACAGTTCCTGCCCCACTTCGAGCCCTACCATGACGAGGCTGCCATCAATACCGTAATAGCCGGTATAGAACAGACCATCGACGAGAAGAGCACGGGAAAGATATGGGGAAACCAACACAACGCGATCGCCGACATTCACACCTAGGCTGCGGGCCAGCTCGACACCTAACACCGCTCCCTGACCGAGCTTAATCTGCCTCCAGTCTCCTGCTTCGAGAATCTCAGCAGAATCAATCAGCTCGAGCTCTGAATCCCAGCTGACTCCTTTGACCGTAATCGGCTCCGCAGCTAAGCCTTTCTGGATTAAGGCAGGGAACTGAACATAAGGCGAAACCGCTTTGACGCCTGGTACTTCTAAAATCGTCCGCTTGAGGTCTTGGGTGATTTCTTCATTTACTCCAGCTTCAAGAGTAAGATGTGGAGCCAGCATTAGAATACGTTCGCCGAAAAAGTCCTGAACTCCTTGTGCGAACGAGAGAATAACCAAGAGGGCAGTAATCGCAGCACTGATACCGATTATGCTCCCCACGGTCTGCTTCCAGTGAAACCTCAACTGCTTTGCTGCCACGAACCAATACCATCTCACCTAGATCACCCAGCCCCTATTTATGGTATCATTATAACATCGGACGACCACCTTGTGGAAAAAGGAAAAGAAAGGTGTATACTAGAATAAGGTGGACAGAACTTCTGAGCGTTTTTAAGGAGGCTGCTGTATAATGCAGCGCGAGATTTACCTAGATAATAGTGCAACAACCCCAGTATCTGCCGAAGTAGCCAAAGCAATGGAACCATATTGGTCCGTGCAATATGGCAATCCTTCATCTCCTCATATGCGTGGTGTTGCCGCCGAGAAGACCATGAACCACTGCAGGCGCACCTTAGCAGAGCTTCTGGGAGTGACTCCCCAGGAACTGTACTTCACGGGAAGCGGTACTGAGGGTAACAATATAGCCATCCAGGGAGTCGCTAATATACCGTACAACCGCAAGAATCCTGGACATATCATTACGAGCGCCGTAGAGCACCCTGCGGTACTGCATGTGGCTCGTTACCTAGCAACCATCGGTTGGGAAGTAACTTATCTCCCGGTAGACAGTACGGGCAGAATTAGCCCTACTGATCTTCAGAAGGCCATTCGTCCAGAAACCAGATTAGTCAGCATCATGCTGGTTAATAACGAACTTGGGGCGATCATGCCGTTTCTAGAGATCAGCGGAATCATTCGAGAAGCCAACCGCGAGCGGCAGACTCCAATCTTGTTTCACTGTGACGCTGTTCAAGCCTTGGGTAAGATCCCTGTTGATCTGAAGGCCATCGACTGCGACATGGCCAGTTTTAGTGCCCATAAGATCAACGGCCCTAAAGGAGTTGGCCTGCTGTACGTAAAGCGCGGCACCGGACTGCGCCCACTCATGTATGGTGGCGGCCAGGAACGGGGATTACGTCCGGGAACTGAAAATCTGCCCGGTATTGTGGGAATGACTAGGGCGGTCGAGCTTGCCCTTGAGAATCTGCAAACCAATGCCGCTCATATGCGGCGCTTACGTACAAGGCTGATTGAGGGGATTCGTTCCATTCCCGATTCTGCCATCAACAGCCCGATGGACGGCGCACCCCATATTGTAAACGCCCGTTTTGCCGGAATCAGAGGTGAAGTGCTTGTCCATTTCTTGGAGCAAAAGCGCATCTATATCGCGATGGGAGCCGCTTGCTCAAGTAAGAGTAAAGGCCGCTCGCATGTACTAGAGGCTTTGGGGCTTTCTTCTGAAGAAATCCTCAACTCGGTCCGCCTCAGCCTTTCCCCGGACCAAACGGAGGAAGAAATTGATTATGTCATTGAATCTCTCGCCCAAACTGTAGGAGAGATTCGGTCAATATACTCGTAAGATAAGGAGTTGTGCTGTGTATCATATTCTCTTAGTCAGATACGGTGAGATCAGTCTCAAAGGCCGTAATCGTCGGATGTTTGAAGACATCTTGATTAGTAACGTGAAAACTGCCCTCCAAGGAATCTCGATTGGAGAGATATCCCGTACATTTGGGCGGATTTACATCGAAACCGATGAATGGGAGGCTGCCGCAGAACGCCTCCAGAAAGTCTTTGGAATTGTCTCGCTCTCGCCTGTATTGCGCACTGATCTCGACCTAGATTCGATCAAGGACGCTGCTGTGCGAGTGATGGCTGATACTAATGCGTCGACATTCAAGGTAGAGACACGCCGGCCCAATAAGGCCTTTCCAATGCAGAGCCCTGAGATCAGCCGGACTATTGGCGGCCATGTACTGAAGAATTTTTCCCATCTGCAGGTCGATGTGCATCAGCCTGATGTCACCCTCGAGATTGAAATCAGGCGGGAAGGTGCCTATCTTTACAGCCGAACGATTCCGTGCTTAGGCGGACTTCCAGCGGGTGTATCAGGGAAGGGTCTCCTTCTGCTTTCGGGAGGAATTGACAGCCCCGTAGCCGGGTATCTAGCTATGAAGCGCGGTGTTGCGGTAGAAGGACTCCATTTCCATTCTTATCCCTTTACTACTGAACGCAGCAAAGAAAAGGTCATGGAATTAGGGCGCATCCTGGGACAGTATACAGGACAGGAATCGTTCAAACTGTGGATCTGCCATTTCACTGAGGTTCAGAAAGCGATTCAAAAGCAGCCCTATGAAAGTCTGCGCATCACATTGATGCGGAGGTTTATGCTGCGCATCGCTGCAAAGCTAGCAGAGCAACAGAAGGCTTTGGCCATTATTACAGGGGACAGCCTCGGCCAGGTGGCCAGCCAGACCATGGAAAGCATTTTCACGATTAACGCTGTCACCACCATGCCCGTATATCGGCCGCTTATCGGCATGGATAAGCAGGAGATCGTCGATATTTCTCGCCAGATCGGTACGTATGAAACATCGATCCTACCTTACGACGACTGCTGCACAGTGTTCGTTCCCAAGAACCCGGCCACACGCCCCACCGTTGAACAGGCCTTAGAAGCCGAAAGCGGCATGGACGTTGATGGGTTAGTAAACGAAGCTGTTGCCTTGACGGAGTTAGTAGAACTATAGCAGAAAGGGACCCGTAAGATTCGATAGTCTTACTGGGTCCCTTGTTTATTACCGATAACGGCCGATGCCGAGAATGCGTCCAATGTTAGCGTCTTTGTCTTCTCTGTATGCTAGCGAACCGTCGATGGCGGTGAAGATTGTGGTGACGCCAGGGCCGTGCCCGGCGATCAGACAGTCAGAATGGACAACCACGCCAATGCTGACGGCGCCGCGTCTGTAACTGCGCCCAAAGCGATTGTCTGTATCCTCAAGCGCTACCAGATCGCCAAATCTGAGCTGATCCAAGCCTAGGCCCTTGAGTTCTTCCTGATCCGATGTAGTGATATCGTAGTCACCAGAGGCTACGCTGGCAGCCCCCAGCCCAGAACCCATGAATTTCGCCGGAACAACAGCTGCAACAGGAACAACGAGTTTGCCATCTACTTCCTCAATACCGAGCTTATCCAGCAGATCGGGATCCAGGTTAAAGACAAAGATCCCTGGGTAATCAACAAGCCGCAGTCCCTGGCCGACTGACCGGATTTGGATCTTGTCGTCGATGCAGAGCTTCTCAAGGTCTTCATCGGCAAAATCGATCAGGACATGTTCGATACCGCCATGGGTCCCGGTAACAATCCCTTTAGCGCCCTTAGCATCACCTGAAACAACAGTAGCAACATTACCAATGCAGGCAAAGGTGTTGTAGGCTTGATTCTTCGGGTCAGAGCGCTTATCTATCACCGCAGCGGTAGACACTCCCGGCTCAATATGGTCTCCTGCCCAACCAAACGCAGGATCACCCACTTTGACATTGTAGGCAATGCCGCCTGTACCAGGCAGTACAAACGGAACACCATCCCGGTCAATGCGGTAAGCACTTGAGCGCAATGGGGGTGCAACCATCCCCATAACTGACAGTTGTACAAGTTTGTCACGATTCGTTCTCAACATGTTCGTCCCTCCTTCTTGGACTTCTCCTTCTCCATAAACTTACTACACCAATGACAACTGCTGTCAGGCAGATGCCAATAAAGTCAATCAAGACATCATTCAGACTGCCAGAACGGTGTTCCAGCCTCATCTGCTGATACTCATCTAGAAACGCCACCACAAGCGAGATGGCCCCTCCCCACAAGACCGGGTGCTTTTTTAACAGTCTTGTTTTTGTGCAGGCATAAACAGTCAAGCCGGTCAGCACAGCATAGGCAGCCACGTGACCGACTTTCCGCACCCAAAAGACCAAGTCTTGTATCTCTTTTCTGGAAAGGTGAGGGAACCACTCGCGAAAGAGCTGCACCATGAATTGGGCACCGGAGCTATTCGTTTTTGAGAATAACAGAACACTTAACACATACACGCCTACAAACATCCAACTTAACACACGGTCCAATCCCCTCACCGATGATAAGAAGAAAAGGCCTGTCTGCAGGCCTTAACTTTCTAGCCGCACGTATTCCCTGCAGGTGCGGCATTTTTCTAACGAATCGAGATCCATCCTGCGGCAGAATCGAGCGCAGTAGTACTCAAATCTGCCGCTTCGATCCCGGAGTTCTACAGCGTGACGGCACATGATCACCTGGGATTCACCTCCCAGGTTTAATATACTCGTTATCCTAATTTCGTATTCTGTGCTGGCTCAGACAAAAGCTGCGTGATATCTTCTAGCAAATGCATCAAAGCGCGTGAGGTGCGCAAAAGTTCACGTTTTTCAGTCTCACTTAACTGCTGCAGATCATCAGGTTTTGCAGTGACCAAATAATGACCCGATTGCGACAGACTGGCCACCGCATCCTGAACACGCCACCCACGTTCACCACGATGCAGATCGCCGGTTCTGCGAGGTTTGCGGCGCACAATATCAACAGCTTCTTCGAGGCTTAAACTCCGTGACTCCAGCATGAGATCGATTACCCGCTTGGTCTCTGCCCGGCTGAGGCCGTAATCAATTGCACCATCAAGGATGACCTCGAGCATCCCCGGGCTGTTCACCTTTTGAGCGAACCGCTTCGCCAACGTGATGTGTGATGCAGTCAATGGAGAATGCCCGCCATAAAAGTTACTCATGACAGCGGCTTGATACTTCGCAGGCACATCCAAGACCTGCAGCCAATCAGTAAGCGTTGTACGCGGTACACCCAACTTGGCGGCAGCTTCGGACTTGGTATAGCCACCTTCTTCCATGAAAGCCTTAACCGCATGGGCTTTGTCAATAGGATTGAGATCCTCACGCTGGAGGTTCTCCACCAGTTGAACTTGGCGAACTGAAAGGTTTTCACTGAGAACAATTGCTGGTAGTGTCGGATATTCTGTTAGCTTGGCCGCTTCGTAACGCCGCCGGCCGGCCACCAACTCGTAGAAGCCATCGGGCGCCTCTCTTACCAATATGGGAGCAAGCAGCCCTACCTCCTCCAACGAGTCTGCTAATCCCTGTACCCCGTCCTCCTGATAGAAAGTACGCATGTTCTTCCCAAGGCGAATTTGCTCCAAAGGAAGCTCAATTATCTGCGTATTCATCAAGGTCCCCCCTATTTCTTTCTAAGCGCACGCCAGAAGAACCAAAACCGCTCCTTTTTCTGATAAGGTTGTGCGTCCGTTACGTGAAGCGGCTTACCATGGATTATCAGTTCGGGATTACCTTGCACCAACTTCATCGTTTTCTCTGTGCCTATCAGTTTTTCTACTTCGACGTATGCCTTATGGAGATTCATCCCCCGACGGGAAACGGCATGACCATCACTGGCTAGTACGTGCACCATGTTATGTTCAAGCAGTATCTTGGCGGTATCTTGGATTTTCTGCCCAAAGCGTCC
>CALKAR010000016.1 GCA_937988745.1 uncultured Peptococcaceae bacterium
AGAATGACCTAATCTCGGACATCAAAGAGCGCGGAGTGACTACGAAGTATCAGAACGGAGCCAATCAATGGGGCTACAAGAAAAACGACAGTGTCAGCGAGCTGACCAAAATCAACGCGCAGATGCTTAAACTCTTGAGTGAGCTGGGACTAAGAGGCGTTGACTTCGAGGCGGTTGACGATGATGACGAGGAGATGTAAGTACCATCCTTACATCGACGATTACATTCAAAACATCCGCAGCGGTAAAATCCCAGCAAGTAAAGAACTCAAACGGGCATGTGATTACGTTGAGAGAAAGCTAGATCAGCCTGGTGTTTTTATAGATAGCAAGAAAATTGCTAAGGCTGTAGAGCTCATTGAGAAATACTTCGGATTTAAGCTCCTAGATTGGGAGCTTTTTGTATTGGCTCTTGTACACTGCTATCACAAGCCGACTGATACAGTGATATTCGATGAGTACCTGATAGTGATGGGGCGGGGTAACGGGAAAAACGGGTTTATTTCTCCGCTAGTGTGGTATCTAACTACTCACTATCATGGTATTAAAGGCTACAATGTCGATATCATCGCCAACAATGAGGAACAGGCTAAGACAAGCTTTAATGATGTGTACGATGTGCTCGAGGAAACATGGAACAAGTCCAAGAAGTTTTTCTATAAGACTAAGCTTCAGATCGTTAATCTGAAGACCAACTCGTACATCAAGTACAACACGTCCAATGCCAGGACTAAGGATGGTAAGCGCTCTGCATGTCTCGTGTTTGACGAAATCCATGAATATGAAGACTGGGACACCATCAAAGTGTTCACATCGGTATTTGGGAAGCGCAAGCACAGCAGGGTTTTTTACATCACCACTAACGGCTATGTTCGGGGCGGTGTTCTGGATGAGCAGCTGGAACTTGCTGAAAAGGTGTTAAGTGGTGAAATCACTGACCTGGGCCTGCTGCCACTAATCTACAAACTTGATGATGAAAAAGAAGTCGAGAATCCCGATATGTGGGTGAAAGCGAATCCTTCGCTGCCATATTTCCCGAACTTGCGGAAAGAGATCGAGAAGGATGTAGTCAAGGCGAAGTATCAGCCCCACAAGTACATCGATCTTATGACTAAACGAATGAATCTGCCCAAGGAAGATACCTATACCGTTGTAGCGGAATGGGACAAGGTATTAGCTACTAATCAACCTATACCTTGGGAGGAACTTAAGGGTCAGGCGTGCATTGGGGCTTTCGACTATGCGCAGATTAACGACTTCGCTTCCTGCGGCTTACTCTTCAAGTACAAGGGAAAGCGTTACTGGATAGAGCACACCTTTGTGTGCCACAAGGCTCTAAACATGGAAAGTCGTCGAATCAAGTTTCCGGTAGACGAAATGGCAGATAAAGGGCTTATAACAATTGTCCAAGGTGATATCATCACGCCGGAACACATCACCAACTGGTTTATTGAACAAGGCAAGACATATCATATCCAGGATATTGTGGGTGATAGATACAGAGTTGAGATGGTTAGAGATGCCTTTCAGAAAGCTGGACTGCCTCTCACCATTGTGCCCAGCGGGCCAGCGACACATGCTAAGATTGCCCCGTTAATCACTACGATGTTTGCGGAAGAATCAATTGTTTTCGGAGACAACCCTACCATGCGCTGGTATGTGGCAAATACGTATCAGGAGCTCGATGGTAAAGGCAACACAACGTACAAAAAAATCGAACCTAAAACCCGGAAAACAGACGGGTTCTTTGCTTTAATCCATGCTCTTTCGAAAGACCATGAGTTGATTGAACCTCAGTCGGAGTTCTTGTCATTGGGTGTCTACACCTATTAAGGAGGTGATCTATTGGGTGTATGGAGCAACTTTATCAGCTGGTTCAAAGGGAACGTATTGCCGCTAAATGCTGTCGTTGAAGGTCTGGCGGTAGAAGTTTACTTTAAAAAACTCGCAGTCCAGTCTTGCATCAACCTGATTGCGAACACACTCTCTCTGAGTGAGTTTCGAACGTTTGATAGAGGGGTGGAAATTCGTAAGGACAACTACTACTTGTTCAATGTAGAGCCAAACCCAAATAAAAGTGCAAGCAAATTTTGGCGAGATGTTATCAGCAAGTTGGTATACAACAATGAGTGCCTTATCATCCAGGAGAGTGATCACCTCTATGTAGCAGACTCATGGAATGTGGTGCCGGGTACATTTGTTGAAAACCTGTATACGGACATCAAAGTAGGCGAGATGTCGCTAAGAAATAAGTATCGGGAATCTCAGGTTATACACTTGGAACTTCACAATGAGCGGATCCGCGAAGTGGTGGATGGGTTGTATGAATCGTATGGAAAGCTGATTACTGCAGCTCAAAAACATTACAAGCGGAATGGTTCTAAACGCGGAACTTTGGAGATCCCGGCAAATTTCCCTCAGACGGAAGCTGCGCAAAAAGATCTTCACGATCTCTTAAACAACAGATTCAAGATGTTCTTTGAGGCAGAAGGTGGTGCTGTTCTGCCTTTAACCAACGGTTTAAAGTATGTGGAGTTGGACGGCGGAACACAGACCAAAGGCAGTATCGAGGGAAGAGACATTAGGGCCTTCATCGATGACGTATTTGACTACGTTGCCATAGCTTTTCAAGTTCCACCGCAGCTCTTGAAGGGTAACGTTGCCGACACAGATAAGGCGGTAAACAACTTTTTGACCTTCTGTATCAATCCGCTGGCAGAGCTATTGTCTGACGAGATTAATCGAAAAATGTATGGCAAGCGCGCATACTTGGAACGCACCTACATGCGGATAGACACCAGTCACATTAGGGCGGTGGATATTGCCGATGTTGCAAACGCCTTAGATGTACTTGTGAGAATTGGGGCTTACAGCGTAGATGATTGTCTCAAACACTTGGGCATGGAGCCGCTAAACACAGACTGGAGTCAGCAGCGTTGGATGACCAAAAACTATGAACCTATCACAGTGGCAGTGGAGGGAGGTGAATAGATGGATAAGCGTAAGCGTTATTACTCGTTGGCAGTGCATGACAATGAGGCTGACATTTACATCTATGGTGATATTGTGTCCTGGGAGTGGTCTGAAAGTGACGTTTCCAGCTATACATTGTCCAAGGAGATTGAGGGCTTAGAAGTTGATAAGATTAACGTCTTTATCAATTCCTATGGTGGTGAAGTGGCTGAGGGACTAGCGATATATAACCAACTCAGGAGACACAAAGCAAAGGTGGTTACGTATTGCGATGGGTTTGCGTGCTCCGCTGCCAGTGTGGTGTTTATGGCTGGCGACGAGCGGATCATGTCTAACGCAAGCTTACTCATGATTCACAATGCGTGGTCTTGGGCAGCCGGGGATAGCAATGCCCTACGAAAGCAAGCAGATGATCTCGAAATCATGACTCAAGCAACAATCAACGCCTACATGAAACACGTAACTATCTCAGAGGAGACACTTAAGCAGATGATGGATAATGAGACGTGGATATCTCCACAAGATGCCTTAGAGATGGGCTTTGCTACGTCAGTAGTAGATGATCCCGCTAACCGACAAGCAGCGAATCAAAACGCAAGAAAGCGGCTGGTTCAACTTGTGTTGGGGGGCCCTCGGAATGAACCTCCGGTAGAGCCTAACGCACAGTCAAAACCACAGTCGAAACCAGAACTCGAGCCGGAAAGCAAGGGTTTATTTAATTTTTTGGCAGCTTTGGCTGACCACTTAATAAAGGAGGAAGTTTAAATTGAAGAACCTTGATATGCTTCAAGCGCAGAAGAATGACCTTGTGTTCAAGATTCAAGAAGCTGTTAAAGCTGGTGATGAAGGTGCCTTCGCCGAGGCTTTTGTGCAATACACCAACATTTTGCAA
>CALKAR010000017.1 GCA_937988745.1 uncultured Peptococcaceae bacterium
TGCGAGCTTTGGCGCTTTTATGGAGCAGGACTGGCAGTACGAAACCGATCAGTTCCACCTCAACGCCACTGCGGTACACCGGCTCACCGGCGCAGCACTAGAGCAAATGCTGCCCCGTAAATCCGGCGCTATCTGCAATGTGGGCTCAGCTGCGGGCAATGTGCCCATCCCGTATAACGCGACCTACGTGTTTACCAAGGCTGGTGTAAATGCCTTTACCGAAGCACTGCACTACGAACTAAAGAAAACCGGAGTGACCTGCACTCTGCTCGCACCAGGACCTGTGCGCGATGCCGTCATTGCTGACTCTGAAAAGTCCATCGTGGACAAGGTAGTGCCAGACTTTTTATGGACTACCTACGAGTCCTGTTCCGAAGAAACCTTAAACGCCATGGCCAAGAACCAGCGCCGCGTCGTACCCGGACCCCTATCAAAGGCGATGAATGTCGTCTCCCAGCTCCTTCCCACCCCAGCGTTAGCGCCGCTGATGGGCAAGTTTTACTCCAAGATGGGATAAACCGCTCACTTCGTTCTCGTTTTACGTGTGAGAATAACCTGCGCTCGTGTTTTACATAAGAGATGAATCTGCGCTTGTGTTAGAACAAAAAGGGATCACTATGGAGTTTTTCCATAGTGATCCCTTTGGTTTATACGAACAGTTCCACCGAATCAGTCAGGTTTTTACTCCTGAACTGGTGCAGTTTCAGCTGGACGAGATACAGGTGCATTTCCGTACAACTCTGGATTTTGCAATTTACGCTTTTCCCAGAAAGTAGCGTTTTTGATTCCCAATGCCTCTGGGTCGAACTGAGGATCTTTGCCCGCCTTCTTCTGCTCGTAGTAATCCTTCATCGCCTTGAGAGCTGGACCCTGAAGGATAATAATCCCGATGATATTGAGCCATGCAGTAGCGCCAACACCGATATCTCCCAGTGCCCATGCAGCACCAGATGCAGAAGTTGCGCCAACTACAACGGAGGTAACAACGAGAACTCGCAACACCCAAATGATGCCGCGACGGACTTTAGAATTTGGAATCCATCGGTTGAAGTAGGCCAGGTTGGTCTCTGCCATGTAGTAGTACGCCAGCACAGTGGTAAAGGCGAAGAACATAATTGCTAGAGCCACGAAGCTTGGACCGAAACCAGAGAAGTGAGCATCCATACCTTCTTGCACGAATCCAGGTCCTACCGCAGTGTCAGAAGGCAGCATTTGACCTTCGTAGCGGATAGCACCATCTTCACTTTCGCCCTCGAACACGCGGTACATATCAGTAGAGATGATGATGAATGCAGTGGCGGAGCATACGAACAAGGTGTCAACGTAGACAGCGAATGCCTGAACAAAGCCCTGCTTTGCTGGGTGCGAAACTTCTGCTGCGGCAGCGTGCTGCGGACCAGTACCCTGACCAGCTTCATTGGAGTAGATACCGCGGCGAACACCCCACATGATAGCGACGCCCAGCATGCCTCCAAATCCAGCGTTCAGGTTGAATGCGGAGGTGAAAATCAGACTGAATACTTCAGGAATGTCCTGGTAATTAATGAACAGAATGATAAACGCAATAATGATGTAGATGGCTGCCATGAATGGAACCACCATGGAAGCAAACGATGCAATACGCTTTACACCGCCGACAACAATAACCGCGAGGACGACTGCCAAAGTTACACCGGTGATGGTGGTGCTGATGCCCCAAGCATTTTCAACAGCAGAAGAAACACCGTTGGCCTGAATGCCTGGGAGGAAGTATGCAGTTGCCAAAATCATCGCGACTGCGAAGACAATGCCGTAAATCAGCATGAATGGAGCAGCCTTGGTGTGGGCGTACGCCTTTTCAATGTAGTAAGCCGGACCACCGCGGTACTCACCGGTATCCTTGTCCTGCTCTTTATAGATTTGAGCAAGAGTACATTCGATAAACGACGTTGCGGAGCCCAGCAATGCCACGGACCACATCCAAAAAACCGCGCCTGGGCCACCGAAAGCAATAGCGGTTGCAACACCCGCGATGTTGCCAACACCAACGCGTCCCGCCAATGACATCATGAGGGACTCAAAAGATGAGACACCATTCTCAGACCTTTCACCCCGCACAAGTTGCTTAAGCATGTCTGGGATACCACGGATCTGGATGAATTTAGTGACGATTGTGAAGTAGACGCCGGCCGCCAAGCAAAGGAAGACCAATGCTGGGGACCAGATAACGCCGTTTAGCCAATCGAGTAAGGCTGCCATGAGGGCTCCTTTTGTTTGAGATTTTTCGCACACACCCAACGCGAAGGTTCGTGTCAGATGAGGAAAATTGTGCCCTATTTCCGTTGCCGAGGTGAACTGAATCACTCAATTTCTTTAAACGTTTTCACATCATTAATTCATTTATTCGACAGAAATTGAAGCTACCAGCAATGTTAACCAACTCACAAAATTAGCGAACTTTGCAAAACTCCCTATTTCAGGGGTAGTAAATCCAGCGTGATGCCAGCGGTTAAGATAGCTTTCATGACTTCTTCTCAAACCCCTGCCAAATATGACCGCCTCGTGTGGATCGATCTGGAAATGACCGGGCTCGATCCCAAGCGCCACACCATTGTGGAAATCGCCGCAATCATCACCGACGCGGACCTCAATGTGGTCGGCGAGGGGCTTGATATCGTCATCCACGCCACCGACGAAGAACTGGCCCAAATGGATGACTTTGTTACCAACATGCACAATTCCTCTGGCCTGACAGAAGAAATCAAGGCCGCAACCACAACGCTGGCGGAGGCCGAAACCGCGATTCTGGAACTCATCGAAAAGCACTGCGCCCCTGAACATCCCGCGCCATTGGCCGGCAATTCTATTGCCACCGACCGCGCGTTTATCCGCGAATACATGCCGCGTCTTGACGAAGCGCTGCACTATCGCATGATTGATGTCTCCACCATCAAAGAACTCGCCCGCCGTTGGCACCCACGCGCGTACTTCAACCAGCCCGACAAGGGCCTTGCCCACCGGGCGCTGGCCGATATCGTCGAATCAATCCGCGAGCTGGACTACTACCGCCGCTCGGTATTCCGCACCGACGAGGGCCCAACCTCGACTGAAGCAACCGAAGCAGCCAAGGAATCAAACGCTGCCTACCAGGCGTTTTTGTAATTTCGACTTCGTGAGTTAGTCTTTAATACGCTGCTTCAGAGCAGCAATGGTGGCTGTAGTTCAGCTGGTAGAGCACCAGGTTGTGATCCTGGGTGTCGCGGGTTCGAGCCCCGTCAGCCACCCCGAATAATCCCCTTACCTGCACAAACAGGTTGGGGGATTTTTACATTTTCAGCCGCCTACGCTTTAACCTACGCTTAAGGTTCGGTTTTTCACTGTTCCGCCTCGCCCCCAAAGGCCGCAGCAACGCCGCCATGGCCACGCCAGCGCCCCCACGCCGCTAAGCCCATTCTACCGCCTGAGGCAGCCCTACAACACCCTGCCACCCTTCCCCCTGTGCCCCCTTCTCCCCGCTCCGAACACCGCGCCTGCTCCGGGCAGTGTTTTCCACGCACGCATCGTGGAGGGCGGCCAGCACAACTTCTCGGCGTCGACTGGCAAGCGCCTCCCTTAAGCCCGCGTACCCACTGGGACATGCTGCGCGAGCGCCGCTCCATTGAGGAGTTGGATGAACTCTTGACCGAGCGCATCGAGAATCTGCGTTCTCGTCGCCGCGCGGCTGCCCGTCTGCTCAAGGAGCAGAAGGCGCAGGAGGAAGGCGAAGCTTAAAGAGCTTCTAGGAAGCCCACAAAGACCACAGGGTAGTGGTTCCACGATGACGTGGATACCACTACCCTATTTCTCGTTTTAGGCCAGCTGGCGCGCACCGCGTTATGCAGAGGGGCTATCGGGCGTTTGCGAATTGAGTTCGGGCCACTGCAGCACTAGCTCGGCGAGATAGACCGCGAGAGCCGGGCCGAGCACTGCGAGGAAGAACAGGTAGCCTCCCCACTGCGCTGGGAAAAAGACGGGGTACAAAACAAGCACTATGCCAGGCAATATTGCCAAAAGAGTACGCGGTAGGTGCCCTACCGCCTTCATCATGGCCTGTGTGATTCTTTGGCGGAAGCCGAGCCCCGGTGCATCGAGATGGAAGAACCATACGCTGACAGAGCCCAATACGATAAGCCCCGAGATCAAGGCTGCGCGCAGTATCAGGCCCATTGAACCCAGATCTGCCTTGGCAATGATAGCGAATTCATACGCGGCTAAGGCGGCGACGGCGAGGGAAATGAGCCACCATGCGGTGTTGACCCCGGGACGCGTCAAAAGGCCCCGAACGAAGGCCGAGCCGCGGCGAGAACCTTCCTCGCGGACCATCTGGCCGGTCACCGCGTGGGCTGTGCGCAAGGACATTCCCCCGGTGAATACGGGAAAGCACGTTATCACCAAGAGAACATTCACGATGACTAGGTCAGCGAAGAGGCTCAGAGCAGCATAGAACTTCGATTCGGGGCCGAGTATGCGATTCATGGTTTTAACCTATCGCAACCTTTTAACCCTTCACGGCACCGGCAGCCACACCTTCGATGATGTGCCTCTGCGTGGAGAAGTAGAAGATGACGATGGGGATGATGGCCAAGACCAGCATGGCCATCATGGCACCCATATCGCGGTTACCGTTGGAGCCAACGAAGGATTGGATGACCACCGGGATGGTCTTGTATCGCGTGGACAGGCCAATGACCAAGTATGGCAGCAGGTAGTCGTTCCACACCCACATGGCATTGAGAATGGCCACGGTGATGGCAGTTGGCTTGAGCATAGGCCAGACTACCCGGAAGTAGTTCTGGAGCGGACCACAGCCGTCGATCATCGCAGCTTCCTCAACATCCAGAGGAATGGACTTGACGAAGCCCGCAAACATGAACACCGACAGACCGGAACCGAAACCGAGGTAGAGCACCACGATGCCGATCGGGTTGTTGAGGTGGAGCATGTCTGCAATCTTGACCGTCGGGAACATGACCATCTGGAAGGGGATGATCATGGAGACCACGAAGAGGTAGTACAGAAGGTTTGTCCACCAGGTCTTGACGCGCGTGATGTAGTAGGCGGTCATCGCGGAGAAGAACACGATGACGATGACGGAGAGGATCGTGATGATGAAGGACCACAATGTGGCCTCCAAGAAGCCCTGCTTGGTCAAGCCCACCATGAAGTTCTCGAAGCCGACCCAGGTTTCACCGATGGGAAGGGAGAAAGGATCGGAGGAGATGGCGAACTTGGACTTAAAGGAGTTGATGAAGATGAAGAGGATCGGCCCCAAGAAGACGATGGTGAAGAACGCCAGAATGGCGTAGACCACGAACTTGGCGCTGCCAGACATGTGGGTCTTATTATCCGAGGGAAGCTGGTGATCCTTCTTCTTCGAGGCCGGAGCGGCCTGCGCTGAAGTGCTGGTAGTCATAACTTAAGCCTCGATTTCCTTGGAGCGGGTCGCGCGCAGCTGGAAGTACGCGATGACGACCACAACGACGACGAAGATAACGGCCTTGGCCTGACCGACGCCCTCGACATTCATACGGTTAAACAGCGTGTTGACGATGTTGAGCGCCACCATCTCAGTTTGCCCGCCAGGAGCGCCGTTGGTCAGCGCCAGGTTCTGGTCGAAGAGCTTAAAGGAGTTCGACAAAGTCAAAAAGAGGCAGATGGTGATGGATGGCATGACCATCGGAATAGTGACGTGCCGCAGCATCTCCCACTTGTTGACGCCGTCGAGTTCGGCAGCCTCAATGAGCTCTGGTGGGACGTTTTGCAGGCCGGCGATGTAAATGATCATCATGTAGCCGATGAGCTGCCAGTTAAGTAGCATGATGAGGCCGGCGTAGCCGAATTTCCAGTCCGCGCTAATAGTCGTGGCATAGTGCGAAAGCACGGCGTTGATCATGGTCTGCCAGGTATAACCCAGCACAATGCCGCCGATAAGGTTCGGCATAAAGAAGACTGTGCGGAAAAAGTTGGTACCGCGGAGTTTGCGGGTCAGCAACCACGCCAAGAGGAAGGCGAAGATGTTGACTGTGATCACGGAGACGATGACCACGAGGACGGTGAAACCGAAGGCTGAGATGAAACCTTCGCGTTGGGAGAAAGCTTTGACGTAGTTGTCTATGCCAACCCACTTGGTGTTGGTGATAGTGGTGAACTTCGTAAAGGAGAGGAAGAAACCCACGATGAACGGCACCAAGAAGGCAATCATGAATGCCAGAAGGGTGGGCAAGACAAAGACTGGGAAGTACTTCTTCAGCGTTGCTTGCATGGTGGTGAAACCTTAATTTCAGGTGGTGCCACACGTTTCCCAGCGGGGAAGGCGGTGAGGAGAGGAGGCTGAGGATGTGGAATAACTGCTCGCGCACAAGCTCGCGACGCGGGCCACAACCCTCACCTACTCCCCTCCCCGCCCTCCGCTATTGGAAGGAGTGTGGCGAGGGGGACGGGAATAGAGCTTTAGCCCCAGTTGGATTCCTTCTCAGCAGCCCAGTTGTCCTTGAAGTGCTTGACGACGTCCTCCCACTTCAGCTTTCCGGAGGCGTACTGCGACAGATCCTGGCCGAAGTCATCCTTGAACTGCTGGGACGGGAAGTACTGGAAGTTCCACGGGTAGGTGGTCAGATCCTTGTTAGCGATAGCTTCCGCGACTTGCTCAGAAAGGGGGTCATTCGGGGTGTCCTCAGCGGTGTAGCTTTCGAACGGTGCGATGAAGCCAAGGTCCTTCACCACGTGCTCCTTGCCAGCTTCAGAGGTAAACAGCCAATCCACGAAGTCCTTGGTGGCCTGCTGGTCGACCTCGGAGGCCTCAGAGTTCACGCCCAAATAGTTCTCGGTACCGACGTTGATGCCGTGCTTTTCTTCATCTGGCAGACCCATGTACATGGGCAGGAACTTGATCTTGTCTTCCTTGACCACGTTGCCAGAAGTCTCGGAAATCTGGGACCATGCCCAGTTACCGTTCTGAACCATAGCGGCCTTGCCCTGTGCGAACTCAGCCATGGAATCAGACACCGTCTTAGACGGCGCAAGAGACTTTTCTACGGTGGAGTTCTCAAGGTAGAGATCGAAAAGGTTCTTGTACTCCTTGTTGTAGGAGAACTCGATCTCGTTGGTGTCCTCGACTCCCTTGTCCTGGTACTCCTGCCAGATCGGAGCGTTGGCCAGGTGGGTCTGCCAACGCCAGTCCTCACCGGATGTCAGCGAGGTGGAGGCGAAGGCGCCTTCGATACCGAGCTCGTCCTTCTTTGCCTGCATATCCTCGGCGACTTCCTTGAGCTTCTGGTAGCTGGTGATCTCATCCGTGGACTTGATCTTTGCGCCGGACGTGGCGATGTACTTGTCGAAGATCTCGTCGTTGTAGATGATGCCGAAGCCCTCGACGGCGAACGGAACGCCACGTACCTCGCCATCCTCGGTGGTCAGCGGCGGAATGTCGTCGGTCAGCTGCTTAGCTACCTCGGTGTCCGACATATCTGCCATGTAGTCCTGCCAAGTGATGAAGCCGCCTGGGCCATTGACCTGGAAGAGAGTCGGGGCTGCGTCCTTGCCAATCTCGGCCTTGAGGGTCTGCTCATAGGAGCCGGAGGCGGCAGTAACGACCTTGACCTTAACGCCGGTCTCTTCAGTGTAGGCCTTTGCGATTTCCTGGTATGCCGCGTCCTGTTCAGGCTTGAAGTTCAGGAAGTAAACATCGCCTTCCTCGTCGGTGGAGCCGGAGCACGCGACGAGACTTGCGGCGGCGAGCATGGAGGCCATGCTGATGGATGCGATGCGAGTAAGACGCTTCATGAGGTCCTCATCTTTCTTGATAAAAAGCGGGGTGATGAGCCGAGATGGATATCCGGCCCGTATTCGATTGTGTCTGGGAGACCTCCCATAACGAAGGCTTCTTCCCAGCGCCACCAAGTACTTCATAGCGGATTGCAGTCCGACTGTGAACTGGTTAGCCTGCCTTCCACCTTAGTGAGGTATTCCACATATTCAAAAGAAATCGGACCCAA
The DNA here is from genome assembly GCA_937988745.1 of uncultured Peptococcaceae bacterium. Lineage (GTDB taxonomy): Bacteria > Bacillota > Limnochordia > Darwinibacteriales > Darwinibacteriaceae > JAAYMS01. Next base: position 8,013 of record CALKAR010000017.1, read on the forward strand.
AACACCCGATTGTGACAATATCTACATTCGGACATTGAAACCCTCCCCAATTATGGGGCAATCGGGCCTAAAACATACAAATACATATAAAAACAGTTGAGGGAAGCAGGGAGGATTTTTGATCGTAGGAGCCGTTGGGGCACGCGAGAGGTTATGACAAGTCTTCGTCTGAAGGGTTTGTGCTGAGGAGGCGAGCCTCGTCGCGGCGGGCCGGAAGCACGGATTCAAGATAGGATGCCGTGGCCTCTGGGAGGGTGACAGCCCCTCCCCTTTCTTGGGCGAGGAACCAGCGGTGGTCGACGATTTCGTGGAAGATTTGTGCTGGCTCCAGCTTGTCTAACATCTCCACGGGGACGGCGGCGATAGTCGGTTCGTATTCATTCGTCATCCAGAGATGCGCGGCTTGGGTAAGACCTACATGCGGTCCGCATTCGACGGCCTGATAGGCCTGGATCGAGCCCAATAGGCGTTGGGCCTGGTGTTCCTCGACGCTCAGCCCGGTTAAGCTCAATAGCTCTGCACGATAGTGGCCCGGATCCACCACTGCAGGGCGAATGCGCACAACCTGCCGCGAATCGTCCTTCGTGACCTTGAGCTCCCCTACGTCAAAGCCCAGTTGATTTAGCCGGTCAATTCTCTCAGAGACGCGCCAATATTCACTGGCATCGACGGATTCCTCCGCGGTGAGCTCCGTCCACAATTCAAGATAAGAGCTTTCGACAAGGCCTCCTAGGGCGATGACATCGATGGACTTATCTAGGCATTCACCCGCCTGTAGGTCCATGAGTTCGCCAATGATGTTGACGCGGGCGATGTCGACGTCGTAAAGCCTGCGTGATTCAGAGAGGTTGGGCTGGAACTCCCCGGTTTCGGCATCGACGAGATAGGCGGAATAGGTTTCAGCATCGCGACGAAAGAGAGTATTAGACAGTGACACATCTCCCCAGTAGAAGTTGAGCAGATGCATCCGCACCAACAGCACGGACAGGGCGCGGATGAGCTTCTCCGCTTCCACGACCGTGAGGTGCCGAGAAAAAATCTCGCGATAGGGCAGGGAAAACTCCAAGTGCTCGGTCACCAAAGCTGCGGTGAGCTCCCCGTAGTCTTCCTCTGCCGGATGGCGTCCGGTGATCACGGCTACGGGGCGCACACTGGGGGCACCAAGGCGCTGCAGTTCACGCAGCATCTTGTACTCGTGGTGGGCGGTACGCGCACCAATTTCTTTGACCGCGACGATGCCACGGTTGATCCCCACGAAACGCACGATGTGCCGGGAAATACCCCTGGGCAGCGCGGCGATGAGATTATCGGGCCACTGTTCCAGGGGTGTACCCCAGGGCAGTGTCAGCAGTGCCGACGCGTACGTCGACGAGGTGATGCTCATGGACTCTTTCATGGCGAATCACTCCACCTTTTCTGCTGATTATGGCTAGAACTGCCCTACTCATTACGTGCCTCGGGGTAGCCGGTACGCGGGCTTAAGGGAGGCGCTTGCCAGTCGACGCCGAGAAGTTGTGCTGGCCGCCCTCCACGATGCGTGCGTGGAAAACACTGCCCGGAGCAGGCGCGGTGTTCGGAGCAGCGCGGACGACGATTTGGCCGGACTCGGGGACATCCTCGCTGGAGGATCCAAGGTCGCCCTCGCCTACCAGCTTGCCGTAGAGGAAGGAATCGGAACCGAGTTCCTCCACGAAGTCGAGCTTGATTGGGATGGAAAGATCGGTGGACTCGCCTTCCGGAATGATCTCCAGTGCCTCCGGGCGGAAACCAATGGTGATGCGGCCATTATCCTCCGGCGTCATGGCGGCGAGGGTTTCCGGGGAAAGCTTGATGCGAGCGTGGCCAGAGGTAGCGTCACCATCCTTGACCGAGAAGGTGCCCAAGTTCATGGCTGGGGAGCCGATGAAGCCGGCGACGAAGACGTTGGCGGGGCGGTCATAAAGCTCTCGGGGCGCGCCAACCTGCTGCAGGTAGCCATCCTTCAGCACCGCGATGCGGTCACCCATGGTCAAGGCCTCCGTCTGGTCGTGGGTGACGTAAACGGTGGTAACCCCAAGCTTGCGCTGCAGGGCTGCAATCTGGGTACGGGTCTGAACACGCAGCTTGGCATCGAGGTTAGACAGCGGCTCATCCATGAGAAAGACCTGCGGGTTGCGAACAATGGCGCGGCCCATGGCCACACGCTGACGCTGACCACCGGACAGGGCCTTCGGCTTGCGCTCCAAGAATTCGGTCAGGCCCAAAGTGGCGGCGGCTTCGTCGACGCGCTTATTGATCTCGTCTTGGGACTTGCCGGCGATCTTCAGTGCGAAGCCCATGTTCTCGCGCACGGTCATGTGGGGGTAGAGAGCATAGTTCTGGAAAACCATGGCGATGTCACGGTCACGCGGTGCAACGTGGGTAACGTCCTTGTCTCCGATGAAAATGGCACCGTCAGTAACGTTTTCCAAACCGGCCAGCATGCGCAGCGTGGTGGATTTACCACAGCCGGAAGGGCCGACGAGGACGAGGAACTCGCCATCGGCGATTTCCAGGTTGAATTTCTTGACGGTGGGTTCCTTTGCTCCCGGGTAGGTTAGGGAAGCATCTTTGAACGTTACGGTTGCCATTGCAGAATCTCCTCCATCGGCAGGTACGTGCCGAACGATCCGTAGTGTGAGAAACAGTGAAGTGAGTCACTGTGCGCCATCTAGAGTGCTACCTATTACATTAGCACTAGTTTGGACCCTATGACAAAGCCCGGAAGCCACGCCGTGGCGCATGCCGATGGCCAAAATGTTCAGGTTCTGGAGGCGAGGATCCCGGAGGTCTTCGTGCACTGCTTCCAATCGGAGGTGGCGGATTAATTCCCCCACTCCGTATTCTTCACCTTCAAACAATCTATTCAGCATCCGAACCGAGATTCTATAAGCTCCGGCTACGACTGCGACCATGAGCTATGAGGATCCAAGATACTCCCTGATACAGTCATGAACTGCCACTTGAAGTGCTTCATCTGGGGCATAGGGAGTGGCTTTTTCATAGACAAGGCCTGCAAGTAGATCGACTGCAGCGTGACCGAGAAATTCAGAGGATTCCCGGCTCACAACGTTGTTAAAAATTGATGATTCAATCAATTGGGTTAGCACTGACCCTGCACCGGGACTTGGAAAGTATTGCCGGAATGCATTGTTCAGTGTTCGGCTCGGCAGGGACACTTCTTCGCGGGATACAGTCATGACAGTGCAATCTCACTGTCCATAGAAATGTAACTCATATGGAATCGCAGTATCATAAATTGCAATCTCCCCGGGTTGCAGTCGCAAATCTGGCTCTCCATCCCGGGTGAGCACCATGGTTCCGGATTTCAGTGCACATACTTTAACGGAGTGCATTTCAATGCCTGTAGTGTTCCGGCAATTTTGAATGTCGTTACGTTACCCAAGGCTGAATTACTGAGCTCACCTTGTACAAGATCAGTGGAAGCCCTGTTCACCTCTACCCTGCTCAACAATGGGCAAACCTGTTTCCTGGGAACCCGAATCCTTGCTCCACAGTCCAGGTACGCGGAAGTAGTCGATGCATTCACCGCTTTCGCTGGCAGTCTGCAGGTTGGTGTTGCGTCCTCCCCTGACACTCAGATCGGACCGATGGCTACTGCCCGGCAGCGTGAGCGCGTGGAATCCTACATCTCTCAAGGTAAAAACGCTGGAGCCCGCATCACTGTCGGTGGCAGCCGTCCACGAGATCTTGACGCCGGATTCTTCGTTGAGCCAACAGTGTTCGCCGATGTAGACAATCGCGCAGCCATTGCCCAAGAAGAAATCTTCGGACCGGTGCTCTCTGTTATTTCCTACCAAGACGATGAACACGCCATTAAGCTGGCTAATGATTCTGAATTCGGCTTCGGAG
>CALKAR010000018.1 GCA_937988745.1 uncultured Peptococcaceae bacterium
CTACTGGTGCCACGATATTCACTAGGTTGATGTTATACTGAGGTGGGCTGTAGAAGCGATGAAATCTAGAAAAGAGTCTTGCGGGCAAAATCTGTAAGAATAGGGGATCACGTTCGTTATTAGCAGGCGGCGCCTGAGCACCAACGCTGTACTGCCCGACCATGACAGGTTTGCTGCTCATGACTCGGACAGCTTCATCGAAGAAGTCTTCGTAGAATTCGCCTGCATCAAGGTAAACAGTAATTGTGTTTGCGTTAGTACCGTCACTGATCTGCACCCGGGTTTCATCTTCACTGGCCAACACCCGGACAAGGTTTGCTGCACCGTTCAAGAGCGGCGGAACAAAGTATTCTCTTCTCCACATATCTACAGGAATGAGCTGTTCTACCAGGTAATCACAGAAGGCTACTCCTGGTGGAACATCTGAACAGCGGCTTCCTCCAAAGACCGCAATCGGACGGCTGCTCCTGACTCTTGTCCCTGTTACATCGCGCAAGAAACCACAGCGATACTGCCACACCTCACCTTGGTTGAGAACTAGATTGATGGGAACACCCGGTTGACTACCTGCAAGGCTTTCACAGGATGGCGTAACAGTTACCTGTGTGTTATCCTCGACTGCAACAATTGTGAGCTGCGATGGTTCATCATTGCCAGGGAATCCTCGCGCACTGACACTTTCCTGGTAACCGAGGACAGTGTAGTAGTCGCTGCCAAGCATATCGACTGGCAGCCCTAGATAGGCCTCAGTGCTGCCTAATACCCCCACCGTTCCACCGCGTAAGATTACGGTCACTGGCCGCTCAGACGTAACGCGGATCCCCTTCTGCTCAATCATTTCACTGCTCTGTACCGCCGCGAAGTTTTCTGGAAGGAACACAATACCAGGCGCGCCGGGGCCAGCGTTACCGGTGACGCTGAAACCCTGGCCCGGAATGGCTACCTCAAATGGCGTTTCCCTGGACGCGAGGATATAGAGTTCTGCATTTGGAGCCAAGTTGCCAGGATAAGCAAGCCAAAACAAGGTCCCACGGTTAGATGGCATACTTTTCACTCCTTTCTATTCGGAACTTTTTCACTTACCGGCTTTCAGTTCATTAAGTGTTTTTTCCAGAGTACTAATATGCTGCTCCCACAGATCCTTTTGATCTGGATCCGCCCGCTCTAGCTCCCCTCTTGCTGTACGAAGCAGTTCCACAAGTTCCTTTACGCTCGGCTTCGCCGGTCTTTCCATGACACACCCTCCTTCTTGTCGATTGTCCTAAAACAGCGTACGTACCAGCATTAGAGCTGTGCTAGGATCAAATGCGCATTCTGGGGTAGACATAAAAAAACCAGCCCCTTCATAGGAGCTGGCTACACACGTTTGACGAAAAAAAGTTCTCACCAATATGACTGTCTGCATTCCATCGGCTTCAAGCACCCATTCCAGCCACATTCCAGTGACTTCACCCGTCTCGTTCGTCTCCAACTCAATGAGCGGCTTCACTGCATAATCTTTGGGAGGGCTGCCATCCGGATTGCCTACCAAGAAATGAGCTAGTTCATCACCAGTATCATGATCGAGAAGTGTATACCATCCCAACTGCAAACCGTCTTGAGCATAGTAACCCCACTTTATTGCACTGCCTTCCCCGAAGTTTCCGAATTGGTCTTGTAATGTATCCGATGGTGTCCTAAAGATAAAATCGGTGCTACCATCCTCAGTGTAGACATAGAGTGCTGTATATGAGTACTGCAGATCGGCTGCAGTCAGCATTCCGTTAAGAACTGATTCTCTAGGTCCCACATAGCAATAACATATGGAGGCGTAATAGTAGTCCTCATTGTTGCGGTAATTCAGATAGTCATTAAGAATTAGCGGCATGTATTCCTTATAGTAGTCCGTTGTCACCATCTCATCCACCACATAGCTGGGAAAAGCATCCCAGTTATCCTCCAAGCTCTTACTTGCTTTTGCTTGCCAAGAGCCCAACTCAACTGTTCCGAAGTCTAGAGCCCCCTGCAGTTCCATGAGCGGAAAGTGTGACACTGTTGTATGCCTAACATCCATGGTAATCACAGCTTGGATATGCTCAGACCGGTCAGAAAGTGTTGGGTTGACCACAAGAAGTACGTAATCATCAGCCGGACTGCGGAACTGACTGCCTCCAAAGGAGAACTCGCCGTCAACAGAGACTTCAACCACAGTACGCAACCTTTCTACGCTACCCTGAGAGATACTGCCATCACCATAGCGAATCGGCAAAACCCATATCTGGTAGTCAGTCCAATCCGAATCTACGGGAGTCTGGCCCTGTTCCCATACGAGCTTTCCTACGACAACAGGCTCGAATGCATCAGCAAATACTGGACCTGCTAAAGGCCCGCCTAATCCGCTCGAGTTGATGGCCTGCACCCAGTAGAAGTATGTTCCTGAAGTGTCCACGTCCTGGTCCACGAAGCCGTTTCCGTTGATCATGTGATCAGTAAGGAGCCGTTTGGAACTTCCCGGGTGGTACCTCCAGCGAAATGATGATGACCAAATCACCCTGGCTAAGGCTCTTCGCATCAACCTGGGCGGTAATCGCTCGGCCAGGCAGAACCTGTATGACCTCTTCGCCAGACGCTATTACTGTTCCATCTTTATGTAAGGCGACCCTGATTGCCCAAGAGGTAGGGGTCAGTTGGTCAAAAACTGCCTTCCCTTCATTTCCGTTAAACTCCAGTTCTTTCTCAAACGCGCTGCCCGCCGGATTGACTAAGGTGACAGTACCTAATGTCACATCGTCAGTCACAGGCACGGTAACAGTTAATGAACCTGGTTCTAGCCCCAAGTCTACTTCCACGGTAGCTCTCTTACCAGCTTATACCGCCGCGGAAGATGAACCCTTGTATACGGTGTACGCTTCGTCATCCAGGATCCCTACTTCAACCTGCCAAAGACCAGGTCTTAGGCCTTCAAACGCAACCGATGCAGCACCACCCTGGATCAACGCCTCCTGACCAAGAGTCTCCTTCCCCGACTTGATTTCTACCCTTACCGAACGCAGCCTTAAATCCATGTTTTGCGGGCTTACCTGCGGGACATCGAAGCTAACCACCAGCTCACCCGTTGTTTTGTAGGACTGCTTTATTCCGCTTCCTCCAAAGCATCCTGTCAGAAGAACCGCCAAAAGGGCAAAAGCAGCGAGTCTAGTAATCCGACGTTGCAAAGCCTCTCACGCTGCTTAGCGAATCCGTAATTGTTCTAAAACATTCCCCGACATCTTGGCAATTCCTGCTATCTGATTCGTACATGTACGCAAGAACAGGAGCTTTGCGTTTCCAATATCTAGATTTCCACGTATGTTTGAGGGAAAGATTGGAACACTAGACATGAAAACCCATTGGGAGGCGGGGCGGTCTGAGAAGAACAAGAGTATCTAAAGGAGGATGAAGTATGAAAAAACTCGTTCCTATAATGGTCTTCGTTTTAGCAATTGCACTTAGTACGGGTGTTCTGGCTAGTGACGTTGAGGACAAGATGGTTGTTAATCTGGGGATTATGCCATACATCACAGTAGACCTCGTAGACAACCTAGACTTCGGGCAAATCGATTTTGGCGATAACATAGGATTCGGCAGTCGAACTTTATCAACAGACATGACAATCAAATCGAATGATGACATTGTTATTATGTTTGAGTCCATTGGATTCGCTGATATGAATGGAGAGAGTATTCCCCTACTCAACAAATGGGTCCAATATGAGATTTATACCGGTCCAGCGTCCTCCCGATCCGACATATTTGACGCTGGAGGCAGTATGAAGAAGGAGCTTAAATGGGACGGCGATTCACACGATTTCACCATAAATGTTCACTTCCTAAGGACAGACGACCAGCAGATAGATGCAAGAGAGAAGTGGCAGCAGATTCGTGCCCTCAATTACTATGACGTATTGATAGTGACAGTTTCTTCTGAACTGTAGAGACTATGTGGCCCCGCCAAAAAGCGCCAGCCCCACATTTGTGAGACTGGCGCTTTTCTTATCTACCTTTCCACAATCTCATAACCTGCTCTGCTTGAAATTCCAACAGCTCTGCAGTCTGTTCCATCGACTCTGCTAGAGTCATGGGGCCGTTGGCTATAGCAAAGCAAGCCGTAATACCTTCATCATGCACAGCTTCTATATCCAGAGCCACCGAACCAGCCAGGACCACTACTGGGACCTCCATCGGTTTGCACGCTCGAGCCACACCAATGGGTACCTTCCCATAAGCCGATTGAGCATCAAACTTCCCTTCGCCGGTGAACACCAAATCAGCAGTGTCAGCTTCCGCCCGGAAGTTGACCGTATTCAGTACCAGCTCAATTCCGGAAACGAGCTCACCTTTTAGGAAGGCTAATAATCCTGCTCCTAACCCTCCGGCGGCGCCGGCACCAGGAACATGTTCCACATCGATCCCCAAGTCTTTCCGAATTACTTCCGCGTAGTTGGCCAGTGCCTTGTCAAGCTGTTCCACCATCTCAGGTGTTGCACCCTTCTGCGGGCCATAAACAGCCGATGCGCCCTGCGGCCCTGTGAGAGGATTTGTCACATCACAAGCGACTTGAATCTTCACCTCGCTGATCCTTGAGTCTAGCCCAGAGATATCAATTGAGGCAAGGCGTGCAAGTTCTGCACCACCCAATCCTACTTCCTCTCCTACATCATCGAGCAGTTGGACGCCTAAAGCCTGAGCCATCCCCGCTCCCCCATCATTGGTCGCACTGCCGCCCAAACCGATGATCAAGTTAATGCAGCCCAAGTCTAGCGCCAAGCGGATCAGTTCTCCCGTCCCGTATGTTGTCGTCAGGAGCGGGTTGCGCTTTTCCTCCGGTATCAAGGTGAGTCCCGAGGCCTGCGCCATTTCAATTACAGCAGTCTCACCATCTCCTAAGACACCCAGTTTCGCCCACACTGGTTCCCCTAAAGGGCCTTTTACCTGAAGTTCATGGTAGGTACCTTCAGTGGCTTCCACCAGCGCTTCCACCAAGCCTTCGCCCCCATCAGATAGAGGCACAAGCACTGTTTCGCAGTTTGGTACGGCCCGTTTCACACCCCGCTCGACAGCCTGAGCAACTTCCCAGGCAGACAAACTACCCTTGAAAGAGTCAGGTGCAATTACAACGCGCAATTAGACCGAAACCTCCACATCGGCTTCCATCAGCTTGTGCAGATAGTCCCGAAATGCCATGCCTAAGTCAGAGCGTTTGAGGGCTAGTTCCACGGTGGCCTGCAGGAAACCGAGCTTGTCACCGACATCATAGCGGCGCCCCACGAAGTCCAAGGCATACATGGATTGCTGCGTTAGAAGCGTTTTAAGGGCATCGGTGAGCTGAATTTCACCACCCTTACCAGGCTGGGTTTGGGCTAAAATGGGGAAAATCTCTGGAGTAATTATGTACCTTCCCAAAATCGCCACGTTAGTGGGCGCCTCTTCGGGAGCAGGCTTTTCAACCAAATCTGTAACCTTGTAGAAATCATCTTTCAGCTGCTCGCCAGCAATGATCCCATACTTGCTCACATCTTCTTTGGGAACCGTTTGGACGCCAAGAATGCTGGAACCTGTCTTCTCGTAAGCATCAATCAACTGCTTCAGGCAGGGATAATCTGGGTTGTAGACTACATCATCACCTAAGAGGACAGCGAAAGGTTCGTTCCCCACGAAGCTTTCAGCACAGGCGATCGCATGCCCTAATCCTCTAGCTTCATGCTGGCGCACATAGAAGATTTCCGCCAAGTTAGTGATCGCCTGCATTTCTGCCAGCAGTTCGTCCTGTCCTCGAGACGCAAGATGCACTTCCAACTCTACAGCGCGGTCGAAGTGGTTTTCCAGCGCACTCTTTCCCCGGCCGGTAATGACCAAAATCTGTTCAATCCCCGACTGCACTGCTTCCTCAATTATGTACTGGATAGTGGGCTTGTCCACAAGGGGCAGCATTTCTTTGGGAACCGCCTTCGTTGCTGGCAAAAACCTTGTTCCCAAACCTGCTGCAGGAATTACCGCTTTTCTGATTTTCACCGCTCGTCATCCTTCCTTGGAATGTTTTTCTACGAAACGGCCGATGCGCCGCAGAGCTTCCTGAAGGCTTTCTAGAGAATAAGCATACGAACAGCGTACAAATCCCTCACCGCTTGCTCCAAAGGCAGTACCGGGGACCACTGCAACATGCTCTTCCATCAAGAGCTTGGTGCAGAACTCCTCGGAAGTCATTCCTAAGTCACTGATCCGGGGAAAAACATAAAATGCCCCCTTCGGTTCAAAGCAGGATAATCCCATCTGACGAAAACCATGCACCAAGACCCGCCGGCGCTGGTCATATTCTGCCACCATCCGCTGCACGTCCGGCATTCCATTGCGCAGTGCCTCTACCGCCGCATACTGGCTGATAGTCGGCGCCGACATGATCGTGTACTGGTGAATCTTAGTCATAGCCCCGATGAGCTCTTCTGGCCCCGCTGCATATCCCAAGCGCCAGCCTGTCATGGCGAAAGCCTTGGAAAATCCGTTGATCACCAAGGTGCGGTCATGCATGCCCGGCAGTGCAGCCATGGAAGTGTGCTCGACACCATAAACGAGCTCACTGTAAATTTCGTCGCTGATTACCAAGATGCGGTGTTTGCGCAGGACTTGTGCGATCTCCTCCAGGTCGTGGCGCTCCATCACCGCTCCAGTTGGGTTGTTGGGATAGCACAGAATAACGGCTTTTGTCTTTTCATTAATATAGGGAACCAGATCCTCTGCCGTCAGGCGGAATTCCCGGCTTTCATATGTAGGAACCGTCACCGGCGTTCCACCGGCCATCACGACGCTGGGCAGGTAAGAAACATAGGTAGGCTCTGGGATAATCACCTCATCGCCTGGATTGATGATCGCCCGCAGAGCAAGGTCAATAGCCTCACTGCCCCCCACCGTCACTAGGATCTGCGTCTCCGGGTTGTACTGCAGGTTAAAGCGCCTGTCAAGGTAGCGGGAAATCTCCTGCCTGAGTTCCAAGAGCCCTCGGTTAGCTGTATAAGTCGTCCTTTTCTTCTCCAGCGAATAAATGGCCTCATCCCGGATATGCCAAGGGGTGGCAAAGTCTGGCTCCCCCACCCCCAGAGAAATCACATTTTCCATCTGATTGGCAATGTCAAAGAATCGGCGGATACCCGACGGTGCAATCTGCTGGACTTTGTGACTCAACATTTCCTTGATCATAGTAGTATATTCGGCCTTTCATCAGTTTCGGGCTGTTCAAAGAGGCGCCCATTCTGTTTGTATTTTTTCAAAACAAAGTAAGTAGTACAGCTGACAACCGAATCCATTACGGCCAGTTTCTTGGCAACGAAGTTCGCGATATGCTGCATGGTCTGTCCCTGCACTAATACCATTAGATCAAATTCGCCGGAAAACAGAAAAACTGCCTGTACTTCTGGGAACTCTGCAATGCGCTTCGCAGTCTGGTCAAAGCCGTGCCCCCGCTGCGGCGTTACCTTAACCGCAATTTGGGCTTCTACCAATTCCCGTTCTGTCTTTTCCCAATTAATAAGGGTGTTGTAGCCGACGATTACGCCTTCCTCTTCGAGGCGATCGATCTCCTGCTGTACCTCTTCTTCGGAGACACCCAGCATGATCCCGATTTGAGCTGCCGATAACCGGCTGTCCCGTTCTAGGATATCAAGTATTTTCTGACGCACGCTGCCTACTCCTCTACAGTCAAAATTTGGTTAAGGTTACATTCGACGTCTATGCCCTAAGTCCTGGAAAATAGACCTTCGAAAGCTATTGACACAATTATCAGAATATTGTAACATATATGTGCTAGCAGAATTGGGCCCAATAAATGAGGAAGGAGAATCACATGGAGAAGAGAATCGCGTCTTTGGTCGTCTGTTTCCTTGTCCTGACCCTGCTGGTAGGGGCTGTACCAGTCGCGGCCAGCTCACCATTCGGTCCCGGCGCAGTCCCGCTCACCACTGCCGAGATGGAAGAAATTGATGGCGAGTTCAGCCCTGCCGTTACTTCTGCCATCGCAGGCTCACTGGTCAGTACTGCTTCGTACTTAATCACTACCCCATCGTCAGAATGGACGATTGGCGGGGTAGCACGGCACGCCATCGCAGGAGCGGTGAGCGGTTTAGTTGGCTACTTCGTCCCGTAAAATGCCAAGAGAAGTGTGCCCGCCGGCAGCACACTTCTTCGCAGCTAAAACCCATATCGTGGAAAGGAGAGCTCCCATGTCTCTACAGAAAGCCGTCATTGCCTGGATTGTATTCTTCCTCTTTACTCTCGGTTTTGGTTTTGCCCGTACACGACGGCTCGAACCAATCCACTTCGCAATCAGTGCTGCGGCAGCTCTCATCTTTGTGATTCTCTCCATCCTGCTGCCTGCCGACTACACCGTAGAACCGGCGAGGCTTGTGCGAAAATGGGCGATCACTTTTGCCGCTTTTAGCACTGCTGTGCGTATTATTGCGAAATCAACTTGGGGTCACAGTTTCGGAACCGGTTTTTACAGTGCCACCTGCCTGATCCTCCTCGATCTCTTCGCTTGAACCGAATTTCCAGATAAGGAAGATTCCAGCCAGGATCAAACAGCCACCTAAGAGTTCAATAAATACTGGCATTTCCTTCAAAAGAATCATCGCGAGGATGGTGGCACCCAAGGGTTCGCCTAAGATTGATACGCTCACCATAGCGGTGGGCAGATATTTTAACGCCCAGCTGAGGCTGGTGTGTCCAAACACTGTGGGAACCAAGGCTAGGAGAATCAAGCTCCACCATGTTTCCTTAGTATAACCTGCCAAGGGCTGTTTCAAAATTAAGGCAAAAACCAACAAGAAAAGGCCGCTGAAGGCATAGGCTGCGGCTGCGTAAAGCCCAATCGGCAGAGTGCGCCGGGCAATCCGCCCTACTAGAAAGTAGCCAGCTGCCATTACTGCGCCGGCAAGAGCCATCACATTCCCTGCTAAGCGAGAAGCTCCACCTGAACTGCCGCCCAAGGCAATGATAACGCTGCCAGCTAAGGCGAGAACCAGCCCATACCACGCCCTGCGTGTGGGTATTTCCTTTAACAAAAGGGCACCGAGGATAGTTACAAAAACTGGTTGGGTGGTAACCAGCACCACAGAGCTCGTTACACTGGTATAATCTAATGAAGTATTCCATAACGCAAAATGCAGTGCTAAGAAAAACCCAGCTGAAGCCAGCGCGCCCACTGTCTTCCAGGTGACCCTGGTGTGGGTTAAATCGTGCAGCGCTAAAGGCAGCAGCATCACTGCAGAAAAAAGCATACGGTAAAAGGCGATCGCAATTGGTTCAGCATCCGCCTGCCTGATCAGGATCGCCGCGCCAGAAATCGCTAACACTCCTAAAATCAACACAATCTGGACACTGAAACGCCTTTTCACTTCCGGACCGCCTCTCGCCCACGCAGATATTCCCTGAGCATAGCTGTCACCGCATCGAGGGCAACAGTATTATAGCCCCCTTCGGGGACGATGATATCCGCGTATTTTTTCGAAGGCTCTACAAAAGCCTCGTGCATTGGTTTGACTGTCTTCATGTACTGGTCACACACCGACTCCATGGTGCGGCGGCGCTCCCGTACATCCCGCATCAAGCGACGCAGCATGCGCACATCCGGGTCTGTATCGACGAACACTTTAATGTCCATCAGAGCACGCAGACGCGGATCGTGAAACAGGAGGATGCCTTCCACAATTACAATCGGACGAGGCAGTACTTCCACAAATTCTCCTGTGCGGGTGTATTCTTTGAAATCATATACTGGAACTTGAATAGGCTGACCAGCCCTGAGTTTCTTTAAGTGACCGGCTAAGAGATCATTATCGAATGCGTCGGGGTGGTCGTAGTTTATCTTCACTCTCTCTTCAAAGGGAAGGTGTTCATGGGCATAATAATACGAGTCCTGGGAAATAATCACCGCATCATGTAAAACCGCCCGCTTAAGGGCATTGGCGAAAGTGGTCTTTCCCGAACCCGTACCGCCGGCAATACCAACTATGATCATCGATATTCACCTGTTCTTCTTGTGGTCTTCTGCGGAATTTGTGTTCTCCATCACGCCAAGGAATTCCTTCCCCTCATGTTGAATAATGCACGGAGAAAGGAGTCGATTGCCATGAAGAAAGCTGCCTTGATTATCGCAGAGAATAACTTCCGGGATGAAGAGTACCAGGTTCCCAAGGAAGTTCTGCAGGAAAATGGCATTGAGGTGATTACCGCTTCCACCACTACTAATGAGTGTGTCGGGAAACTAGGAATGAAAGTTACACCTGATGTGCTTGTTACGGATCTCAAATTGACCGAGCTCGATGCCCTCATCTTTGTTGGCGGCGGCGGTTCTGAACAGTACTTCGAAGATCCTACTGCGCACCAGCTCGCTCAAGACGCCTTTAACCTAGGCAAAGTAGTGGGTGCCATCTGCATCGCTCCCGTAATTCTCGCAAATGCCGGGCTCTTAAAGGGCCGTACAGCTACAGTATTCCCCGATGGCAAGGACACTCTCGCCGAAAAGGGTGCAAACTACACCGGCGGTTCGGTGGAAGTCGATGGAAAGATTATCACTGGCAATGGCCCCGAAGCGGCCCGTGAATTTGGTGAAAAGCTGGTAGAACTCCTGAAATAAAAAACTGACCCCGCTTGATGGCGGGGTTTTACTCTGCAAGATACCCGCGCTCTTCCAGAGCCGCCATGATCTTAGTCATCGTCTCTTCGTCAGGCGCCTCAATGGTGTGCAGATGGAGCCCGTTGTTCAGCACAAGGAGCGGCTCCGCGTTAAACTCTGCCATCTTTGAGACAAACTGCTCCACATCAGAGGCGGTCCTGCACTGCAGATTGCCGGTCATCTCCCCATACAAAGGGTGTTCCACGGTAACATCGATGACGGTACCACCAAGATCTACTACTACGAGCAGCTCATCTTTAATTACTTCTAAATCATCAGAATGGCGGGCGGCGATGGTGCGCCGTATACCCTGCCCAAGCGGACCAGGGTACAGCAGATAACCCTGAGGCGTGGCCACAATCTGCTCGCCCCGAGCACGCAGTATAGCAATATCTGAGACAACCACCTGCCGGGTCACCCCAAAGCGCTGGCTGAGCTGGTTCCCTGTAATGGGTTCCTGGGCCTTTTTCAGCACATTCAGGATTTCCTCCCGCCGGGTTTCACTAGTCATGATGTTCCCTCCAAAAAAACAACAGTATTGTATTGCACAACCTGCACCCATAGTGTAATATATCAATAGTATACAGGTGTATATACAGGTGTAAATTTAACATAAAGGATGGGTACGGATGCAAACACAGAATCGAATTCGGGAAATGCTCTACGGTGCACTCTTGACAGCTATGGCTCTGCTCATTCCTATCGCGTTTCAAGGTTGGCTCCAAGTGCATATCCCGCCCTTCAGCGCCACTATCGGCAGCCATGTTCCCTCGATGCTGGCCATGACCATCAGTCCTATGGCAGCTGTCTTAGTAGGTATTGGCTCCGCCTTCGGCTTCTTTATGACTCTCGGGCCAATTGTGGCAGCTCGAGCCTCAATCCACGCCATATTCGGTGCAGTAGGTGCCTCGTGGATTCGGCAGGGACGCCCCTTCTGGCAGGCACTGCTTATTACATTGCCAATTCATGTCTTAGGTGAAGCCCTGGTCGTAATGCCCTTTGGGTTTGACCTTTATCAAGCGCTGGTTGTGGTGGGAATCGGCACCGGCCTGCATCACATCGTGGACTCGATAGTAACCTACGCTCTCTACGGTGCTCTAACTAAAGCGGGAGTACCCTTGGCACTGCAGAGCAGATCGACCGTCTCGTAGAATTAAGCCCAGCTCTTAACATAGAGCTGGGCTGTTTTGTGCTCCTCAGGAAACAAGAGC
>CALKAR010000019.1 GCA_937988745.1 uncultured Peptococcaceae bacterium
CCGCCTCGTGCGCCTGTCCTGCCTTGGCTTGCCAGATCAGGCGCCCGCGCTGACGCAACGAAGGAGCTTTGACAAAGGCGGTTATCTGATCCCAATAATCTGCCCGGACATCTTTGTAGAAATGCATTCTTCCCGGCCCATCACCTAACAAGCTGAGCCGCCCGCCCTCGCCAAAAATCAGATCTTTAGCCTTGTGTGTGCCGACGTGATACAGCGTAACGCCGCGCTTGTCCGCCACCGTCCGACGTCGCTTTATTCTAGTGTCTACCGTTCTGGGCGCGCTAAATATCTCTTTTTTCCCGTAGTCATGGCTGTCACCCATTACGGCCCTGGCTCCACTCGCCGTCCTCGGGCGAACAAAGTCATAAACTTGCTCAGAGTTGTAGCCCGCATCAATTGAATAGGCTCTTATTCTCAACTCCTTCCCGTCTTCTCGCTCGTACACATCCGACAGCAAACTGCTCAGATGCTGCCACACAGGGTCCTTGCTATCATTTGTGCCTACTTTTGCATAGAGCTCGCCGAAATAAATCAACCAGCTCTCCATACCTACACCCCATGCGCGTATTACCACCGCCACGCGATCGGCCTGTACGTCAATGCCGGCAGTGAGCACTATTCCCCCCTCGGGAACAGTCATCTCGGCGTAGTCCTTTGCTCGCTGCGCCAGCACATCGGCGTTAGGCGTATTAGTGACGTACTCAAACGCCTTGCCTAGCTTTTGGTTATAAAACGCCACTTTGCCGGCAATGTCGCCACGGTCGGCATCCCACTCCGCTTTTAAGTAGTCCTTCACCACATCAGCGAGCGAGGTTCCTGGCATGCAGACGTACAGCTCTGATAGCTCAGTAAACCCGGCCACGCCGTGAAATGGCCGCGTCGGAACCCATCCGCAAAGCGGGTCGCCATCTTCTATGGCCGTCTGCACTGTGTCTCTTATGTTTTTTTGGCGCTCATAGTCGTCCCACAGGGTTCCGCAATCAGGGCACGCATAAGCCACGGTGTCGAAGTCGGCCCTGCCGTATACCTCATGAGGCTTTTCGTGGTCTGGCTTGTCCTGCCACGTCACGTTTTCCCAGTCCAGCACATGATTCTCGCCACAGGCGTGGCAGGTAATGGGCAGTACGCGCATATCCGATTCGCGCACCCTAAACTCCATTTTTGAAACGCCTTTAATGGTTGGCGTGCCGCCCACCAGCATTTTTGAGCCAACGTAGCGTTTTAGGCGTTCCTCGAGCAGCTGGATAGAATCACCCTGCCCTTTTACGTCATCGCTCGTATCGTCAGGCTCTTCTACCACCGCCACGCCCACGGCCGAAGTGGATTTAACCGAGCCGGGGGAGTTAGAAGTAACGAGTTTTAAGAAGCCACCGGGGAAGTTTTTGTGATACCAGGTATTGCCGCTTTTTCGGCTGGTGCTTACATCGATTGTGCCTTTCAATATTGGAGTGGCAATAAATGCCGGCACCATCTTCTCTTCATGGAACGCCGTTGCATCACCCTCTTTGGCAAACATTGCGATCATAGGGCTTGGGTCGGTATCGATTCGCTTGGCCAGATAGGCCACCAAGAAGTACGTCCAGCCGATTTGGGCAGCTTTCAGCATGTCCACTTCTGACACATCTCTATCATCCAGCGCAGCGGCCACGCCGTAAAAGTAAGGCGTATAATAAAACGAGTAGGGGCCACTAAGATCGCCAATTACTGACGGCAATCTAAAGTGTGTCTCGACCCACTCAACGAGCGGGATATGTGTTTTTTTTCGGAATCTATGACTCGCTTTCTTCAAAAGCTGTTGCAGATTCGTCTGTAAAGTCTGCAACTCTTTCGAGCGCAGCTCCAATGATGGTTTCATACAGCTGCTCATCAATCTGAATGTTATGCGCCGACTCAATCTCTCTCGTGTATCTCGTCGCCGCGGTCCCTACTTCTCGCGCTACAAATGCTGCCCACTCCTCAATGAGCAATGACGCCTGGTCTACATGAATCAGATTATTTAGCTTTTCGTGATATTCAATGCGCAGGTTTGCTGCACGGGCGTGCTCTGTCTCGACTCGAGCTGCAGTTAGATCATCTTCATCGCCCTGCCTCCCAGCTGCTGCGTCTCTTAGTTGTGAGCAGTAAACCTTCAGCGCCTCGCCCAGCGTAATGTCTCTTTTTATTTGCCCGCTCTTGAATCGCTCCGTCATAGCTTGCGGGGACACCCCAACCAAACGAGCCAGCGCGGCCTGGGTCACTGGTTTGTTCAGCTCGACGCCGCCCGGGCTGGTTTTCCTTTCTTCCCCAGACATCAACATCAACCCCCTCAAGATTTTTTAGGTCTAGACATAGATTTTGCTCAGCGCCACCATCCTCAGGATCGCCCGGAAGGACCCAAGACCCCCGACTTTATTTCCCGGAGGGCGGAGCGACCCGCTTCGTTCTTGATCTTCCATTGCTTCCTCATTTCAATTCTCAATCTCTGCGCTGCTCGCTCGCCTCGCCGCTTAGCTATCGACCTTATTAGTCGATCAACTTTTAGTGCGTCGGTGTAGCCCCGCGACAGGTAGTAGCGAGCTTCGCACTCAAGCATGTACTGCCT
>CALKAR010000020.1 GCA_937988745.1 uncultured Peptococcaceae bacterium
GAACGTGGCGAAAAACAGATTCTGCGACAGGTTGTCAGGAAATAGATAGACTGTATAAACCCAAGTGACAACATGAGAGATGGCCACACTCATCGTCCAAAGCACCAACATTGCAGCGTACTTAGCCAAAATCACGGTCTGGCGGGGAAGCCCCTTCGTCAGAAGCAGCACCAAGGTTCCCCTGCTGAGCTCGTTGGTCAACACACCGCTGAACACTAGCAGAACAACAATGAGCCCCATCTGCTGAATATTTTTGAAAAACTGGGCCCACGAATCCAGAGAAGAAGGTTCAGGAATAGTAATTGACATCCCTTCCGGTAGGAAACTAGCCAGAAGATCTGGGGTAAGCTTGGCAACTAGTGGGTTCATGATGCCGAGAATCAAGAAGACAATGCCCAAGAGCAGGAGTTTGTATGTTTTGACGCTCTCCTTCAGCTCTTTCTTGAAAAAAACAGCGAAGTGGTTCACTGTACCACCTCCTCAAACAAGCTCTCGAGGGTCGGTTCGAGAACTTCGAACTTCTCGGGAACAATGCCTTCCGAAGAGAACAAGCTGATCAACAGCTGACCTGTCCCATTCTGGTCGGCGCTGGCTACTGTTAGGGTATCACCGTCGACGATGACGCTGATGGTAGGCTGCTGCAGCGCTGACAATGCTGCGAACCGAGCTGCCTCTTCTGGGCTGGAAAACCTCACACTAAAACTATTGCGCCGATAACGCCGGCGCAGCTCAGAGATGGGCCCGGAGACCACTAACTTACCACCATCAAGAATGGCGACCTGATCACAGATACGTTCCACATCAGACAAAATGTGCGTGGAAAAGACCACCGTAGTGCGCCCTTTGAGAGCAGCGAGAATATCCAAAATCTGCCTCCGCCCGATAGGATCAAGAGCAGAGGTGGGTTCGTCACAAATCAGAAGCCGCGGTTCGGTAATCAACGCTTGAGCGATGCCTAAGCGCTGCTTCATTCCCCGCGAGAACCAGCTTATCCTCCGGTTAACATCCCCGAGCCCCACCAGTTCGAGAAGCTCTACACTGCGTTCCTTGATCCTCTCTCGTGAGAGTCCAGCTATTTCCCCACATAAATGCAAGTATTCAAGGGGCCGCATATAGCTATAGAACTCTGGCACATCAGGAAGAAAGCCGATGTGGCGGTTAGTACGGCTGCTGCCGTAGGTAACCTTCTCACCGCATACCATGACGGTACCCTGATCGGGTTTTAGGAGCCCCAAGATTATCTTCATTGTGGTGGTCTTACCAGCACCGTTCTTCCCTACGAACCCGAAAACTGAATTCTCCGGAACAACCATGTCAAGGCCGCGCAAAACCTCATTGCTGCCAAAGCTCATGTGTAGATCTTTGATTTCGAGGATGTTCACTCCGCATCACCCCGCCCAAAGACAAAGTAGACTACAGGGCCGATGATGCTGATGAACAACACGACAGGAATCCAAAAGACCTTGTTTCCAAACCGATAGCTGGGATGCCTAATCACGTGAACGAAGGCTGTGATAGCCAGGGTCAACTGAGCAATGATCAGAGGAACTAAAAAAGGCCAATACTCACGCAAGGTTTCCAATTCTAATCACCTCTACTCTCAAAGTGTCTGGCGAGCCTTGTCACCATAGCTCGAAAGCGTGGATTCTGAGACAGATGCTCAAAAGCAGGATTCTGTGTCATGCCCTCTATCAGGCTCTCTTGAATTACCGCGTCACTCCTGGGCGGCTTTACACCTAAGTCGAAGTCTTTGTACCAGTTCTGCACTCTATCAAAGAACTCATCACCAGTGAATTCAAGTGGGAAAACACCCGAAGCAGCAAGGTCTACGTATTCCTGCAAGAGGTTAAGCGCTTCGTCATTGCGTCCCAACATTGCGTAACCTTGGGCACCAGTGAGATAAACACCAAATAGAAGAGCTGGATGAAACCGCTTAACATTGAACAGTTCAATTAGTCCGAAAGTACGCCCAATTATCTGATCGTACTTGACTGGATCATCCAAATTGAGCATCAAGTAATTGGGTACATCAGCCAGAATACCCATCAAGTGGCGGAAGATGCCGATCTGAGTTGTCTCCTTCGCTTTTTCTATGTCACCTATTTGATGATAAGCTGAGGCAAGCAGTACCTCGTCTCCCAGCACAGGGTCATTTACACCGGCCATCAGATCAATAACTACGGCCGGATTTCCTAAGTTCAGCTCACACAGAGCCTCTATGAAATTAGCCTGTCGGTTTAGGTCTACGTGGCCGCTTTCTTCCTTAATGCGGACGCAGAGTCCCTTGATTGTCTCGAACATTTCATGCTGTACTTCTTGAGTTGGAGCTAGATGAACATGATTGAGAAGCAGCACAGCCATCTGAAGGAGCAGCGGAAAACACGAAAAGTATTTCCTGATAATCGCATCGCATTCGGCCACGACAGCATCAAAGGGTTTCGCAGAAAAATCCTGCGCTAGCCGATGATACAGCCGGCGAATGTCATCCTTTTCCATCTGGGGTTCATAACCAAGAAGGTCATCAATGCTGATATTGAAATAAGCCGCCAGCTGAGGCAACAACGTGATATCTGGGTAGCTCTGCCCCGTTTCCCATTTAGATACAGACGCCTTAGAGACTCCCATGTACTGGGCTAGATCTTCTTGGGTGATGCCCTTACGCCGGCGCCCCTCGACAATCGCCCGGCCAATGTTGATTTCCTTCACCGCGACCACCTCAATTCCATTATAGAACGAGGCAGAAAGAGTCACAATCGACTTGCAGTTGACATCGGTTGACAAAATCAACTGACACGAAACAAAAAGAGCCTGACCGAAATCTATTTTCTGGTCAAGACTCTATTCTTGTAACTCTACTGCCGGCCAAGAGATCGGGCAGATGC
>CALKAR010000021.1 GCA_937988745.1 uncultured Peptococcaceae bacterium
CTAAACGGTTGGTATTGGACAGATGTTAGTTTAAACTTTATAGAACAATAGGAGGTGAGAAGATGCTGAAAGTAAGTCCGGAGTTCCATGCAGCTGCCGAGAATGAACAAAGAGAGATTAAGGCTCTCTTGGAAGTGATCTTTGTGGATGACCCGGTTCTCCGCGGCGCCACAGCGTCTGCCTCCTCATACATAGATGAGACAACGCATCCGCGGTATGCCTGTGACGGAAGGATCCGCCCATATTCGTACCAGTGTGGTGGGGATATCCCTTCGGAGTTTACCCGCGAAGCATATGGGTGGCAGAGTGCAGGCAAGTCGGATGAAGAGGGTAACATAGAAGAAACGCTCACCATTAGCTACCCCGGGGAGGTAGAGGCAAAGACAATTTGGTTTTATTCGGACGAATTTAATTTCCCGGTGGATTTTACTGTGGAAGTTTTTAACGGTGAGTGGAGTACAGTTGCGGAAGTAACTAACCACTCCGGCGCTGAATGGCATATCCACCTATCCAATAGTCAACAAATTGAGGCCGTGAGATTGAATATCACTAGAATCTCTCAAGCGGCTTCATCGGCGATAATCCATGAGTTTGGAATCCCATATAGATTGAATCTAGACACAGAAGATATAGAATCGTTGTCTATACTGGAGGAGGGAAGTAGTGACACGGATTCGCCTCTAGGAAGCGTAACAAGTAATGAATTTTCAGTGGGGCTTAGAAATGACCATCGGTGGTTGTTGCCTGAGAACACGTTGAGCCCATTCCACCATGTGTTAAGGCCCGGAACAATCTTAAAACCTTACTTTGGCCTCAAAACAAGAAAGAACTTCTTTGAGTGTGTGCCTATGGGGAAATTTACCACCTATGATTGGGCACCGAACGCAGAGAGTTGGACAGCTGAAATCACAGGATTCGATAGGCTCTTCGTAATGGCTCAGGATCCACCAGCAAAGGTGCCTGTTATTAGAAACACTACGATAGCGGGGCTGCTCCGCGTTATCTTCCAGGCATACGGTTTATCTCTCGATGAGTATGTGATAGACCGAAACCTAGTACAGCCAATAGAGTATGCATGGTTACCTCATGGTGACCTATTTGAGGCTCTTCGGACAATCAGCGCGGCAGGAAATTGTTCAATTACTGTTGACAGACTAGACCGCATCGTTGTCCGCAGTAACTATGTGGAGCCAAAGCCTGTAGCAACTATGACAGGACAAAAGCATGTTTTTGGAATTACTAATCCACACAGCTATCGTTCTATGTACTCAGGAACGAGAATAGTGTATAAGATTCCAAGTGAAGGCGCGGAAACTCAGGTGCTAAAGCTAGAGGGGGTTACCACCCCACCTGGTACGATGACCCTGAAGGATCTTGGCTTCAGCCAGGGGCCTGTTATGCGGATCCACCGCTACAAGGTCGTGCAGCCGTCAGGAGTGAGGGTTACTTCCGTAGTGAATGGTGCTTGGACGTGCGATATTACATTATATAATGGGACACAGGAAGACCAGACGGTCGATATTGAAATCTATGGGACAACAGTTGAATTGGTAGATGCAGAGTTTTCCCTTACGAACAAGCAAGTTGAGGCATTGATAGGGCAACGTATTTTAGAGGTGGATAATGTATTAATTCAGAACCTAAGGGTGGCGAGGATGTATGGTCGTTCGCTGCTAGCTTATGCTTCGGATCCTGGATCAACCTTTAAAGGAGAAGTACGGGGTAATCCTGCATTGGAGTTGTTTGATATCGTTGAGGTCAGTGACCCGACTACAGGAATGACTGAGGCACTTGTTAGGCCTGATAAATATTCCTTTAATTTCGACGGGGGCCTCCGCGTTGACTTGGAAGGAAGAAAACCGGTAGAGCCGAAGATACCAGTATTCTTATCGACTACACAAATAATTCAGGCACCTATTAGGCCTGATAGATTACCATTTTAGGGAGGGATACAAATGCCAGAATTAAATCTTGACGAGACGGGTCTACCAGAACCACAGTATAAGAGTGAAGACGGTACCCGATATGAGGCGCAACGAGGTAAGGAGGGGGCCTCCTTTAGCTACACGAAGGATGGTCATAATGAAGCACTAGGAAGTAAGAATGATCCTGAAGCTCCTGGTAACGGAAGCTTAATTGGGATCACCAAAGCCATAAGAAGTGTCTTGAATGCCATTAGTACCACTGCCAGCGGCATCAAGGCGGCAATTGAGGCATTACCAGGTAGGGGGGATACCGTTGACGTTAGGGTAACAAACCCGGTAGATGAAGTAACAGTGCTTAATCCCGTAGAAACCGTTACTGTAGCAAACCCAGTAACAAGTGTGACGGTAGGAAACATGCAATACTCTTCGGGAGCAAAACACGCCCAGATAGAGTTACCCGCAGCTACCGCCACAGAGCTTACTGCGGGGGCGACTGGGAGAACTGTAATCGACATCCGCAACATAGGAACGGCTGACGTCTTTATCGGTTTTGATAATACGGTAACAGATGCGTCAGGATATCCGATCGCTGCTGGGGCGAGCAAGCAAATGGTTGTTGCCTCCGGAGTAAAGGTGTTTGCATACTCTGTAGAAGCGGGTTCCGTTTCAATACTGGAGGGATAATATGTCTTTCACTGATTCGATCCTATTGAACGGATACGCAGAGTTAGGTAATATGTCCGGCTGGGAATATTCTG
>CALKAR010000022.1 GCA_937988745.1 uncultured Peptococcaceae bacterium
AAACTTGGTAGCTTCTACCTTTACAAAGGGAGCGTTAGCCAGCTTGGCGAGACGGCGAGCAATTTCAGTTTTTCCTACTCCGGTAGGACCAATCATAAGAATGTTCTTAGGCGTTACTTCTTCCCTGAGCTCCGGGGGAAGTTTGGATCGGCGGTAGCGGTTGCGCAGCGCGATCGCTACTGCCTTCTTGGCTTCTTCTTGACCGACTATATAGCGATTCAACTCATCAACAATCTGCCGTGGGGTTAGGTCCACAATTATACCTCCACTCAGCTCTTAAGTTCCAAAACGGTGATATTGCTATTGGTATAGACACAAATTTCACTTGCAATGAGAAGTGCTTCTTTAGCTATCTCCTTGGCACTCAGATTCGAATGGGCAGCTAAAGCGCGGGCTGCTGCCATCGCGTAGGGTCCTCCTGATCCGATGGCTGTGACCCCATCATCAGGTTCAATTACATCACCAGAACCTGATAAAACTAGGATGTGATCTTTATCTGCAACAACAAGGAGTGCTTCTAGTCTGCGCAGATAACGATCACTGCGCCAATCCTTAGCCAGCTCGACTGCTGCACGGACCAATTGATTCGAGTAGTCCTTGAGTTTATTTTCAAACTTTTCAAATAGAGTAAAGGCGTCCGCCGCCGAACCGGCAAATCCTGCAAGGATGGCTCCATCGGCAAGAGTCCTCAGCTTGACCGCGCCATGTTTCATGATAGTATTTTGACCAAACGTTACTTGACCATCGCCGGCTAGGGCTGTCTGTCCATCTTTGCGTACGGCAACAATGGTTGTGGCATGAAACTGCATGATTCCTCTCCCTTTCATGCTCGGGGATGAGCCTTGTTATAAACGGATTTGAGACGCTGTCTGCTGACCCGCGTGTAGATCTGTGTAGCAGACAGATTGGAATGGCCCAGCATTTCCTGGACTGATCTAAGATCCGCACCGCCTTCTAAGAGATGTGTGGCAAAGCTGTGCCGAAAGGTATGCGGAGAAATATCTTTGGGAATACCGGCCTTCTCAGCCTGCTTTTCCAATATATACTGTACGCCGCGGGTTGAAAGTCTAGTACCGCGAGCATTTAGAAAAAGAGCGGGTTCCGTGCTGCTCTTAGCCAGCTTCGGCCGCTCCAAGAGATATTCCCTTAAGCATTCTAGGGCATGCTCACTGCAAGGTACAAGCCTTTCTTTGCGGCCTTTTCCCAAGACTCGTATAAAATTGTGGTTAAAGTCCACATCGTCAACATCGAGCCCAACCAGTTCCGATACTCGGATGCCGGTCGCATAGAGCATCTCGAAGATGGCGAGGTCACGTTTTTCCAAGATGGGGTCTTCGCGTTCCGCGGACGCAAGCAATTTGTCAACCTCATCAACAGTCATCACTGTGGGTAGTTTCTTTTCTTGCCGCGGTGATTTGATGCCCCGGGTGAAGTCGTTCGCGATGCGCCCCGTTCTCACCAAGTACTTACTGAACCCACGCAGTGAGGCCAATATGCGCGCAACAGAACGGCGGGAATAATCATGCACTGTTAGATAGGTCAGATAATCCCGGACCAGCTGTTTATCTAAAGCGTCTGGGTTGGGCTGCTTATCTAAGAGCTCACACTGTTCTGTGAAAAAATCCCAAAACTGCCGGAGATCGCGGCCATACGCCTCTATGGTTGCCGATGCAAGGTTGCGGTTCAGCTCCAGGTAATCAAGGTACTCGCGAATCAGATCCATTTAACCCTCTCCCACTTGGCTGAGGAACTCCTCGAGAGACTGCAGAGCACGTTCTACATAAGCCTCCTTGCGGGCCTGTTTGTCACGAATGCGCTGCTCTAGAGGCGGCAGCACACCGAAGTTAGCATTCATAGGTTGAAAATGTTTAGGGTCAGCTGTGCAGATATACTTTGCCAACGCTCCTAACACAGTATCTTCGGGCAAAGTTAGTGGTTTAAGCCCGTTGGCTAGACGCCACGCATTAATTCCGGCCAGCAAACCAGAGGCGGTGCTTTCCATATAGCCCTCAACTCCGGTAATTTGACCAGCTAGGAACACATGATTATAATCCCGCATCTGAAAAGTGGGCATCAACACCTTGGGTGAGTTCACAAAGGTGTTGCGGTGCATCACGCCATAGCGCACAAACTCAGCATTTCTTAGTGCGGGAATCATACGGAACACGCGCTTCTGCTCACCCCATTTTAGACGCGTCTGACAGCCAACTAGGTTAAACAGAGTGGCCTCGGTGTTTTCTTTCCTGAGCTGCAGCACCGCATAAGGCCGTCTGCCCTCTTGGTCCTTCAGTCCGACTGGACGGAAAGGTCCGTAGCGAAGTGCATCTTTTCCCCGTTTAGCAAGGACCTCGATGGGCATGCAGCCTTCAAATACGGAAAGATCACCTTCTAGTTCTTCGTTAATCGGTGCCAATTCAGCGTTCACTAAAGCTTCCCAGAAAGCTTCGTATTCTTCCTTATTAAGAGGACAGTTGAAATAATCTGGGTCCCCCTTGTCGTAGCGAGCTCCCCAAAAACCAGCACTCTCGTCAACTGTGGAACCGTCCACAATGGGTGCTGCTGCATCGTAAAAATGGAGATTTTCGCTTTGCGTCATGCGCTGCAGTGCATCGGTAAGGCTGTCACTTGTCAGCGGACCGGTAGCTACAATAGTAATTCCGTCGGGAATGCTTGTACACTCTTCTCGCACAATTGTGATCAGAGGATGCTGAGATATTTTCTCTGTCATCCTTTGGGCAAAAATGTGTCGGTCAACTGCTAAGGCACTGCCGGCCGGAACCCGCGCTTCATAAGCTGTTTCAAGGATTAACGAGCCAAGTCGCGCTATTTCCTTTTTCAAGAGGCCGGGTGCAGTAGTGTCTGCTGCCGAGCCGAAGGAATTCGAACATACCAACTCGGCAAACTTATCTGTGGTATGGGCAGGTGTCTGCTTAGCAGGACGCATTTCCCACAGCTTTACCGGATGGCCGCGGCGGGCGATCTGCCAAGCCGCTTCACAGCCGGCTAGACCCGCGCCTATAACATTAATGGCCATGTATCTCAATCCTTTCCGGGACAGTCTTTATTCGCACAAATTGGAGGAGTCCCCTGTTTCTTTACAACTAGCAATTTACCGCAGTGGCGGCACTCCTCATTTACTGGGCGCTGCCAGCTGGTAAAGTCACAGTCAGGATAATTACTGCATCCGTAGAACAGCCTTCCTCTGCGGGAGCGCCGTTCTACTATCTGCCCGCCGGTACGACCCGCTTTCTTGCAATCGGGACACTCGATTCCAATTTCGTTGAGGATCGGTTTAGTGTTTTTGCAATCAGGATAGCCGGGACATGCCAAGAACTTACCAAAACGGCCCAGCTTGTAGACCATCATACGGCCGCATTTTTCACACTGAACATCGCTCACTTCGTCTTGAATATCGATCTTCTCAATGTCCGAATGCGCCTTTTCCAAATCTTTAGCAAAATCTTCGTAGAAGTCGCGCAGCACTTCTTGCCATACAGTCTCTCCCTCTTCGATCTTGTCAAGCTGCTCCTCCATAGAGGCGGTGAACCCTGTGTCTAGGAGGTTGGCGAAGTACTCCTTGAGAACGTCGACAACAATATAGCCAAGCTCTGTTGGAACGAATCGGCGGTCTTCTAAACGGACATAACCGCGACGAACTATGGTATCAATAATAGGTGCATAAGTGCTGGGCCGGCCTATGCCGAGTTCTTCCAGAACCTTAACCAGCATGGCTTCGGTATATCGCGGCGGTGGCTGGGTGAAGTGCTGTTCTAGTTTGAGATCCAGCAACGCTGCTGACTCCCCCTCCTCCATGGGAGGAAGCATTCCAGAGCCACTTTCTCCGTTATCATCTCTACCTTCTTCATAAAGCTTCAAGAAACCTGGGAATTTAATTGTGGATCCAGTTGCTCTAAATTCGTAGTCCCCTACCTCGATATCTACACCTACTACGTCGTAGACGGCCGATGCCATTTGGCTGGCAGTGAAACGTTCCCAAATCAGTTTATAGAGACGATACTGGTCGCGGGTTAGATATGGCTTGATAGCTTCGGGAGTCCGCTCTACCGCTGTGGGGCGAATTGCTTCGTGAGCTTCTTGAGCTCCTTTCTTCGAGGCAAAAGTCCGCGGCCTGGTAGGTAGATATTCCTTCCCGAACTGAGATTGAATCAGTCCGCGCACTGCCTCAACGGCTTCTTGAGATACCCTCGTAGCATCTGTACGCATATAGGTAATGAGACCAACAGTGCCCTCATCACCTACGTCTAGTCCTTCATAAAGCTGTTGGGCGATCTGCATGGTCTTCTTGGCAGAAAAGCGCAATTTACGCGCTGCTTCCTGCTGCATAGTGCTGGTTGTAAAAGGAGGAGCAGGATTGCGGCGGCGCTCCCGACGCTGAACTGATGTAATCTTCCAAGGTAGGCCATCGATATCATTCTTTACCTTTAGAGCAGCCTCTTCATTGGGGAGGTCAATTTTCTTATTCTTGTATTTGTTTAGCTTCGCCTCAAAGGGCGCCTTCGCCTCGGTCTCGAGCTGAGCAGTAACACTCCAGTATTCTTCCGGTTCAAAAGCGTCAATTTCGCGCTGGCGGTCTACAATGATCCGCACAGCTACGGACTGAACGCGTCCTGCACTGAGGCCTGGCTTAATCTTTGCCCATAGAAGCGGACTTAGCTGATATCCTACAATTCTATCGAGGATACGCCGTGCCTGCTGTGCATCAACGAGGGATTGTCTGATTGATCGAGGTGACTTGATTGCCGATTTTACTGCATTTTTGGTAATTTCCCGGAATTCAATCCGGCAGTCCTCATCTTTCACTTTAAGGGCATGTAAAAGATGCCAAGCGATTGCTTCACCTTCCCTGTCCGGGTCAGTGGCCAAATAGATGCGATCGGCTTTCTTCGCTGCTTCGCGCAGTTCCTTAAGAATGGGGCCTTTACCCCGAATGGTAATGTATCTTGGTTCAAAGTTATTCTCTAAATCTATGCCAAATTGACTTTTAGGAAGATCCCGGACATGGCCCATGGACGCTTTAACGACATAGTTTCTGCCGAGAAAACGGCCGATTGTTCGGGCCTTTGCCGGAGACTCCACAATCACTAGTGATTTTCCCACGGGACACCTCCACGCACAGGGAAGGGAGGACTCTGTCCTCCCCGACCCGTTTGAATACTAATCATTATAGTGCCTTTGGTTAATTTATGCAAGGGGTGGCCCCTGCGCTCGAGCTGGATCAGCCAGCTCCAATTCGGTGATTTTGGTCAAGACAGTAGTAATCGGGAGGTTCAGTTGAGCGCTTATCTCATCCGGTGATGCTCCCTTGTAAAACAATTCAGCTATAGGATCTGAAGTCCCTTCTTTAGAATCCATCTCGTCTGTAATCAGCCCCAGCAGGACATCGCTTGGTTCCATAGCTAATCCTGCGCCTTGCTGAATGAGCCTATTAGTTCCACCATGCAGGGGATCAGTGATATTGCCAGGTATTGCCCAGACATCTTTGCCGAGTTCTGCCGCCCAATCGGCAGTATTGATCGCGCCAGACTTAATGCCTGCCTCAACAACGAGAACCCTCTGCGCAAGTGCAGCTATGAGACGGTTGCGCCTCGGGAAATTCCCCGGTACGGTGCGGTGCGTACTTGCAAATTCACTGACCAATGCACCATTTTCAGCAATTCGGCGAGCCAACCCTACGTGCTCCTTAGGATAGATGCTGCCGATGTTAGAGCCGAGAACTGCAGTTGTCTTGCCTCCCATACTCAAAGCTGCAGTGTGAGCTTCATGATCAATGCCTCGGGCGAGACCACTGATAACACAGCATCCTCTACGGACAAACTCACGAGAAAAGAGTCTTGCCTGTCTCAAGCCCTGTCGAGATGGACGGCGCGTACCCACTACTGCAATACCTGGTTCAATAGGCAGAGAACCTACAATATATAGGACCGGTGGCGCGAGAGGCAGGTTCCTCAGAAGCTGGGGATAGGCTTTATCTACCAGTGTGACAATCCTGCCCCCGAGAGTGCTCGCCCAGTTTTCTTCCTTCACAGGATCGATTTGGCGGCGCTGCTCCACGATTTTTTGAGCCAGGCCAGGACCAATTCCTGGCGTTTTTAAAAGCTCCGCATACGGTGCCACCCAGGCTTTTTCTAAATTCCCAAACATTTTGACCAGAGCGGCAATACGCCTCGGTCCTATGCCGTTTACCATGTTAAATGCTATCAAGAATTCTCGGCTGAACGCCAATGGCATCTCTCCTATTCATCATCCAAACCGAAGGAATCATCAATCAGACTATCTAAAATAGCCTGCAGCTCCTCCTCCCACTTCAGCTGGTATATGCGCAGATCTACATCACTTACAACCGATCCGGAGCGGCAGTTTGTGCAGACAATGCCGTACATGTTCCCTCTTCTTCCCTTCACACTGTGAGGGGTATCTACACTGCAGAATGGGCAGCGAAAAATACGTGTGACTCCCACATCAAACTCCAACTCTCCACCCCCTTGAGGTTGCTCTTGTTTAGCATGCCGAGGGAGGGGGAGTTCTATGTTAGGAGGGAATTGTCGCAACTGTGTATAATATACCATTATTCAGATAATTATTCAAGGAGGAATGGATTGATTGATTAGAGTACTCAGCGGCTGCCTGCTCGGCATAGAAGGATTTCCAATCGATGTGGAAGTAGATGTACGTCCGGGACTGCCTGGATTCGAAATAGTTGGGCTTCCTAGTGCTAGTGTCAAGGAAAGCCGGGCCAGAGTTCGATCAGCAGTACGCAACTCTGGATTTCAGTTCCCAACGAAGAAAGTTATTGTTAATCTCGCTCCTGCAGATGCTAAGAAAGATGGCTCACTGTTCGATTTAGCTTTGGCATTGGCGATCTTGGGTCATCAGGGGGAGCTTCCCAGGGAAAGCCTGAGAAACAAGCTGATTGCTGGTGAGCTGTCTCTCAGCGGACACGTCCGCCCTGTATCAGGAATACTAGCTCTCGCTCAACTTGCCAAGCGGAGCGGTTGGAGCATTATGGTGCCTGTCGGCAACGCCGAACAAGCGGCTAGCATAGATGGGCTTGATGTTATACCCGTGAGCACTCTTAAGGAAGCAGTGCATATTCTCCAAGGCAGGAAAAAAGCTGCTCGGATTACTCCGCCTCCTTATGAGGGCCTGCGGCATGATCCACCTGAGGAAGAAGTTAAAGGACAGCAGACAGCAAAGAGGGCCCTTGAAATTGCAGCTGCAGGAAGACACCATGTGCTGCTTATTGGACCACCAGGCGTGGGCAAAACTCTGCTGGCAAGGACAGCCGCTGCGTTACTTCCACCGATGACAAAAAAAGAAGCCATTGAGGTAACGGCTGTTTACTCAGCAGCAGGTATGGCCAACACTGCGCTCAAGCAGCATCGGCCGGTTCGTATGCCGCATCACAGCGCTACGCGAACCGCTGTATTGGGAGGGGGTACGCGTCCTCGGCCCGGCGAAATTTCGCTGGCTCATCGAGGTCTGCTTGTGCTAGATGAACTTCCAGAATTCAGCAGCGATGTGCTCCAGGCTCTGCGGGAACCCCTAGACCAAAAACGGATCCACATTTCTAGGGCAGGATACAGTGTGACCTTCCCTGCTGACTGTTGGATTATTGCAACAGCGAACCCATGTCCCTGTGGATATTTTGGCAGCAGCATTAAGGAATGTCACTGTACTTCTGCCGAGCTGTCACGCTACCAGCGCAAACTGCGGGGGCCCTTGCTTGACCGTTTTGACATCTTCTGCCAGCTCGATGAGGTGAAATGCGCTGAACTCCAGCACAAGGAAGAGATTCCATGGTACGCAAAAAAAGCCCCTATAAATGGCAGGGCTGCTGCACGAGCTCTTCCTATAGATATGGCCGCCAAGAAGATACTCCAGGCGGCTCAAGAACGATTGAAGCTTTCAGTCCGCAGTTATAATAAGACGATTAAAGTGGCGCGCACGATCGCCTATTTAGATAATACTGAGCATGTGCAGGCGCAGCACGTGGCTGAAGCGCTGCAGTTTCGTTATCAGCGGTTGCCCAGCCTTAATTAACTCCCCAGGCAAAGTTTTCTTTTGCCACTTTTAATACGAGTGAGGTGCCGGTGTTAAGAATACCCGGGATATCGCTGAGCTTCTTGATCAGAAAATCAAGCAGCTCATCGTTGTTGGATACTGCCACCTGAATAACTAAGTCGAAGTTACCGGTGGAAAGCGCTACAAATCGCACTTCCGGCATCTTCACAAGGGCTTCCGCTGTCTGATCGAGGAGCGCCCGTTCCACCTTTAGACCCACGATAGCAACCGTGCTGAGGCCAATCTTGAAGGGGTCAGTCACACCGACAATACGGAGAATTTTGTCATCTAATAGCCTTGCAATACGCCTTCTAACTGTACCTTCGGCGAGGCCTAGTTCGTTTGCTATGGTAAGAAAAGGCATTCTCCCATCATCCTGCAGCAGTTCAATAATTCTGCGATCAGTATCATCCAAATTATGTCTAGCCATGGGTTGGGTGCTCCTCCTCTTCACTGATTGCTAATTGAGTCATAGGAAAGGGTGCCCAGTCGTAGGTCTGTTTGTGGATTTTGAGAACAATGGATGTTTGTGTACTGATGATTCCCGGGATGGAAGAAAGCCGATCGTTCAGAAGATGAACAAGATCTTCTCGACTGGGAACTACAACCATGGCTACCAAGTCATGGCTGCCTGTAGTTACAATTAGGTAACGCACTTCTTTTAGTTCTGCCAACCGCTGCATAGCATTCTCTAGATGATGACGTTCAATTTCAAACCACACGTAGGCAACCGTGTCCAAACCCACTTTCAGCGGGTCCGTAATCCCGATTATCTGGACAACGCCTTCTGATTCTAATTTGCGGACACGTTTACGAATGGTTCCTTCCGAAACTCCTAGTTTAGCTGCCAAAGTAACATACGAAATACGTCCGTCTTTCTGCAGATATGTTAGTATTTTTTGGTCAAGCTCGTCAATTTGCATTAAACCACTCCTCATCTGAGCCGAGTCGTCGGGTAATCATCTTCTTTTTAGATATTTCTACGATATACGCACAAACCCTCTAGAAAATTTAGGGAAAATGTAAGCGCCCCGCTAGGGACGCCGAATTAAATTACGTAAGAATAATACCGCTGAATCCCAAAAAACGCGCCAAAACCCGCCTACAGGCACATCTTCTGCTGCCAAAAGTGGAGTCTGTTTAAGGACTTCACCTTCATACCAAATCGTGAGCATGCCCACGTTTTCGCCTTTTGCAACGGGTGCAGTCATGTTCTTCAGCTGAACGGAGACTTCTAAGGCAGTGGCGGTTCCTTGAGGAATAGTAGCCAATGGTTCTTGCGCTACTACGCCCACTGAGCGCTGTTTGCCTTTAAATACCTTGACAGTTGTTTCAGTAGTCAGCTTGCGAGTATCGACAACATCGAAACTGCGGAAACCGTAATTCAAGAGCTCTCTAGCAACTGCCTCCCTACCCCGTTCGCTGGTACCTCCTAATACGACAGCAATAAGGCGACGCTCACCTTGCTTAGCAGTGGCAACCAGATTATAGCCGGCCGCACTGAGGTGCCCTGTCTTAAGCCCGTCAGCTCCGTCAAATGTTCCGAGCAGGCCATTCCGGTTGTACTGCAGGATCGGCTGCTTCTGTGAGCGCGGCTGATAGGAGAACGAGCGTTCCGCATGATATTTAAGGGCATCGGGGTACGCGCGGATGTAGGCACGGGCCAAAAGAGCCATGTCTTGGGCGGTGATCCGGTTATCTTCAGACAGACCGTGGACGTCGACGAATGTCATGTTGAGTCCCAGTTCGCGCGCCTTTGCGTTCATCCATTGAACGTAGACTTCCGTCGAACCAGCAAGTGCTTCCGCCAAAGCTACACAGGCATCATTACCAGAAACTACTGCGATTCCGTAAAGAAGCTGCTCAAGTGTGACAGTCTCGCCCACTTCGAGAAACATCTGGGATCCTGTCATCCGCCATGCGTTTTCACTCACCCTGGTGGTATCGGAGAGGTTTGCCCTTCCCTGTGAAATTTGGTCTAGAGCAACAAACATAGTCATGACTTTAACTAAGCTGGCCGGGATGCGCTCGGCAGTTCCGTTCTTACTGTAGAGAATCTGCCCAGAATCATAATCCAACAGCACGGCTGCAGATGCATCCACATCAAAAGGCGGTGTTCCTTGGGCTAGAGCATGCGGAACAGCAAGTGCAAAAATAAGAATAAGAATTAAGTATGATTGCCACGATTTCATTCGAAAGCTCCCTTCACCCAAATGTATTCGATACCTTGATTGGCCCTGGTCATTCCCAGCACATCAAAGCGAATGGCATCATAATAAATCTTCGTCTGCGAGAGATAAAATAAGGCGGTCCGCTTAATCCGGCGCTGCTTGGAAGCAGTTACCGCTTCTAGAGGGCCGCCGTGGCTCGTGCTGGCACGAAATTTGACTTCCACGAAAACTAAGGTCCTTCCATCGCGCATAACCAGGTCGATCTCGCCACTGCGCGTCCGGAAATTCCTTTCCAACAGCGTCAAGCCATGTTTTTCCAAATATCGACAGGCCGCGGCTTCGTAGTGCGCACCTTTCTCAGTCGACGATCTCCACAATGGAAAGGTTCCTTTCTTTGGCTAGATCAAGTTCCCAGAACTCACTCAGCCTAGTTCCATCTGGATCGTAGAGAACTCGCACAACCGGCCTGTTTCTCTCGCGATGATTAACATCGACCACAACTCCCATCTCCTGGGAGTTTAATTTGACCATGCAGCCAACTGGATATGCAGCCACACATGTTTCTAGAAGTTCGACAATCTCTGATTCAAATTGTACGCCTTTGAGCCGATTGATAAGCTTTAAAGCTTCGTAAGGCAGCATTCCCCTCTGATAGACTCGTTCGGAAGTCATGGCATCATACGCATCTGCCACAGCAACAATCTTGGCATAGAGGATAGTCTGCTCGCTAGTCAAACCGCGTGGATAACCGAGTCCTGTCGGCCGTTCATGATGCTGATAAGCAACATGGGCGCTGCTCAGCGGTATTTCTAGATTGCTGCGCAGGATCTGCCAACCGTAGGTAGTATGCTGCTGCATGACGGCCATTTCCTCATCGGTAAGTCGGCCTGGCTTCAGCAGGATATCTTCAGGAACCTGAGTTTTCCCGATATCATGTAGAATTGCACCAAGGGCTAGTTCATACAACTGCATTTCGTTAAGATGGCTCTTCAGCCCGAGCATGACAGAAATAACACACACATTCACACTGTGCGAAAAGGTGTATCCGTCATATGACCGGACATCGCTGAGGCTGGCCAATACATTCGGATTTTGAATAATCTCATCGATGATAGTTTTGACTGACCGAGAGACATCATCGAGCTTAAACGTCTTTCCGACGCGTACACTATCAAATACGGCTTTAATGTTCGCAGTTGCTTCCATACGCGTACGCTGTGAAATAGTATCTGAAATTTCAATATCAATGAGTCCAGGTTCTGTAACATAAACACCTGGGACTCCCAGATGCCGCAGACGCTCAATGTAGCTGGTTTCCATCCGCACACCCCTGTTAAGGAGGATGCGGCCATCGGGCGCGAACACGGGGCGTGCCAGCTCTTGACCACTTTCTAGATTATCTATGTGTACAAACCTCATTTTTTTATCCCTTTCCTTAGCCAGCCTTTCCAAAGGTCTGCCGATGAATAGGACAAGGCCCATGCTCTTCAAGAGCACGGCGATGTTCGGCAGTGGGGTAACCTTTGTGCTTATCAAATCCATATTGGGGAAAGGCCTGATGACAGTCAATCATGAAACGATCCCGTACAACCTTTGCCACTATGCTTGCTGCTGCAATAGACAGACACTGGGCGTCGCCTTTTACAACTGCTTGCTGGGGAATCGTCAATCCAGGGATGACCTGACGGCCATCAACGAGGCAGAAATCTGGAGTAACGCCTAAACCGCGTACGGCTCTCTGCATAGCCAGAAGCGTCGCATTGAGTATATTCATGCGGTCAATCTCAGCGGCGGTTGCAACGCCAACCGCTGTATTACATTCACGAATGATCTGAGCAAATGCGGCAGCCCGTCTTTTCGGCGTTAGGCTTTTTGAATCGTCAACCCCAATCAGTTCCACTTCCGGTGGTATATAAACTGCTGCCGCAACAACCGGCCCAGCAAGAGGCCCACGTCCTACCTCATCGACGCCGACAACACAGCGATATCCCTTTTGCCAGAGGCTTCTCTCAATCGTTCGCATCACCGTGCTCCTCCAAACGATCTAAAGTGATGCGTCCTAGCTTCCCTGTACGAAAATCAGTGAGGACAACGACCGCAGCCTGGTCTAGGTCAACCACTCCGCCGCTGCGCAGACAGCCTCTCTTCTTGCCGATTTCCTCAAGCATCCAGAGGTAACCTGTGTTTAAATCGTCATGCTCGTCTGGAAGGCTTAATTCGCCATAGCGGTCAGTTAAGCTTCCAGGATAGTATTGATCAAGAAAAGCCAGCAGCCAGATAGCCAGCGCTGCTTGGTCCAGAACCTCGTCACGGATAGCCGCTGTAACTGCCAGTTTGCGCGCAACTTCCTGATCTTCAAACTTTGGCCAGAGAATGCCAGGACTGTCTAAGAGCTGTAGGCCTGCTCCCCTGATCCACTGCTTACCGCGGGTTACTCCTGGACGAGCACCGACCCGAGCGCCTTTACGACGTGCTATGCGGTTAATCAAGGTGGATTTTCCAACATTTGGCACTCCCACAACCATGACTCGCGGGTCGCGTCGCATATCAGGGAACCTAGCCTTCACAGCGCGGGTAATCACCGGAACTGCTTGTCCTCCTGAAAGATCAACGGGAATCACCGTCTCGCCTCGTTCCTGGTAGTACTGAACCCAGGCGTTGGTGACTTCGGGATCGGCCAGATCACTCTTAGTAAGAATCATTAGGCGGGGTTTTTTGATTAGTTCTTCCAGGTCAGGATTTCGGCTGCTGGCAGGAATACGAGCATCGACTAGCTCTAAAGCAGCGTCGACTGTTCTTAATTCCTGCTGCAGCATGCGTTTTGCTTTGGTCATATGACCTGGATACCATTGAATAGTCAACCAGACTCACTCCTACTGAGGATATCCGCTGGGGATGCGCAGGACTTGAATCTGTGTGATGGGCCAGTACACGAAACGCGCCAACCCAACGATATCTGAGCGGTGCACAAAGCCCACATCGGGATAGCGGCTGTCATCACTATTGCGGCGGTTATCACCCATCACAAAGTAGCTGTCTTCTGGGACAATAACTGGCCCAAAGACAGGCGAACCGTAGGCCCCATAGGTTGGCCCATTGATGGACGACTCGATGATGCGCTGTCCATTTATGTAAAGATAACCATTGCGGATCGATATTTCATCACCCGGCAGTCCTACAATTCGCTTAATGAATTTCCTGCGCCGATCTGCCGGATAGCGGAACACAACGATTTCGCCCCGTTTTGGTTCCGAGAATCTGTAGGTCAGCTTATCAACCATCAATCGCTGTCCATCATGAAGGGATGGTTCCATGGAACTGCCCTGAACAAGAAAAGATTGGGCAATAAAAGTGATGATGAAGACGGCAAGGGCAACGGCTATTACAAACGCCTCAATATATTCTCGAATTGCTGACTTCGCCATATCCCGCATCCCTTCCAATCAATGAGTATTAATGACAAAAGGGGAGTGCTCACCCTGCTTAAAAAGGTGTCCACTCCACCCTCGTCTTACGAACGGCGGCGTTCCTTGATCCGAGCAGCCCTTCCAGAACGCTCTCTCAGATAGTACAGACGTGCACGCCGTACTCGTCCATGGCGGACAACTTCAATTTGGGCAACCCGTGGTGAATGAAGAGGAAATGTTCTTTCCACACCTACACCTTGGGAAACCTTCCGAACTGTGAAATACTCACGCAGACCGCTGCCC
The DNA here is from genome assembly GCA_937988745.1 of uncultured Peptococcaceae bacterium. Lineage (GTDB taxonomy): Bacteria > Bacillota > Limnochordia > Darwinibacteriales > Darwinibacteriaceae > JAAYMS01. The sequence goes on from CALKAR010000022.1 coordinate 13,964, forward strand.
ATGCGGCGCAGTACAGTACCTTCGAAAACCTGAATGCGCTCATTAGAACCTTCTACAACTTTAACATGAACCCGAACTGTATCACCGGCACCGAATTCGGGAATATCAGAGCGCATTTGCTCTTGTTCGATAGCGCGAATTACATCCATTATTGTTACCTCCTTTCACAGGATCTCTCAACTTCAATTTCTCTTACAAGTGCTTGTTCTTCTTTAGTCAGCTCGCCGCGACGGCTGTTCAACCAAGCTTTAAACAAATCCGGACGCCTCTCCATGGTGCGCCGCAGGGATTCTTTTAGCCGCCAGCGTCGAATTTCTTCATGGTGTCCGCTGAGCAGAACAGGGGGTACTTCGAGACCACGAAAACTAGCCGGTCGTGTGTAGTGAGGATGCTCTAAAAGCCCATCTTGAAACGAGTCATCTTCGGCTGATTCGGCACTGCCTAAGACACCTGGAATCAAGCGGCTGACAGCATCTATTACTACCAACGCTGGTAGTTCACCTCCGGTGAGCACGTAATCACCGATGGATATTTCTTGATTGACCCAGTGTTCTCGGACTCGTTCATCAAGCCCTTCATAGTGACCACAAAGCAGAATGAACTCATCGAGCTTGGCCAGCTCTTCTGCCTTGCGCTGTGAGAATGGTTCTCCCTGTGGGGTCAGATAAACAACAGGTGCACTACGCTCCCGTTTTACATCTTCGATAGCTCGCACAACCACATCGGGTTTGAGCACCATACCTGCTCCCCCACCGTAGGGAGTATCATCCACAACGCGGTGCTTATCGAGGGCATAGTCCCGGATATTCCACACATGAACCTGAATGATCTCGTTGGCTTGAGCGCGACCGAGTATACTGGCATTAAGTGGGCCAGAAAACATTTCGGGAAACAGTGTTAGAACATCAATTCGCATGCCGCAACTCACCATTCCATCCTAGTCCAACAACCCATCCATGAGTTCAATCAACACTTGACCTTTTTCTAAACTAATGTCAAGCACCACTTCGTCTATTGCCGGAATGAGTATCTCAGACATTGTGGTTACTCCGGGATTGGGCTTAACCACATACACATCATTCGCACCGGTCTGCAGCACATCAGTTATGCGCCCCAGGCTCACGCCTGTCGTGGTCACACACTCAAGGCCTACGAGCTCAAAGATGTAATAGCTTCCCTCAGGCAGAGGGACAACCTCGTCTCTGCCTACTTTGATGAACATACCCCGCAGCTCTTCGGCTTCATCGATCGAATCGATGTCTTTCAGCTTCAGAATCACTGCTCCCTTATGGAACCGGCATCCTTCCACCTCTACTATCCGGCGGGGTTCCTCATCCTTCTTAGCGAAGAGGCGCACTCGGTCCATCTCTTGGAAGCGTTCGGGAAACTCTGTATGAGGCATCACCTTTATTTCGCCCCGATTACCCTGAGGCGCTACAATTTCACCGATCAGAACCCATTTAAGATTCATCATCGTTGGTGCCATCCACATCGTTTTCGGTGATGTCTACGTAAACCCTCTCACCCGACTTGATGGCTGCAGCTTTTACCACAGTGCGCAAAGCTTGAGCGATTCTTCCCTGTTTGCCAATAACGCGACCCATATCTTCTGGGTCTACTTGAAGCCGGTACACTGTTTCGTGCGGTTTTACAACCGGCTCAACTTTGACTTTGTCGGGATGCTCGACTAAAGACTTAGCAATGAACTCGACTAGCTCCTGCACGGATATTCCTCCTATCCTTGGTTGCGGGAGGCAGCGAATTTATCCAGTACACCACTCTTCCGAAGAATCGAGCGAGCAGTATCGGATGGTTGAGCACCCTTCTGCAACCAGTATAGTGCCTTTTCCTCGTCGACCTTGATCTCTGCAGGATCGGCGATGGGATTGTAGTATCCCAATGTCTCGATGAACCGTCCGTCGCGAGCAGCGCGGGAGTCTGCCACTACCAGACGATAGAATGGACGCTTCTTGGCCCCCATCCTCTTTAGACGAATACGTACAGCCATGTATGTCACCTCCCAGTATGGTTTCTATATATAGCCTCTCTCATAGTGAGGGGACTAACGAAATAGAGAGAATAAACCTTTGTTCTTGCGGCGTCCCTTCTTAGCCGGGCCCGCAAAGTGTTTCATCAGCTGGCGGGTCTGTTCAAACTGCTTTAGCAGCCTGTTGACATCCTGGACCCTCGTTCCTGATCCTCTCGCGATCCGCCGCTTCCGTGAACCGCCGATAATTTGAGGATTGCGCCGTTCTTCAACCGTCATCGAGCTGATGATCGCTTCGATGCGGGTAAGATGGCTTTCGTCTACTTCCAGATCTCGGAGCTGTTTCATGCCGCCCATTCCAGGCAGCATGCCCAAAATCTGATCTAAGGGTCCCATCTGCTTGACCTGCTCTAACTGGTCCAGAAAGTCTTCGAGAGTAAATTCATCGTCTTTGAGCTTCTTGGCCAGTTCTTTAGCTTTTTCTTGGTCAACTGCGGACGCAGCTTTTTCGATCAGGGTGAGCACATCACCCATACCTAAGATGCGTGACGCCATTCTGTCTGGATAGAATGGTTCAATTCCATCCATTTTTTCGCTTACACCGACAAATTTGATCGGCTTACCAGTAACTGCCTTAACCGACAGGGCCGCTCCACCCCGAGCGTCACCGTCTAGTTTGGTCAGAACAATTCCGCCAATGTCCAAGGACTCGTTGAAGGACTCAGCCACATTAACTGCGTCCTGACCAGTCATGGCGTCAACTACGAGTAGAATTTCATTGGGCTCAACAGCATCCTTAATGTTTACCAACTCGTCCATGAGGGCTTCGTCCACATGGAGACGTCCAGCCGTGTCGATAATGATAACATCATTGCTGTTGTTCTTGCCATGACTGACCGCGGCCTTCGCGATGTCCACCGGATTCTGTTCTCCCATCGAAAAGACAGGAACGTCAATCTGTTCGCCTAGAACCATCAACTGCTTAATAGCCGCGGGGCGGTATATGTCCGCTGCGACCAACAGCGGCCGATGTCCCTGGCTTTTCAGCAACCGTGCCAGTTTTGCAGCGGTTGTAGTCTTACCTGCACCCTGCAGACCTACCATCATAATAATTGTAGGTGGCTGGGAAGCAAGTGTCAGTTTCGCTTGAGTACCTCCCATAAGTGCAGTCAGTTCTTCATTAACGATCTTAATGACCTGCTGGCCGGGAGTCAGGCTGGAAAGCACTTCCTCGCCGACAGCTCGTTCTTTGACTTTCTTGACGAAGTCTCTGACCACTTTGTAGTTGACGTCGGCTTCCAGAAGCGCCAGTCGAACTTCTCGGAGGGATTCTTCTACATCCTTCTCACTCAGCCGGCCCTTGCTCCGCAGCTTTTTCATTGTTTCCTGCAGGCGGGTGGCTAGGTTATCGAAAGCCATGCATCTGCCTCCTAACTGTCAGTAATAATCTCTTGCAGCCGTTGGCGTGCCTGGCTGAGCAGCTCTCGTTCAGTATCAGAGCCCTCCCGTGCTGCACACAAGCGGTCTAGCTCATCGAGGATCACAAGAAGCTCTTCGCAGCGCTCTACCCTCCGGATATGCTTTGCAACCAGGGCCAGCTTCTCCTCGTAGTCTTCTACAATAGCTGCCGAACGCCGCAGGATATCATAGACTGCTTGACGCGACACACCTAACTGCTCTCCGATCTCCCCTAACGAGAGATCATCATGAAAATACAGCTGATAAACCTCTTGTTGGCGATCGGTCAGCAGCGGGCCATAGAAGTCAAACAGCAAGCTCATCCGCAGCGTTCTTTCCATGTCATTACTCCTGTTAACCAAAAATGCTTTACACCAAAATAGTATAGCGCCGCTGCCAACCTGTGTCAAGTACTAATCCTAGTCAAAGAGTGCGCGAGAGAACTCTTCAGGATCAAAGTCTCTAAGGTCAGTGTACTGTTCGCCAACTCCAATTAATTTCACAGGCAGGTTGAGCTCACGGCCGAGCGCCAAAACGATCCCACCCTTGGCAGTGCCATCAAGTTTTGTGAGTACAACACCTGTCAGAGGCACTGCTTCGCTGAACTGTCTGCCTTGGCTGAGGGCATTTTGACCTGTTGTGGCATCTACGACCAACAGGACCTCATCTACATCGCGGCCCAACTCTCGCTGCACAACACGATGTACCTTGCCCAGCTCAGCCATTAAGTTGGACTTAGTCTGCAGGCGGCCAGCTGTATCCAGAATCAGAACGTCACAGCCGCGGGCCCGGGCGGCGTTAACGGCATCATAAGCCACTGCGGCCGGATCAGAACCTTCTTGATGGCTGATAAAGTCGACTCCTACACGGTCGGCCCAGACTTTGAGCTGGTCAATGGCTGCAGCACGGAAGGTATCGCCTGCACCAAGGAGAACTTTGGCTCCTTCCTGCTTAAAGCGGTAGGCAAGCTTACCAATGGTAGTCGTTTTGCCTGCACCATTAACACCAACTACCATAATTACGTAAGGCGTCTCCACTGCATCCTTCAACGGTTCAGCATTCTCTTTAAGCATGGTAGTGATTTCATCCGAGAGTAGGTTCTTAAGAGCCTCGCCTTCTGTAATCTTTTCTTGTTCGGCTCTGTCTCTTAGACGATCCACCAGTTCTACTGCTGTCGGGACGCCAACGTCAGCTTGAATCAGCAGTTCCTCCAGTTCTTCAAACAGTTCTTCATCGACCTTCCGGCCTGTCACCAACTGTTCTACCCGATCAACAAATCCCTTTCTAGTCTTTGAAAGGCCGGTTTTCAAACGCTGGAAGAAGTTCTGCTTTGCTGGAGGACTCTCCTCAACAACTGGTAATTCTGCTTCAGATTTATCATCCATAGGAAGCTCAGTTTTCTCTTCTTCTACTTCTACCTCTGTCTCAAGATCGAGCTCGGGTTCGTCCAGCGGCTCACTCTCTGTAACGAGGCTGTCCTCCTGGATCTGGCGCTCCTCTTCCTTTTTTTTCTGTCCTTTCTTTCCGAATATCCGTTTCCAGAACACGCTAACCCTCCTGATTCATCTTGACTGAGATAATCTGGGAAACTGCATCGTCATTCATTGTCACTCCGTAGAGTGCGTCGGCAGCCTCCATAGTTGCTTGTCGATGCGTGATGGTCAACACTTGAGTAGTCTGAGAGAACTGCCGCATTAGCTTGGCAAATCTGTGGAGATTTGCCTCGTCCAGAGCAGCATCAATCTCGTCTAGGATGCAGAATGGCGTGGGCCTTACTCGACGAATCGCAAACAAAAGTGCAATTGCTGTTAAGGCTCTTTCTCCACCGGAGAGAAGCAGTAGGTTCTGCAGTTTCTTTCCGGGAGGCTGCGCCATAATCTCTATACCTGTGGTGAGTGGAGAATCTGGATCAGTCAAAAATAAATCGGCTTGACCGCCTCGAAACAATTCAGTAAACAATTTCTTGAACTCACTTCTCACCGCAGTAAAGGTTTCCATAAACTTGCTGATGCAGACCTCATCCATTTCCTCAATAACTTCCTTCAGCTGAGCCTTCGCATCATTAAGGTCATTAAGTTGAATGGTTAAGAAATGATGGCGTTCCCTCACCTGATCGTATTCTTCCGCCGCGGTGGGGTTTACCATACCTAAACCCCTGATCTGATCTCTAAGTCCATCAATGCGGCTCTTCAATTCAGCCTTCGGCTTCTCAACGGTCCTATTTCGCACTTCTTCAGGGTTGAGCTCCCGTTCTTGAAGCAGCTCTAGAATGCGGGTTTCGGACCCAGCCTTAAGCTGTATGTCGCTTTCTAGACGATACAAACGTCGTTCTACCTGAGTCTTCTGTTTGTTTGTATTCTGCAGCCGTGTATTCAATTCAGCGAGCTCGGCTTTTTTCTGATCCCGCTCTTCTTTGAACTGTTCTAACCGCGCTGCGAGCTCCTTTCTTTCTTGACGGATCTGCTCAAGAGCTTTTTCTGCAGCCGCAATTTCTTCGGCCAGCTGGGCTTGCCCCTGCGTCAGCTCAGTTTCTTCTGTCTGAGCCTCTACCAGCACTGCCTCTACTTCTTCGAGCTGACTGTCTACATTCGTAAGCTGCATGCGCAGTTTCTCGACTCCACCCTTTTCTTCGGCCAACTTAACCTTAGCAGCGCCGATCTTGCTCTGCATCTCATTGATTTCCTGTTCGAGAACGTGGAGATCTTGTTCAAGGTTGTGAATCGCTGCTCTGTGGTCAGATTCCGCCTCTTCTTCCTTGCTGAGCTTGGCAGCAGCTGTCTCTTGTTGAGCCAACAAGTTCTGCCAAGTTTCCTGCAGGTGTGCAATATCTTCTTCTAGACGGATTTTGCTTTCTAGCTCACGCTCCGCGTCCTTCTTCAGCTGCTCCAGAGTTTGGTTGAGACGCTGCAGTTCCAAGCGGGATTGAATTTCATCTTGAGCTAGGGCATTGATATCCTGGTCGATCTCATTCAAGGCATCCTGCAGCTCTTTTAGCGCAGCTTGCAGCTGTTTAGCCTGTTCTGACTGTCTGTCTAGTTCTGCTTCGAGCTGTGCTATTTCACTCTTGCGGCTCAAAAGTCCCGACGTGCGGGTTGTCTGGCTTCCGCCTGTCATGGCACCGCTTGGGAACACCACAGACCCATCGCGGGTGACAATTCTACTAAAAGAACGCAGAGTTCTTCGGAGGGCCAACGCCGAATCCAGGTCTTCAGTGATGACAGTCCGGCCTAATAAAGAGGAGATAACCGGTTTAAACTTTGGATCATACTGTGCTAGTTCAGCTCCTGTGCCCAACACGCCTGGCTGTTCCAAATGTCTGCGCAGGGCTGGAGGAAACTCATTGGAACGCATAGCATCTAACGGCAGGAATGTGGCTCTGCCTCCATTGGTCTGTTTCAACCACTCGATTAATCTCTGTGCAGCCGATTCATTTGGTGTAATTATGTTCTGCAGTGCTGAACCTAAAGCTACTTCAAAAGCAAGTTCTAGTCCGGGCGGGACCTGAATTACATCGGCTACAGTACCGAGAATAAGCTGACGGTGTGCTTCAGTCTGCATCAAGCGTTTAACGCTCACAGCATAGCCTTCATAATCTGCATCGAGCTCCCGCAGAGTGTTCAGACGGGCCTGAATCTTAGTCGCTTGGGCCTGAACAGAACGGATTTTGCCCTCAACTCGAGCTGCCTCCTGTGATAGTGCAACCCTCTTCTGCTTAAACTCTGCCGCCTTCTTCTGCGTCTCTGCCATTTGTGCTTCGTAGAGTTGATGAAGCCTTTGGGTCTCAGCAGCTGCCTTTTCCACTTCATCTAGGCGTGATGCGCTTTCTGCTGCGGCCTGCTGGCGTACTTCAATTTGCTTCGCAAGTGTTTCCTCTTCTTTAGCAAAATTTCTTTGGAAGTTGCGCAGTTCTGTCAAGCTGCGCATAAACTCGAAGAACTCATCTTTAGCTGTCTCCAAGGCTGTCCGGAGCTCGTCGCGCCTTTTCTGCTGCTCAGCAAATTGGCGTTCTTCTGCGCCGATTTGCTCTTCTACCACACGGCACTTCAACAGAGCTGCTTCCAATTCGGTCTTAACCTGTAATTGCTTATCCTCGAGGTCCGCCTTCTGGCGAATCCGGTTTTTGCGCAGTTCTGCCAGTGCTGAAAGCCTGTGGGTATTATTCTTACGGCGCTCATTTTTTAGAGCAATTTCGCTGTCTAGTGCGTTTTGTCGCTCTGCCAGCTCAATCTGGCGAGCTTGTCCCTGTTCTAGGTTTAGTTCAAGCTCTTGAAGCAGTCGATTAACTTCGGCCGCTTTTTGCTCCAGTTCAGCGAGTTCAGTTCCGATTTTCTCTGCCATTTGCGATACATCGCGATACTCAGCGGCGAGGCTTGTCCGTTCAGTATCAATTTCTTGGAGCTGCAGAGCATAGAAATCCTGCTCAACTGAGAGAAGCTCACCAGCCAATTCTTGATAACGCCTCGCCTTCTCTGCTTCTTTCTGCAGAGGGCCTAGACGCTGATCGAGTTCATTTAAGATGTCCGTGACGCGCACCAGATCCTGGTTTGTCTGCTCGATCTTCTTAAGCGCTTCTTCCTTGCGCTGTCTGTATTTAATGATACCTGCTGTCTCTTCGAGCAGAACACGGCGATCTTGAGATCGGACACTCAAGACCGCATCAATCTGACCTTGTCCGATAATGGCATAGCCTTCTCGTCCCAGCCCTGTATCCGTAAACAGGTCTTGGATATCTTTCAGCCTGCACTGCCTGCCATTGATCATGAATTGGCTTTCACCAGAGCGATATACGCGGCGTGTTACAGTGACTTCCGCGAACTCAATAGGTAGATACCCTTCACTGTTGTCAAGGGTCAGCTGCACTTCTGCCATTCCCAATGGCTTCTTGCCATCGCTGCCGGAGAAAATGACGTCTTCCATCTTGCTTCCGCGCAGTTGTCGGGCACTCTGCTCCCCTAATACCCAGCGTACTGCATCTGATATATTGCTTTTTCCACTGCCATTTGGGCCTACAATCGCGGTAATTCCGCTGCCAAACTCTAAGCAGACCCGGTTGGCAAAGGATTTAAAACCCACCATTTCTAAGCGCTTGAGCCGCATTATATTCCTCCATTGCGGAAATATCCTTGGATATTGTACCATATCCTGGAGGAAAAAAGAACAGCTAGGCTCGATACAGAAGGGTTATCCGGTCAAATAACAGCCTTAGTTTTTCACGGGAAGTTCGAGGTAGAGATCCTCCCGCCGGCGCACCTCAGTTGGTACATCGGGGCTTAGAAGTGAGCCATATTCACCCAGCAGCCTCCGCAGTTTCGCTTTGACACGGGTGCGGGCGTTGTCGATCACCTTAGGGCCCACACCGATATCTTCTTGAATTTCACTGCAGGTGTATCCTTTAATTAAACGGGTAATGACAGCGTATTCCAGCACCGAGAGATGATTCCGCAGTACTTCATCGAGAAGATCGTTTACAATTTTTTCCTCAATTAACTGCTCCGGATCGATATCTGCCGGATCAGCCGGCACAATATCGAGAACGATGCGGTTCTCATCGGTTCCTATAGTGGCCTGCAGGGACACTGCTTCATTTAGCAAGCGGTGCTTGTTGCCATTTGTCTGCTTAATTACGTTATAGACACGCCGTAAAATGCAGATGTACGCGAATGAACTGAATTTGACATCGAACTTCTCCGGCTTGTACTCATCAATAGCGTTAAGTAGCCCGATGAGTCCTTCCTGAAGAAGGTCTTCAAAATCCAGAAAGCTGGCGTAGTAATTGCGGATTATGTACTTGACCATGGGTACATATTTTGCCACCAGTTTTTCTTTGGCAGCCATCTCGCCTTTTCTAATCTGCTTGATTAACTCCAGGTCAAGCTTTTGGTTCACAGCTTCCCCTCCTGTCGCTTACTGGTACATGCTCTACTAGCATGTATATGCCTGCGAGGATGAGCTATGACTCACATTGATAGACAAACGCCCTTGGTTTTCCATAGTTTATGGTACTCAAGGGGGCATTTCGCCAGCTACAGCCGTTTTCACCCATGGTTTCTGTAAAGGTATTTGAACTTCTTATCCTAATTTAGTATTCGATACCAGTGGATGCATGATATGTCCGATTAGGGTGGGAAGGGTTTGCAATCTCCAGATTATCTCACAAAGATGGCGAATTTGGTAAGAGAAAACCCCAGTATTACGGTACGGGAAATCGCCCGTGCCCTTCAATTTGCTGATAGCAAATCAGTCTATTATTGGTTAGACAAACATCATTTTAGGGGAATCAATGAGTTCAAGCGAGAGGTACTTTCTGATCCCCATCTCTTCACCGAAGGCCTTACAGTTGCGGTGAACGACAGCGCTCTGTACTTAGCGCGAGCGGCCTTGTACTCGTGGAATCCCAAAGAAAAAAAACCCGTGGGCGAATGGTGGTTTCTACACGACCATCCTTACCCACAGGGTCTATTTGCAGTTCGAGTTGGAGACCGCAGCTTCAGCCCATGGCTGATGCCTGATGACATCCTCATAATTGAGAAACACAGTCAAACACAGACTGATGATTGGATTCTGCTCTCCAACCAGCGTACATATTTCTTAGGAGTTACGGTAGCAGGTGGCGTTCTAATCGATCCCCGCACCGGTGAGCAGTTCCCAAACGACTTTGGCCGCATGGGACGGATTATTCGTCAGGAACGCGTATTCGAAAAATCATAGTATATCGAGATTAGCTAGAGCTGCCCGAGCTGCTTCCTGGGCAGCTTCTTTCTTGCTCCTTCCATAACCAACGCCTAGGAGCTCGTCTTCGAAACGCACTTCAACCACAAACTGTTTGTTGTGAGCTGGCCCAGATTCCTCGGCTAATGTGTAAGTTGGCGTTTTCTGTGAGAGCTGTTGAAAATGCTCCTGCAGCGTAGTCTTAGCGTCAATTAGCGGCAGCTGACTGGCATCCCACTCAGGCAGATGGGCCAAGATTACCCTCTGGGCTTCTCCAAATCCACCATCGAGGTAAACTGCACCATAAACAGCCTCTACAACATCACATAGGACTGAATCACGCTGATGCACACCAGTCAGTTCCTCGCCCTTTCCAACTCTTAAGAATGTATCCAGCTTTAATTCTCTTCCCAAATCTGCCAAGGTTGGTTCACTGACTAAGTAAGCTCTTATCTTAGCCAGCTGTCCTTCACGCAGATTCGGAAACCTTGTATATAAATGAGTACTTACGACAAGCTGAAGGACGGCATCGCCTAAGAACTCTAAGCGCTCATAATCTGCTTCGCCTACAGCTGCTCCATAAGAGCGATGCGTGAGGGCCCGCTCCAGTAGGGTTTTGTTCTTAAACTCGTACCCCAAAGCCTCCTCTAACAGCTTGTACTTGTTCCCCATGCCTTTCACTAATTAATCCTCCCAGCGTTTCATTACCAATACTCCATTGTGACCGCCAAATCCAAAGGAATTGGACATTACATATCGGAGTTCCAATGCGCGGGCTTCGTTCGGTACATAGTCCAAGGTACATTCAGGATCAGGGATTTCATAATTATAAGTGCCTGGTACAATTTGATTTTCTAAAGCCATCAAAGAGATGGCTGCTTCCACGGCCCCAGCGGCCCCAAGCATATGACCAGTCAGTGCCTTGGTCGAACTGACAGCTAGTGACTCAGCGTGCTCCCCAAAGACGGCCTGAATCGCCTGCGACTCGTACTTGTCGTTATATTCGGTAGAAGTACCGTGGGCATTGATATACTGCACTTCTTCAGGCTTAATGCCGGCATCGCGCATCGCTGCCTGCATGGCCCGCTGTGCGCCTTCTCCCTCAGGTGCAGGTGCTGTGATGTGATATGCATCAGAAGTTGCGCCATATCCTACAATTTCACCGTATATGTGTGCGCCGCGAGCAAGGGCATGTTCCAGGCTTTCCAGAACTAGCACGGCAGCACCTTCTCCCATAACGAAGCCGTCCCTTTCTCGATCAAAGGGGCGTGATGCTTTCTGGGGTTCATCATTGCGTGTGGACAGCGCCCTAGAAGCAATAAAGCCTGCGATACCTAATGGACAGAGTGCGGCTTCGCTACCGCCTGCCAGCATAACATCCGCATCTCCCCTAGCTATAATGCGGAAAGCGTCACCTAAGGAGTGTGTACCTGTGGCGCAAGCAGTGACAGTGCATAAGTTTGGTCCTTTGGCTCCTGCATGGATAGCTATCTGCCCGCTTGCCATGTCAGGGATTAACATGGGTACGAAAAACGGACTTATGCGATCCATTCCTTTTTCCACGAGTACACGCGCCTGCTGCTCGATTGTGCTGATACCACCGATTCCAGAGCCAACCAATACTCCCACACGGTTAGCATTGTGAGGAGTTACAGAAAAGTCGGCATCCTGCAAGCTCTGCAGAGCGGCCGCCACCGCAAACTGACAAAAGCGGTCCATACGGCGTGCGTCCTTGCGGTCCATATAATCAGTCGGGTCAAAGTCCTTGACTTCTGCTCCAATCTGCACAGGATAATCCGATGCATCAAAGAGGGTGATCTTCCCAATCCCAGAAACACCGTTGATGACATTCTGCCAGAGCTCGTCTTTGTTTCCTAACGGCGTCACAGCGCCGATGCCTGTTACCACAACACGCCTTGTCACGATTCTACCCTCCAAAGAAGGGGGGCCGTTTAACGGCCCTCCCTGCTTAACCTTGTTGATTTACGATATAGTTGACCGCATCACGTACGGTAGCAATTTTCTCTGCTTCTTCATCGGAGATCTTCAGGTCAAACTCTTCTTCTAGAGCCATGACCAGCTCCACCACGTCTAGGGAATCAGCCCCCAGATCCTCTACAAAGGAAGCGTCTGCAGTCACATCTTCATAGCTGACCCCTAATTGCTCCACAAGAATTTTTTGTACCTTTTCAAAGATTGCTTGATCCAGATCCACTTGTAGATCACCTCCTTCTCCTACTTGCTGGGCTATATTGCACAATTAGATCGCCAGTCCTCCGTCACAGCGGATTACTTGGCCGGTGATATACCGATTGTCCTCAGACACCAAGAACCCCACAAGTCTAGCCACATCGTCGGGCTTACCTGTGCGCTTCAGCGGAATATGCTCTACAAGCGCCTCGCGATGCTTTTCAGGAAGGGCCTGAGTCATATCAGTGTCAATATAGCCCGGTGCCACAGCATTCACTAGTATGTTTCGGGATGCAACTTCTTTGGCTAGGCTCTTAGTAAGTCCAATAATTCCAGCTTTTGAGGCAGCGTAGTTAACCTGCCCGGCGTTCCCTCCAATGCCCACCACGGAAGCGATATTCACAATCCAACCTTGGCGCTGTCGCATCATGGGCCGGACTGCTGCTCGACAGACATTGAAGGTGCCAGTTAGGTTTGTGCGCAAAACCGTTTCCCAATCTTCATCTGACATGCGCATGATCAGGCCATCACGCGTAATCCCGGCGTTATTTACCACGATGTCGAGGCGGCCGTACACCTTTAGAACGTGCTCCACAACAGATTCCACTTCGGGAGCCTGGCCCACGTCAGCGGCGATAGCTGTTACGCCCTGCGCCTCCCATTCCGCCAGCAGCTGGGGGTTTCTGCCAACTACAACTACCTGTATGCCTTGGCTGAGAAGTTGCTCAGCAACAGCCTTCCCGATACCCCTAGTGGCTCCTGTGACCAGCCCTACTCTGTCAGGCATTTCCATGCTACTATATACCTCCTGGTGTGGCAAGTGAAATTTTAAGAGGGCCCAGCGTGCGGCGTGCCATGGGTCCGACGACCGCTTTAGGGCTCATTTCGACCAGTGTGTCAACCCCCATTTGGGAAGCTTTGCGCACATTATCTGCAAAGCGGACTGGGTGTGTCAGCTGCTCCACCAATTCTGTCTTAATGTCGGCGGCTTTATACACCGGCTCACTTCGATGATTGCTGATTACAGGTACAGAGATATCGTTTATCTCTATATCCTCTATATATTCCTTGAGCCTTTCAGCAGCCGGTGCCATGAGCTCAGTATGAAAGGGGCCAGAAACCTTCAACGGGACAACTCTCTTGGCTCCTTCTTCGAGTGCTCGCTCAGCTGCGAGTTTCAGTCCTGGCTCAACGCCGCTCAGTACAACCTGACCGGGACAGTTCAGATTTGCAACCGCTACAAAGTGGTTTTCCCTTATGTCACGGCAAATCTCAGACAGACAATCTTCATCAAGGCCAAGTACTGCCAGCATACCGCCTTGCTGTTCTCCCATGAATTTGCCTCGGGCTGCGGCTAAACGCACTCCATCGGCAAAACTGAAAGCTCCCGCGGCGGCAAAAGCAGTGACCTCGCCTAGACTGTGACCCAAGAACAACTGCGGTTCTAGGTTCTCTCGATGAAGCTCCCAGAGCGCAATACAGCTTACAAAAACCGCTGGCTGTGCATATTCTGTTTTGTGCAGTTTTTCCTCAGGACCATACTGAAGCAACTCTACGAGGTTGTAACCTAAAATTACGTTGGCTTCTTCAAAGAGATGCCAGGCAGAGGTCTCTTTAAAAGGTTCAGCCATCCCAATATACTGCATACCCTGTCCTGGAAAGACCACCGCATTAGCCACGGTCATCACCCTGTTCATACCAGCGTACCAGAGCAGATGCCCAGGTCAGCCCTGCGCCGAACCCTACCAGCACAATATAGTCGCCATCCTGCAGTTTACCTGATTGGACCAGTTCATCCAAAGCTATCCCAATACTTCCTGAAGATGTATTCCCGTAGCGATCTACGTTCACTATGAAACGATCCAGTGGTACCTGCAGTCTGTTGGCTGCCGACTCGATGATGCGGATATTAGCTTGATGAGGTACAAACCAATTTACATCTTGAGGCGCCATGCCGGCCTTTTCAAGCACCCTTTGGGTAGAAGAATCCATAACGCGCACTGCGAACTTAAATACTTCTCTACCAGCCATTTTGATATAATGTTCTCGCTGATTGATGGTTTCCGTTGATGCGGGCTTAAGGGAACCCCCAGCTGGGAGCTTAAGGAAGTCAGCACCACTACCATCTGCACCGAGATCCACTGCGAGAACCCCGTAGCCCTCGGGAACTGGTCCTAAGACTGCAGCGCCTGCCCCGTCGCCAAACAGCACACACGTTGAGCGGTCGGTATAGTCAGTAATCCGGCTTAATACATCAACGCCGATGACTAAGACGTGTTCATAGCTACTGCGAGCCATCTCGGTTCCTACCGCTAAAGCGTATGTGAATCCGCTGCAGCCTGCTGACAAGTCAAATGCCGGAATATCCTTGATGCCCAACTGATCTTGTACTAGACAGGCTGTTGCGGGAAAAGGCATATCCGGAGTTACAGTCGCGCAGATAATAAGGTCTATATCCTCCGGACCAAGCCCAGCGGCCGCGATCGCCTTCGAAGCCGCTTGCACTGCAAAGTACGATGCCGCGTCTGTCTCCCCAGCAATGCGGCGCTCCTTGATGCCCGTCCGAGTCGTGATCCATTCATCCGAAGTGTCTACCATCTTTTCAAGCGCGGCGTTGTCTAGCACTTTCTCGGGTACGGCTGCGCCAATTCCTAAAATTCCAACTGCCATGTGAGGCACTGTTTTCACCTACTTCGTTTCAGCAGCCATCATAGTTTCTATGGTTGCTACGATGTTGTTCTCGGCAGCATCGCGGGCTGCTCGAATGGCATTGCGAATCGCCTTAGCATTAGAGCTGCCGTGAGCTACGATGACCACACCTTTTGTTCCTAACAGAGGAGCTCCTCCGTATTCCGTGTAGTCCATTCGCTTCTTAATCCTCTTAAAGGCGGGTTTAAGGAGCAGTGCTCCTAGCGAACCAGACACAGTGCTGGTAAATTCCTCTTTCATAATCTCGAAAAGAGAACCAGCCAATCCTTCCGCAAATTTCAATACTACATTACCAACGAATCCGTCACAAACTACAACATCTGCATGACCCTTGGTAATGTCGCGGCCTTCAATGTTACCGATGAAGTTCAATGAAGACTGTACTAGTTCTTCATAAACTTCCTTGACGAGAGCGTTGCCCTTACCGGGCTCTTCGCCCACATTCAGCAAACCGACTTTGGGTTTATGAATCTGCATAACATGTTCGGCATACGCAGAAGCCATCTTAGCAAACTGCACAAGATGGCTGGGACGGCAGTCTACATTAGCTCCCACATCTGCCACCAGACATACGCCTTTTATCGTAGGCATCAGCGTAGTAATGGCAGGCCTCTCAACACCCTTAATACGCCCAATTACGAACAACGAGGCAGCTAAAGTAGCACCGGTGCTTCCCGCACTGACCAAGCCTACAGCCTGTTTTTCTCGGACAAGCCGGGCTGCAGCAGCCAATGATGAATCCTTTTTGCGACGCACTGCCTCAACGGGAGATTCATTCATGCCAATGACCTCAGGGGCATGGACAACCTCGATGAGATCACTGCCAGGTTTACCCTCAATCAGCGCCCGCAGCCTCTGTTCGTCTCCGGTCAGAATAGATGATATGCCGTACATATCTGCAGCCTGCAGTGCCCCTTCTACAATCTGCTCCGGTGCATAGTCTCCACCAAAGGCATCAACTGCGATCTTGGTCATGCTGAGGCCCCCCTTTACTCTCCACATCAACTACTGTAAACTCACCACTAAAGACCAACTCATCATTGACCTTACTTTCTACCTTAACGACATACTGAGGCCCACGGACTTCAGTTACCTGAGCCTTGGCAACTACTCGCTGCCCTTCATATACAGGCTGGTGGTACCGTACAGTCGCGCTTTTCGTCAGCGCTAGCTCTGAGTTGACAACAGCCACCGCCAGAGAATTACCCTGAGCAAATAAAAAGTGGCCCCTGGCGATCCGGGTTCGGCCAAACACCATGCGATCAGTGATGGCTAAAATAGAAATCC
The DNA here is from genome assembly GCA_937988745.1 of uncultured Peptococcaceae bacterium. GTDB lineage: Bacteria > Bacillota > Limnochordia > Darwinibacteriales > Darwinibacteriaceae > JAAYMS01. The sequence goes on from CALKAR010000022.1 coordinate 30,303, forward strand.
CTTGTTTTCCCAGTTCAATGTCGATTGGCTCGCCGATGAGCTCTTCTTCAGTCAGGGCTTTGACTTCAGAAAATGCTTCAGCTGCGATATTTCTCGCTCGTTCCCGTAGTTCAGGAATGTTTAGAGCCATGCGGTCCAACCGTATGGTAGCCACACTGACTTCAAATTCTTCCGCCAGCTGCCAGTCGGTAAGAAATGGATCTTCATCGAGACGTTCTTTTAACAGTCTGCGTCGTTCTGTTCGAGATAGCTTCATTAGCCGTCATTCCTTTTGGTTCACATCATATTACCTGGTCATAAATTATAGTCATAGTATACCCGAGAGCTGGCTGGTTGTAAAGCAAAAAAAAGATGTCCAGCGGACATCTTCGTAATCATGTCTAGAAACAATTTAGTTGGCTTCTACTTCAATAACTTCCCGGCCCTTATAGGTACCGCAATTTGGGCACGCCCGATGGGGCAGCTTAGGTTCGCGGCACTGCGGACATACCTGTGTTGCTGCAGCAGTAATCTTCCACTGGGAACGGCGGGAATTAGTCCTTGCTTTCGAGTGTTTTCTCTTTGGTACTGCCATTTCCTTTCCCCCTCTCCTCTGTCTTGTCCTCTGCCTTCAATAAATCTAACAATGGTGCAAATCTCACATCGATATCTGGCCCCGCGCAGTCACAAGCGCCATCTTTAAGGGGCAGGCCGCACTGGGGGCACAAACCGGGACAATCTTCTTCACAGACCACTTTCATTGGAACAGCCAGTAAGAGTGATTCCCTCAGAGCTTCAGTTAGATCAATCTCATCTCCCTCAACCACAGGGATCTCTTCGGGGAAAAAATCGTCATCCTCTTCTGGTTCCACATCATCGTGGGTCGTGCGGTAAAATTCCTCCACATCAGCTTCTAGCTTGCCGGGGAATTTTCGCAGGCAGCGTGTACATTCGTACTGCACATCACAGATAAGCTCCCCTGTAATCAACAGGCCTTTGCCCGTATTCGTTACAACGAGTTCTGCATCGATTGGAGAATGCAGCTCCACATTGGCCGGCAGATCATTCTCAATAATGTCCTTGGGAAGCTGCCGGGTTTCACGCTGAGAAAATCCCGGCTGCCCTTTCAGCGAGCCGATATTGATTCGCATCCTGTTCACCTCATAAATTATACAAAGATTGCCTAGGGGTGTCAAGCATTTCCCCTTACTTGGCCTGCAGGTTTGTCCCTGCTAAAACGTCCTGAATGTCCTTTAGGCTGGCCTCCGCAGCCGTTCTGCCGGCGGCAATTATCTCCGCGGCACGGTTTAATTGCGTTGAAGTCACATTTGACAAATCGGGCCGCACGATAACATCGGCATCGATGGGCCTAAACTTAGCATTTTCTCTGTCTAAGATCTCGATTGTGCGCATGATTATATTCCCCAGGTTCGTAACCTTCTTCCCGACAGGAGGAAGACCAACGTCGACTGCGATCACAATATCGGCGCCCAGCTCTCGCACGGTACGTCCCGGAACCCGATTCACCAAGGCACCATCGACAAGGAGTCTGCCCCCTAACTCCACGGGAACGAAAATTCCCGGAATACTCATGCTGGCCCGCACTCCATCTGCCACGTTACCTGTCTTAATAACAACTTCTTCCCCCGTCTGGATGTCAGTAGCAACAACCGCCGCGGGAATGGGTAGGTCCTCGAAATTAAGGTTGCGGGTTAAGACCTTCACTAACTCGTGGACACGTTCAGACGAAACAAGCCCCAATTTAGGTACAGTTAGATTTACCAGCTTATTCCAGTTAAGCTCTTGTGCCATCCGCTCTAGCAAGTACATGTCGGTCCCAGCAGCGTACAGGCTGCCAACAATGGCACCGGCACTGGTCCCAGCTATCATATCGATGGGTATGTTGTTTTCAACAAAAACCTGCAGAGCTCCAATATGGGCCAAACCTCGCGCTGAACCTGCACTGAGGGCCAAACCAACCTTGGGACGCAAAAAACCACCTCCACAGACGTAATATTCCCCAAGCACCGGCAATATACATTAGCGAACTACCACAGGGAGAGGATGAGTAACATGAGCAGAGGTCGCATTACAGCCTTCATTGCCCTGTTGATCGCTCTAGCCATGCTGTTTTATCCGCAGGAATCCTTTGAAGCATCTGTGGAAGGCCTAAAGCTGTGGTTTGAAATCGTGCTCCCTGCTCTCCTACCCTTCTTTGCCATGGCAGACATTTTGATGGGGTTGGGAGTAGTGAACTTCCTGGGAGCACTGTTAGAACCAGTCATGCGTCCCTTATTCCGTATTCCTGGAGTGGGAGGCTTCGCCGTCGCTATGGGCCTGGCAGGTGGCTACCCGATTGGCGCCCGCATTACCGGTGAACTGCACCGCAGGGAACTCTGCACACGAGTCGAAGCAGAACGCCTCTTGGCCTTTGCGAACACCGCAGATCCTTTGTTCATCGTGGGAGCTGTCGCCGTGGGCATGTTCGGACGGCCTGAACTAGGGGCCGCCATGCTGATTGCCCATTACTTAGGTGTAGTTATAATGGGATTATTATTGCGGTTTTACGGCCGCGGCGAACCAGAAACACCGCTTCCTAAAAGGCGTCAATCCGAAGGCTACTTCACCCACGCAATACGCGAAATGGATCGAGCCCGCCGCGCAGACGGCCGCTCTTTTGGCGAGCTATTTGGCGACACAATCCGCGAAACTTTCGCGTCTATGTTGTTTATTGGTGGGTGTATCATGATGTTTTCAGTGTTGACCGCGGTACTGGACGCCACTGGCATTATGCGCTATCTGACACTCCCTTTGGAAAAAATCCTTAAACTGCTGAAATTGGATTCTAGTCTGGCAACACCCATTATTCACGGCTTTTTTGAAACAACTCTTGGTTCCCAATCTGCAAGCAATGCCAGCGCTCCACTGGTACAGCGTGCGGTTACAGCCAGTTTGGTCATTGGCTGGAGCGGACTTTCAGTCCACAGCCAGGTATCAGTAATGATATTAGGAACCAAAATCCGGATGAGCCCGTATATGCTGGCACGTTTGGGCCATGGAATACTGGCAGGAATTATCACAGCACTTCTATTAGGCCCAGGCATGCCAGTTGTCAGCGGGCTCATGGGAGCTATTCCTGTCCTTTCGAGCACCACCTGGCAGGCACTCAGCTTTGGTGCCCGCTTTGCGGCATCGCTTAAATGGGCCAGTATTTTAGGCGTGGCCTGCACAGCGGCGGGTACTCTAGCTAGGATGTCGAGCCGCGTAAAGATCATTCCCCTTAGACGTTAACATTCTGGTTGAGCTGCTCGCGGCCTTTGGACACGACTGAAAGAGTTTTCTCCAGCGCATCCTGCAGGTTGCGCAGAACTTGATCAGCATACTCATCGGCTCCCCGTCTAATCTCCTGAGCGCGCTGTGATGCTTCTTCCACTATCCGGCGCGCTTCTTGTTCCGCCTGCCGATGAATCTCGCTCTCCTTAATGAGCTTGGAAGCGTATTCTTCTGCTTGAGCCACAATCCGCTCTGCCTTCTGCTGTCCCTCAGCAATAACTCGATCTTTCTCGACAGACACGGCTTCTGCTCGCCGTACTTCTTCCGGAACTGATGTGCGGATTTGATCGATGAGATCTAACAGCTCATCCGCGTCAATCAGCACTTTACCGGTCAGGGGAAGCTCTGGTGCCTTTTCCACAAGCTCCTCAAGCTGCTCAAGCAAGACTACAAGATTGATCCTATTCATGGTTGTCACCGTCCGTTTCCCTAAACTTTTCGTAAAGCCTGGCAGCAACAGGGGGCGATACCCATTTGGAGACGTCCCCACCTAGGCTGGCTACTTCCTTGATAGCGGAGGAACTGATGAAGGAATACTTGCTGTTGGTCATCATGAAGATGGTTTCGACATCGGGTGCTAAATTGCTGTTCATAGCAGCCAGTTTGAACTCAAACTCAAAGTCAGTCACAGCTCGCAATCCCCGCACAATCGCAACCGCGTTCTTCTTGTGAGCGTAATCCACAGCAAGGCCCGCATAAGATTCTATCGTCACATTATCTAAATGGCTGAACTGCTCCTGCAGCATTTCTACCCGCTCTTGGACCGTAAACAGCGGTCTTTTCTCTGGATTATGTAATACAGCTACGTAAATATGGTCAAACAACCTGCTTGCACGTTCAATGATATCGACATGCCCTAAAGTTACGGGATCAAAAGTTCCTGGGCAGACGCTGATTCGCACTATTCGACATCCTCCCTCAAAGTAAAAAAACCGAGCACCGTATCTCCATATTTCTCACGGCGCACTAGCTGAAATTTCGACATACTTAAATCGATATCCTCTTTCGCTCCATATTCTGCTACGACCATCCCATCTAGTTGAATAATCCCTGCGTCATAAATGGCCGCAAGCGTCGGTTCAATTAGTCCCTGGCCATAGGGCGGATCAAGAAAAATTATATCAAAACTCTGGTTGAGATTGCCAAGACGCTGAATTGCTCGGTCAACCCGCATAGTGAGCACTTCAGCACCACTCAGCTTTGCCTTAGTCAAGTTGGATTTTATCATACGGGTGCAAGCTGATTTAGCGTCAACAAACACTGCCTGAGCCGCTCCTCTGCTGAGGGCTTCAATACCAATGCCACCATTACCTGCGAATAGATCAAGGAAAACTGCGTTAGAAATTCGCGGCTGCAGAATATTAAACAAGGCTTCTTTGACTCTGTCGGAAGTAGGCCGAGTGTCATTACCTGGAACACTGCCTAAGCGCACGCCTTTTGCTTTCCCTGCCACAACCCGCATTGCCATCACTCCATTATTGGCGTTTATTACCAATTTTTAGTACGCATAAGAGTTAGCAAGCCTGCCACATACTAGCAAATGAAAAGATTGACCTCCCCATAAGGCACAGGAATTGACTGGCTTAGTATTTCCCAGTCTTCCTCCGGTTTCTCCTCTCCCATGGACAGCAGGCCTGCTTTATAGAGCAGGCCGCTGTCTATTTATTTCTTCTCGCAGTGTTGGATAACCCTCAAGCTCCGGATTCACCTGAAGGAGCTGTTGGGCTTCTTGAGCAGCTAGCTCTAATAAATCTCGGTCTTCTACAATGTCTCCCAGTAAGAAAAGCGGCTGCCCTGATTGACGAAGCCCAAGCAGATCTCCTGGACCCCGAATCTTAAGGTCTTCTTCTGCGATCATAAACCCGTCGGTCGAATGCCGTATCGCCTGCAGACGACGCTTTACTGTATCTGATTTCAAATCAGCTATTAAAAAACAGTATCCTTGTTTCTCTCCGCGCCCAACTCTGCCTCGGAGCTGATGAAGCTGAGCTAGTCCAAAACGCTCGGCGTTTTCGATCACCATCACCGTTGCCCGCGGCACATTCATTCCCACTTCAATCACTGTTGTCGAAACGAGGACATCAAGCTCATGACGGTAAAAGGCTTCTAGGACTTCTTCTATTTATTGGCCCATCTGCCCAGGGACCAAGCCTACTCGAACATCTTTGAGCGGACCTTTCACTAAGCGTTCCATTTCCTGGACCGCTGCTCGAAGATCAAGCTTGTCCGACTCTTCCACCAATGGAAACACCACAAAAGCCTGTTCACCTTGGCGAACCCGCCTCACAACGAATTCATACACTTGGTCACGCTGACGAGGGTGGATCAGCCGGGTATCAACCTCTTTGCGGCCTGCGGGCATGTCACGAATGCTGCTCACGGCCAAATCACCATAGAGAGTCAAAGCGAGAGAACGAGGTATAGGCGTAGCGCTCATCACTAACATATCGGCGGACTGTTGATCACCGAGTGCTTGACGCTGCCGCACGCCGAAACGATGCTGTTCATCGACAATAGCCAGCGTGAGGTTCTTAAACCTCACACCATCTGTAATCAGCGCGTGCGTGCCAACCACAACCGGAAGCGTTCCTGAACTGATTCCCTCCAGCACAGCTGTGCGGTGTTTCTTAGGCATATTGCTCACTAGAAGTTCGACTTCAATACCAAGTGTGCTGAAAGTGTCCCTGAACCGCTCGACCATCTGCCGCGCCAAGACTTCGGTAGGGACCATGACAGCCACCTGCCCACCTGATTCCACCGCCTTGACAGCTGCGTAGAGAGCTACGATTGTTTTCCCAGAACCTACATCGCCCTGTATCAAGCGGCCCATGCGCGCAGGGCTTTCCATATCGGCCCTAACATCAGCGATCGCCTGTTCCTGGCCATTTGTCAGCTGAAACGGGAGGCTCTCAAAAAAGCGTTCTACAAGAGGTCCATCCGGTTTATGGACTTTACCGGGAATGGACGTCGCACTGAGCTGGAGCCCCAAATGAAATAGAAAAAATTCCTCAAAGATCAACCGTCTGCGGGCCTTCTCCAGTGCAGCACGGCTTTTCGGGAAATGAATCGCACGCAGCGCTTCATGCCGGTGTCCGAATTGAGCGGTTAGGTGACTGGGCAGACATTCATAAATCTCGTCTAAATACTGCAGCACATGCTCGGCCCACCTGATTCGCATTTGATTACTTATCCCGGATGTCAGTGGATAAACGGGCGCGAGCCCGGCCTTGGGTGCCTTCAGGTAAAACTCAGGCGAATTCATCTCCCACTCTAGCAGTGCTCGCTTGACGGTTCCGTAGACCCAAATCTGTTTGGCACTCCGCAGGCGCTGGTAAATATAAGTATAACCGCGCTTACGATGAAACAAGAACCACGTTAGTTTCAGAGTGCCCCCTCCGGCCATGAGCCTTGCCTGCACCAAACGCCGGCCTCCCGAGATCTGCCGCTCAGAAAGCTCAATGAGTTCTCCTGTAATCAAATATTCGCCTTCTTCCTGGAGCTCTCCAGGGGTCCAGACGCGAGTGAAATCTTTGTATGTGCGCGGAAAACCATAGAGCACATCGCGCAGAGAATGAAGGCCCAGCTTCGCTAAAGTCTGACGCCGGTTTTCGCCCACACCTGGAAGGGCTGTGACATCACTGTCTAAATGGGCTTTCAATGCCATCTCCCTTCACCTCATAAAAAAGCCCCTAGCAGCTAGGGGCATCACTATTGTTACATTTTCGGATGAATCAGCACTGCCATTGTGCCCATACCCACATGAACTCCGATAGTGGGACCAATCAACCCAAGGATGACATCATCCTTCAGAGATAGTTCCTCTTTCAGTGCCGCATCCAACTGCTCAGCTTCATTGGGCACCATTGCATGGGTGAGTCCCACACTCAGGTCTTTATCAGGGTACTTGGCTCTAACCTGACCGGCCAGCTCCTTCAAGCGTTTGATGGCTCTACCTTTCCCTCTAATCTTCTCTAGAGGACTGACCACTCCATCTTGAAGTGTCAATATGGGCTTGATATTCAGCAGTGTACCTAACAGGGCTTGAGCATTGCCGATCCGTCCATTGCGCCGCAGGTACTCGAGGGTATCAACTACGAAAAATACCTGCATCTCAGAAATGGCGTAGTTTACCTTCTCGAGGACTTCTTCAAGAGCTGCTCCTTCTTTGAGCAGGCGAGCTGCAGCAACTGCAACCAACCCAATCCCAATTGAAGCCGACTTGGTGTCAATGTTGATTACCTTAATTCCTTCTTCAGCCACCATCGTGCCGGCAATTACTGAGGATTGATAGGTACCGCTAAGCCTGCTGCTGAGATGGATCGAAAGAATTGTATCACCTGGTTCGGCAATTTCCAGATACTTAGCCTGGAAATCTGCTGGAGAAGGCTGACAAGTGCTCGGTAGCACCTCGTCTTCCTGCAGCCTCTTGTAAAACTCACTCACACTCAGGTCAATGCCGTCCCTGTAGATCTCATCCCCAAACTGAATGCTTAGGGGAACAACATGGATGTCCAGTTCCTGCCGTACCTTCTCAGGCAGGTCACTGCCGCTGTCTGTGACAACATGGATCCGCGCCATGGGATGCCTCCTTATCGGGTTTTGTTACTCCACCGATACAATGTAATAGTATAAAGGCTGACCGCCGCTGTACATCTCTACTTCACAGTCGCTATACTGCTCGCAGAGTTCTTCATAGAGCTCTTCGGCTTCTGCTTTATCCTGGTCTTCACCATAGTAGATGCTGATTACCGACGAATCTTCGTCGACCATATTCTCGACCAAGCGGCGCGCCACATCAGCGGTTGATTGGCCAACTACGGCAATTTTCCCTTCCACAAGGCCGATAATATCACGTTCTTCGATCTGGAGGTCGCCGGCTACAGTGGCTCGGACGGCATAGGTAACTTCACCTGTTTTGACCTCGCTCTTGTGCGCTTCCATAGCTTCTAAGTTGTGTTCCAAAGAAGCTTCTGGTTCGTAGTACATCAAAGCGGTGATGCCTTGAGGTATAGACCGAGTCGCCACCACTCCAATAGGTTTATCGGCGAGCTCCCGCACCTGATTGGCAGAGAAGATGACGTTCTTGTTGTTTGGCAGAATAATCACCGCATCAGCATTAACGCTTTCTACTGCTTTCAAAAGATCTTCGGTGCTGGGGTTCATAGTCTGACCGCCTGGTACGATCACATCTACTCCTAGGCTCATAAAAATATCGGCCAGACCTTTGCCAGGAACAACAGCAACTAGTCCGAGGGGCTTGCGTTCACCCTGCGGAGCAGATATGGTGTTAAGCCCATGCTGATGTTCTTCCGTGTACTGTTCATTCTGCAGCTGCATGTTGTCGATTTTGATGTCAGTCAGATTACCTAGAGCGCCGCAGAATTCCAATACTTCTCCAGGATGGTCTGTGTGAATATGAACTTTTACAACACGCTCATCTCCGACGACCAGCATCGATTCGCCTTTGGGCTCCAAAGAGCTGCGGACATAATCAGGATCTAGGTCGGTACCAAGAATCAAAAACTCAGTACAGTATTTGTTTACCAACTCGCCTTCGATGCGAGAGATACCTTCCTGAACCTCTACCGCACGTGCAGGCTGAAGTTCTACATCGGCGTATTCGAGTGGTTTTCCTTCGAGACCGTGTACAAAGCCTTCAAAGATACACAAAAGCCCCTGTCCACCTGCATCGACTACACCAGCTTCTTTCAGGACCGGCAGGTGCTTAGGGCTGTCTTGCACGGCCTGAGCGGCGGCTTCATAGGCTGCATACAGCACTTCGGCGGCATTAGCTCCTTCTTCGGCGGCAGCAGCAGCGGCTGATGCTGCTTCACGGCCGACTGTCAGCATTGTACCTTCTACCGGCTTCATTACCGCTCTGTACGTAGTTTCCGAAGATTTGCGCAGCGCTCTGGCTAAATCTTCACCTGTTACTTCCGCTGTTACATCGGCTAAGCCCTCTGCAAAACCCCGAAAATACTGTGATAAAATTACACCGCTGTTACCCCGGGCCCCCATCAAGGAGCCACGAGCCAGCGCTGATACTAATCGACTGATATTATCTGGTTCAACCTTTTCGATTTCTTTTAGTGCCGCATTCAAAGTAAGCGACATGTTGGTTCCCGTGTCGCCATCTGGTACCGGGAAAACATTGAGACTGTTGACCATATCTTTCTGCTGCGTGAGGAGTGATCCCGCGTGCAGCAGCATATTTTTCAATACACTTCCGGTAATGACTTCCAAGATTCTTCCTCCCGACTATCTTCTGCCTGGCTGCGTGACACGCACGCCTTGCACCCGAACGTTGATATTCTCAACTTTCAGACCGAGTGTTGTTTCAACGGCATATTTTACCCGTTCTTGTACAATCCGGGCAACCTCAGAAATTTTCACACCATATTCCACTACGATGTACAGCGTAACACTAATCTTATCATCATGGAATTGAATGTCTACGCCGCGTTCGTAATTCTCCCTCCGCAGAAGATCGGTAAGTCCTTCTTGCACACTGCGGGGAGCCATCCCCACTAAACCATAGCATTCCATCGCGGCCACACCACAAACTGTGGCAATCACTTGTTCGCTGATATTGATCTTTCCCAAATCTGAGTGGAACTCTTGGGCCATGATAGTCCCTCCCTTAGGAGTGAGCTGCAATTGTCGAAAGTTCGCTGCAGTTCCTCTGTAATTCATCAGATATCATTTTATCCATTTCACTGGCAAATGTAAAGGATTTTTACCTTGCAATTGCAAGCACGCTGTGCTACAATGATTTACGTTACTAGGAGACGGTACAAAAAGGAGGTTAGATGTATGGCCAGAAGGTGCATTATTTGTGACAAGCACACTAAGACAGGAAACATCCGGAGCCACGCCGAAAACAAGACCCGGCGCACTTGGAAGCCTAATCTACAGAAAATCCGGGTGTACGTTAACGGCAGCCCACGCCGCGCCTATGTATGTACCAACTGCATCAAGAGCGGAAGGGCACAGCGTGTCATCTAACCTCAGCCTCGAGGACAACAAACCCCAGGTCATCCTGGGGTTATTTTTTTTGGTGAACCACTAAGAGCACTCCTGCAGAGCAAGTTATATTTATGCGCTCGGCCGTTGCTTTATTACTTATACCCAAAGTGGCTCCTTTGATGAGTGTTCCATTCTCTAGGGGATAATATAGGCCGGAAACAGTAACCCCCTCGCACTTGTCAGATAGAGCAAGCAGCGATATCGTATCCCCTCGTTCCACGTTTAGTTCTATCCTATCGGTAGCGGTGTAAAGATGGGCGGCAGAAGTCAAGAGCTCGCCGCCCACCCCCTGTAATGCCAGCTTATACAAAATGTCCAGATTAGCCAGACTGTGATCAATTCTACTTCCCCAGACTCCAGTCATGGCGATCTTCTTAACACCGCGTTCTAGTGCAACTTCTACAGCCAGTTCTCCATCAGTCTTGTCCTTGTGTATCGGAAATTGAATCACTTCGGCGTCGTTTTCTTGGCACCAATCTGTGATGTCAGTTTCCAGCGAATCAAAATCTCCCAGCACAATATGGGGCACAATACCCCACCTCTGTGCGTGGTGTACCCCGCCATCGGCACAAATAACGAGAGTGTCGTCAGAAATCTGGGGCGCAAATAGTGGTACGTCTTCGCCAGAGCCAATTATGAAAGCCTTATTGGGCTGGTTCAAAGATGTCCTTCCTAGCCCTGATGACAAATAAAATCACTCCCACCAAAATGGTTTCAGGAATTAAGAAGGTCCCGTTATATACCACAGAGTATATCAGCGCTGAGGTACCTTCTGGAGCATATTCCGCAAAGAAGACTACACCAGAAATTATATGAGCCAGATAACGGAGCAGAGCACCAACTGCCACGCCAACGGTCATATTATCGCGGAAGTACCCTGCGACACCCAGTGCAGCAAACGGGATGGGATAATCAAGCAGTACCTGTACCGGGTGCATAATAAATGGGTCGGTCATAAGCTTCAGAACCCCAAAGAGCGCACCGCCTAAGATCCCCACACGTCCTCCGCGCCGAAATGCTAATACAAAGATCGGCAGCATGTCAATCCCAATGGAACCACCTTGGGGAAGGCGCCAAAGCCGAATCATAGACAGAACCAGAGCAGCACCTACTAAGACTGCCGTTTCAACCATGATTTGTACATTCCGTCTCTCCATGACATCTCCTCCCAAAAAATAAGCTGCGGACACAAGTTCCACAGCCAGAAAAGCTGTCCGCTTCCCTTCGCTGGCATTACCCAAACAGGTTCTAAGGGTCAGGAATAATCCTATCTCAGCCTTATGGCTCCCCTAGCGGAACTCGTAACCACTATTTGATTTGACTCATTACTTCAATTCTACTCATTATCAAAAACTCCTGCAATAAGAAACGGCACCGATTGGTGCCGCTCCGCAGAAGGTATGTACTGCAATGTATTTTAGTTTGCGCCCAAGGGAGAAGTTATTTTTTGTTTTTTGTGGTGATCGGACTAGACACCTACTACTATGAAAGGGTAACCTATCTCAAACGTAACGGAACCCGTGACGGACCTATCAACCTCCCTTATCTATGTATTTACCTTCTGCGCATTCTCAGTATAAATTAAATTGTCAGACTTGTCAAGCCCCACGATAGATATTTGCGACACTTTGCGATAAAAAAAGGGGGAGATCAACCCCCTTGACGCATTTTCTCAATATATTCTGCCGGATCTGAACTGGAAAAAATTGCAGAACCGGCTACCAAAATATCTACACCAGCTTCCACAAGCGCCGCAGCATTAGCATGCGAAACACCGCCGTCGACCTGGATTTTTATCGGTCGCTCCCCGATCAGCCTGCGGCAGTCCCTGATCTTTTCGTATGATGCCGGAATGAACTTCTGTCCACCAAAGCCCGGATTAACGGTCATGATCAAGATTAAGTCTAGATCGTCTAGGATATACTGAAGACCGCCCAAGGAGGTGTGGGGATTTAATGCTACCCCAGCCCCGACCCCTAACTCTCGAATCAGAGCTAGAGTGCGCTGCAGATGATCAACCGCTTCATAATGGACAGTTATATATGCTGGCTTCAGCTCGGCAAAACCGGGAATAAAGCGATCAGGTTCTTCAACCATGAGATGGACATCCAATGGGATATCAGTCGCTCGCTTTACAGCTTGAGCTACCGGCATCCCGTAGCTGATATTAGGTACATAATGCCCGTCCATCACATCGAAATGAATAAGATCAGCATTCCTTACTCGCTCCAGTTCTTCGCCCAAACGGGTAAAGTCAGCTGACAATATGGAAGGTGCTATTTGCGGTCTAATGCTGTTCACTTCCTCTCACAAACTTAGTAGGGTTTGTTTTCCTCTATCTCTGCGAGGAAGAGCAGATAATGCTCGTAGCGCTGCCGCACGATAGTTCCATCTTCTACAGCTTCCTTTACTCGGCAGTTTGGTTCATGCCGGTGGAGACATCCCCGGAACTGGCATTGACCGTAAAATGGTTCAAACTCGGGAAACATGTGCTGCAGCTCTTCTATTTCAATACCGATCATTTCAAGGCGGGAGAAACCTGGAGTATCAGCAATTAAGCCGCCCCACGGCAGCGGCAGGAGACTTACGGTTCGAGTAGTATGCCGTCCTCGCCCTAGTTTTTCGCTGACATCACCGGTTTCTAATGAAAAGCCCGGTTCGAGTGCATTGATCAGAGATGATTTTCCGACCCCACTGGGACCTGCAAGTGTAGTGATCCGGTCAGCAAGACAGTCCTTAATCTCATTGAGGCCTTGTCTTGAGGCCGCGCTGGCGAGCAGTACATTGTAGCCCGCACTGTCGTAATATTTTTTGAGCTCTTGAGCCACATCAGGCGCTAAATCTATCTTGTTGATCACAACAAATGCTTGCAGTCCTGCCTTTTCCACATGGACAAGGATGCGATCAAATAACAGCGGAATAGGATCCGGCTGAGCGGCTGCGGTCACGACCATAACCTGCTCAACATTAGCAATGGGCGGCCTGATCAGCGCGGTCGAACGGGGCAGTACTTCTTCTACTAACCCTTTCCCTTCGCTGCATGAGATCAGCACCCGATCACCTACCAGAACGCGCTCGTCTTCGAGGCGCAGTCGGCCCCGCAGCCGGCAGGTAACTACTTCTCCTTGATCAGTAAGCACGTCATAAAAACCACCAGTGCCTTTCACAATAATGCCTTGTTCCATACACTACTCCTTAAATGGACGATTTAGAAACATTCTTCCACCGATATACACCTGGAGAGTCGCTCCGTCTCCACGGCCCTGAACGGTACGGACTACTCGTGTACCGCCATCGTGGACTTCACGGTAGACCTCTCTGGCACCGAAGTCGTCAATGACGAGTATGGTAACTTCTTGAGAAGGCCCTTCAGGGACGTTGATAGTGACTTCCACATTGTGCCAATGGCTTTCAGCTGCCCAGCGTTCTAGCTCCTCAGGAGGCGTGTCTGGTACAGTAACTGATTGTCTAGGCGCTCCTTGAGAATAGACAAAGTCAATGGTCCACCCAACTTCTACAGTTGTTCCCGGAGGAGGGTTCTGCTCAATAATCTGTCCCTGCCCGTAAATTGTGCTGTATTCTGGCCATAGGTTACCTTCTGCCAACCCCAAGTTCGCCAAAAGTCCCCGTACAGTAGAGAGCTGCTGGCCGCGGAAATCAGGAACTTCCACAGATGCCAAGACCTCTCTCCCCCGATTGATCACAAGATCGACCGGAGTACCCATCTGTACCGGTATACCTGGTTCAGGGTACTGATCAATTACCGTATTGAGTGGAGCCTCGTCATCAAAAACATCCTGTTCATCACCGAGGACGAAACCCGCTTGCGTCAGCGTCAAGCGTGCTTCCCGGAGGGTCATTCCTGTAACACTCGGCATCTCTACAATTTGCGGACCTCTGCTGACCCTTACTGCAATGGTGCGGTTCTGCTTAACATTGCGTCCGCTGGGCGGATCTTGATGGACAATGTATCCTGCAGGAATCTGATTGTCGAAAACCTCTTGTTCTACACTGAGATGCAAACCTAGTGAACCCAGAAGCTGTTCTGCCGCGGATTTCTCCATTCCTTCTATGGCCGGAACCTGAACTTCATCGGGGAATAAGATCTCAGGGATAATTGCGATAACTCCCCACGTTATACCAATGAATAATGCCACAATCACGAAGATAGTCAGGCCGCGCCGCGACTTACCCTGCTTCTTGCGGGCTTTCCGTCTTTTCTTGGCTGCCACCTCGTTAACCTCCTTGTCTGATACATCAATTGCTTCGAGCACCACCGTGTGCTCGTCGGGTTCAGCCGCGCCCAACTCCCGTTCAATGCTCAGCAGGATGCCTGCAACCTCATCGGCATTCCTTGGTCGCTGTTCCGGTTCTTTGGCCATCAGTCTCATAACTAGCTGTTCCAACCCGCGGTGTAGGTCTGGCACGTACTGCCTTATAGGAGTTGGGGTTTCTTGAATCTGCTTCAGGGCAATTGCAATTGGAGTATCGCCTCGAAACGGCTGGCGGCCCGTAAGCATTTCGTACATTACAACGCCGAGGGAGTACAAGTCGCTTGAACTTTGTACATTTACACCCCTGGCCTGCTCAGGCGAGAAATAATGTACTGAGCCTAAAACAACCCCTGTTTGGGTGAGGTTAGCAGCAGACATGGCTTGGGCAATGCCGAAGTCGGTAACCTTCACCTGCCCATCTTGCGTAATTAGAATATTGTGAGGCTTAATATCCCTATGAATAATTCCGTGCTGATGCGCGTGGGAAAGTGCTTTGGCTATCTGCATCGCCACACTAACCACAAAATGCTCTGAAAGAGCACCTTTCTCCTTAATGATAGCACTTAGATTCTGCCCCTGAACATATTCCATGACAATGTAATGAGCCTGCTCTGTCTGGCCAACATCGTAGATGTTTACGACATTTGGATGGGACAAGCTTGCTGCCGCTTGGGCCTCTCTGCGAAACCGTTCAATAAACTCAGCATCGCTGGCGAACTGCTCTCGGAGCACTTTAATTGCAACGATGCGGTTGAGAAGGGTATCCCGGGCACGATAAACAAGGGCCATCCCCCCATCGCCCACTTTATCTAAGATCTCGTATCGATTTACCAATTTCTCACCAATCATGGCAGTCACCTTTCAATTTACATGCCCTCTAGAATGCCTTGGGCTTTCAGAGCTTCCCACAAAACCAAACCGCCAAGGGGAGCTGCTGTCTGAGATGCGGTACCACCGTGTTCGAGCAGTACCACAACTGCGGCTGCGGGATCCAGCGCTGGAGCAAATCCAATGAACCAGCTGTGGTCTGCACCGCTTGCAGTCTGAGCAGTTCCAGTTTTGCCGGCGGTCAAGATACCTGGCACTTGGGCACTCTTTGCCGTACCGCTCCGAACAGCCAAAACCATGGCATCTCGTACTCCAGCTGCAGCCCACTGTGGAACCACTTGCGACATAACGCGAGGGCGCTGGATCTTGGGGAATCTCCATCCACCCTTGATTTCCTGCACCAAGTAAGGCCGCATCAAAGTTCCTCCATTGGCAATTGCTGAAACGGCACACGCCATCTGAAGAGGCGTTACCAGCAGAGGACCTTGGCCTATCCCTACTTGGCCCCAACCATAAGCCGATAACTCACTTCCAGGCAAGTTCCCGGCACCGGTTGGCAGACAGAAATTTGGTGCTGTACCCAAGCCGAACCTCTGCAGCGCATGCAGCAGATCGGAGCCCAACTCTGCCGCCAGCTGTGCAAATACAGTATTTGAAGACAGCGCCAAAGCTTCTTTTGTATTGATCTCCCCTAAGGCCTGCCCTTGGAAGTTTGCTATTCTCCTTCCTGAGAGCTCTATCACACCTCGATCATTCCAGCGATCCTCTAGGGAAACTGCACGGCTTTCTAAGGCCGCTGCCAGCACCAAAGGCTTTAGCGCTGAGCCGGGCGGATACTGCCCCTGCACAGCTCGGTTAATAAAAGGACTTCGCTGATCTGTCAGGTATTCTGGCCACTTCTCACTCAAGGCATTGCCATCAACATAAGGATAGGAAGCCAATGCCAAGATCTGCCCAGTTCTTGGCTCCATTACAACAACCGCCCCTACCTGCCCTTCTAGGAGCTCTTCGACGCGCTGCTGCAAGCCGAGGTCAATCGTTGTGTGCACCTTTTGCCCGCTTGCGAGCCTTTCATGCCATACCTGCTCCAGTCCACTCATGCCGTAGCGGACGTGGAAATACCCTGTTATGTGGCTGGTTCCTGAGGTTGCGTAGACTCGTCTAGTTCCCTGGGCATCGTCGATTGTTTCGGCGAGGACCTGGCCATTTCGATCTAGAATCTCGCCCCGTGGTGAGCGAAAGACACTGTATCGCCCCGGATTCAGCGGATGTTGATCTAACTCGATAATCAGCTGCCAATAGACAAGGAAGGCAAGCAGCAGGAAATATCCGGCGAGCAAACCGATAAAGAACCGACGGGTGTTCTTCACTCGGGCCTCACCTGCCCAATGCTGACTAGAATTCCCAGCATCCACATCTGGGCTGCTAATGAACTAGAACCGTAGCTTAGAAACGGGAGTGTCATACCGGTCACAGGCAGGACTCGCAAAATCCCACCCACAACCATAAAAACCTGCACAGACCACAACAATACAATGCCTAAAGCCGTATAATACTCCAGCGGCTCTGCTGCGTCCCTGGCAAGTTTAATACCAGAGTAGGCTAGGAGCAGATATGCACTAAGAACTGCTGCTGCACCAAAAAATCCCAACTCCTCGCCAATCAGGGCAAAAATGAAATCGGTGTGCACTTCAGGAATAACTTCTCCTAGTCCTAAGCCGATTCCTTTTCCCAACACCTTCCCTCGGTTGAGAGCAAACAACCCCTGCAGCACCTGATAGCCTGCTCCTTCTGCGTAGTCCCACGGCGAAAGCCATGCAGTCAAACGGGTCCGAAGATGTGGGAAGATATAAAAGGCTGCCCCGAAAGCTGCTGCGGCGATAACTAGAGAAGCTGCGATCAACCGCCAAGAGAACACGACTGCTGCAGCCAAGAGGCAGAATACGGCGTATAAAAGCAGAGCTGGCCCCAAGTCTCGCTGCACAGCTAAGAGCAAAAACACTCCGCTCACAAACACCATCAAGGGACCCCAGTATTTAACAGCGGCCCAACCGTGTTTAGCATTCAGCAGAGTGCGATTCTCCACAAGATAGCGAACTATGAACATCACAAGCAGAACGCGAGCAAACTCGACCGGTTGAAAGCGGATGATTCCTAAATCAAGCCAAGCCTTGGCACCACCAACTCTTGTGCCAAAAGTCAATGTTGCGGCGAGCATGAGTAAAGCACTAAGGCCAAAGATATATTTTACACGTGTTCGAGTCCAACCTCCCCAAATCCCAACGCAAAATGCTGCTGAACCAACCAGGAAACCGCGAAACTGCTGAGAAGCATATGCAGGCTGGATCCGCAACATGAACAGCCAACCAAGCCCAACCAAAAAGGCTGTCGGCAGCAGACACTCTGCTCTATGGCCAAGCCTTCGTAAAATAAGATATAGCACCATAAAGCCAGTCCAAATTATGAACAGCTGCCACCACAAGGCTATTTCCTTTCCCAGAACAGCGAGATATACCAGAGCAAGCCCGAACCATCCAGCCAATTCTAACCACATCAACATGGGACGGCGCATACTAGTGCCTCCTAGGGGATTTGGGCTACGATTACAGTAATATTATCACGTCCACCCAGGGTGTTCGCTAACTCGACAAGCTTGTGGGCCGCTTCCCGAGGATCTAATCTATCAATATGCTCTTTGATCTGTTTATCACTCAGTACATCAGTTAGTCCATCGGTGCAGAGAAGGATCTTTGCACCAGAAGAAAAAAACCTGCGCTGCACTTCGACGTCCACAACGCCCAAACCGAGAGCTTGTGAAAGAACATGGCGCTGAGGATGCTGCTCTGCCTCTTCTGGAGAAAGGCTGCCCTGACGGGCTAATTCTCCGACAAGAGAATGATCGTTTGTAATGCGGACTAGTTCACCCTGGCTGAAACCATAGGCACGACTGTCCCCCACGTGACCAAAGATCACGTCTGCACCCTGTGCCTGTGGAATGCACAAAGCCATGGTAATGGTCGTGCCCATACCATGCAAACCGGGATCGGACTTAGATGCTTCTACAATCTTTTCATGCGCGCCAAGAACAGCACGGCGGACCTCTTCTTCTGGCTCTAAAAGTGAAAACTCATAATCTCGGATATAGTCCACTGCCAGCTTAGAGGCTACTTCTCCTGCCTGATGACCACCCATACCATCGCAGACAATTAGAAGTTTATCGCTGACCCAAAAGGCGTCTTCGTTGGTCTGCCGTACCCGGCCGATTGTTGTTTCTGCCCCCACGATCATCATCAACACCCCTACTCTAACTCGTTCAGCATCAAACGAGCCATTCCCCATATTATACGCAGCAGCCACAGTACCACAGCCAGTCTGAGAACAACCTTAATACCCGTCATTAGAGAGTCTCCTTATAGATAAGCCGGGCTGTTCCGATCTTAATCTCATCACCAAACTGCAGCTTAACAGCATCAACGCGCTGCCCATTTACGTACAAACCGTTTGTACTGTTGTTATCCTCGATACACCATTCACCAGAGCGGCACACAACCCGAGCATGGACCCGGCTTACATTTGCCTCATCGATTACTAGATCGCAGCCCATGTTCCGCCCGATTGTCAGACCATCTCGCAGCGGGACGACGCTGCTCAGCGTTCGCCCCTCGTCAACTACGAGAAATCCTGGACTGACAGGAACACGTCGATAAACTTGTGTATCCGCCGGCACTTCTGACGGAGGATCATCTTGGTGGAGATCTCCTTCTTCGAAACTCGCTTCAACGAAGAGCTTGCCGCGGGTCAATGCGCTGTCCGCTTCGAATGCCACAGTCACAGGTCCGATGAAGCGCAATTGATCTTTTTCGGCTTTTTCCTGCAAAACTCCTCTTAATTCACCTTCCAATGTTCGGGTAAGCGACTTCAGATGGTCAAAATCTGCTTCGCTGAGATAAACAACAAAATTGTTTGGAGCATATATGCAGGCCAAACTAACCCGTTTATCACGGTCTACAGCCGCGAAGAGGGCTTTGCCAATATCAACAGGTTCGACATGATGAGAAATCCGTCGGCGAAAAACCCCTTCTATCCAACTGCTAAAGCGGAGTTCGAACTTCTCCAGGAACTTCACTGCAGATCCTCCTCCACTAACACATTAGGTGTTTGTCCCATGTACCTGGCGCAGCTGTCCGCAGGCCGCTTCGATATCTGTTCCCCGCTCGCGCCGCACAGATACCGGGATGCCTGCTGCAGCTAAAACTTTCTGAAAACGTTCTATCTTTTCCGAATCTGGGCGGCTGAAGCTGTTTACAGGATTCACCGGAATAAGATTGAGGTGACAAAGCATACCTTCGAGGAGCTCCGCTAACTGAGCGGCATCTTGGGTTGAGTCATTAATCCCCGCTATCAGGGCATACTCAAAAGAGATTCGTCGATTAGTCTGGCGCGTATAGTATCGGCAGGCATCAAGCAATTCTTCGATGGGAAACCGCTTGTTGATGGGCATCATCTCCGAGCGCCGCTCGTCATCTGGGGCATGAAGGGAGATGGCCAAATTGACCTGGGTCTTTAAGTCGGCAAATTCACGTATCTTATCGGCTAGTCCGCAGGTGGAGATGGTAATACGGCGCTGTCCCAGGTTCATTCCTTCTCGGTCAGTGATGATGTCGATAGAGTTCATCACAGCCTCGAAGTTTGCAAAGGGTTCGCCCATTCCCATAAATACAATATTCGTTAGCCCGGGCCCCTCTTCTGACAAGCGGTTACGTACAAAGTTCACCTGGCTGACAATCTCAGCAGGCGAAAGACTTCGTACAAATCCACTCTGTCCTGTGGCGCAGAAGGTGCATTTCATGGCGCAACCTACCTGAGAAGAGACACAGAGAGTGCCGCGATCATCTTCTGGAATATAGACGGCTTCAATAGTATGTCGATCAGCTAAGGCGAAGAGATATTTTACAGTACCATCAACTGACTGTCTCTCTAGCACAAGTTCCAGAGCCATTGGAGACGAATAGTTTTCGATCAAGTATTCTACAATGGCCTTGGGCAGATTATGCATTTGAGTAAAGTCTGATATCGCTCTATGGTGAATCCAATGAAACAGCTGGCGGGCTCGAAAGCGCGGCCAGCCTAACTCGGCACAAAGATCCTCAAGCTCTGCCCGGCGCAGCCCCGCCACATGTAGTCTTTCCATATTTTCCATATTTTACTTACCTCCGAGGTTTTCAAGGAGTGATAATTGTGAAAACATATAATAAAGTACATTTTCTCACGGCATACGTAGAATACCTTTTAGACTGCGGGATTCGTTCCGAAGAGTATTATCTCGGAGATGCCTCCCGATTTCTCCGGTTTCTTCTGGCAAATTCAACTGAGGAAGATGTTAAACGGTTTATCAGAGAGTCTGCTTATTCTCCACACTACCGAAAGCGGTTAGAAAAAACACTCCGCAAGTTCTTCATATTCTGCTCGGAACGCTTATCCATAGAATGTCCGCAAAAACAAAAAGAACCAGACACGGCGCCCTCACTTAAAGCGCTTGCGTCTAGTTCAAATATGCATGGTCGGGGCGACACGATTTGAACGTGCGACCTTCGCGTCCCGAACGCGACGCTCTACCAAACTGAGCCACGCCCCGCAAGATTTAGTATACACCCGAGGGCAGGACTTTGTCAATCAGGAGAGAATAAGAACTCTGAATCATTCAATATCAAGGGGGCTCACTAATGGACCGGCTAAAAGTCGCAATTATTGGATGTGGTAATGTATCCAGCGTCCACTTTGCAGCCACAGCCCAAAATCCCGCTGCAGAGTTGATCGCCGCATGTGATACCAAGCCTGAAAGGGCCAAAGCTATGGGAGAGAAATATGGCATTCCGTACTTCACAGACTATAACGAAGTACTGAACCTCGGCCCTGATGTGATCCACATCTGCACGCCGCACTACAACCATTCGGAAATTGCGATCGCTGCATGCAAAAAGGGCATCCATGTTTTAACCGAAAAGCCAATGTCGATTACACTCTATGAAGCCGACAACATGATTAAGGCTGCCCAAGACAACAAAGTTAAGTTGGGCGTTATCTTCCAGAACCGCTATAACAAAGCTTCGATTGCTGTCAAGGAAGCTGTGGAATCGGGTCAGCTCGGTAAGATTAAAGGTGCACGAATGTTCGTCACATGGTACAGGCCCGATGAGTACTATTCTCAGAGTGACTGGAAGGGCACCTGGGAGCAGGAGGGCGGCGGAGTGCTGATCGACCAAGCGATTCATACCATGGACTTAATGCAGTGGATTGTCGGTGAAATCGACTCTTTAGAAGCATCCATGGCAAATCGCACTCACCATATAATTGACGTTGAAGACGTGGCCGAAGCCGTTATCCACTTCAAGAACGGCGCAATTGGTACTCTCTACGCTTGCAATTACTATACATACGATGCGGACATTCTCCTTGAGGTCCACGGCGAACTGGGAACAGCGCGCATTGAAAAGGACAAAGCTGTAATTCGAATCAAAGGACAGCCAGAGCGCAAAATCTTTGCTGAAGGAGACCAAGAAGTAATCGGTAAAGACTACTGGGGAGTCAGCCACAAGATCCAGATCGACGAGTTTTACAAAGATGTGCTTGAGGACCGCCCTGTAACAATCGATGGTGTGGAAGGGCGCAAGGCACTCGAATTCGTTCGAGCCATTTATTACAGCGCTACAACGGGAGAACCTGTCCAGTTCCCATTTCAAGAGCCAATGGGTTTTACCCCACCATCCCTAACCAGGTAACTTAAAAAGAGCATTCTATCGGGTTTCCCCGAAGAATGCTCTTACTTTATTTCTGTGCTACATACACTTCTTCCGTAAGCTTGGCAATAAACAGAGAGTTAGTAGGCACTCGCTCTGCGGCATGCTGACCACAGACCTCGACAATAGCCTCGCGATTTCCTGTCTCCCAAGCAGCAATGATAGCATTGCGAATAGCAGCTTCAACGCCGCCTGGGGTCGTAGCATATTTCTCCGCTAGAGCTGGGTACAGCTCTTTGGTAAGCGCACCTCCCAAGTAGCCCTCGTCGGCACACATTAAGACGGCATCACGCAGATATGAAAACCCCTTGTAATGCGGAGGTACACCTAATTTATGTAGTAACCGGGTTACAGACGCGTTGACGTTCACACTACTCGAGGCCTGCACTGCGGCTGTTTCAGCCTGGCCTAGAGTGATTCTCGTCTGCGTAAACTGGCGCACCCGGTCAGCCAAAACCTCCAAACTGAAGGGCTTGAGCATGAAATAGTCGACACCGAGCTCTGTAAAACGAGCGATGAGATCATCACGACCAAACGCCGTCAAGACGATGATGCGTGGACGCTGCTTTAACCCGAGAGAATCCAAGCGCTCCAGCACCCCAATACCGTCAAGATGAGGCATGGTGACATCGAGAATCACAACATCAGGCTCAAGCTCCTGGATCAATCTTAAAGCCTGTTCCCCATCATGAGCTTCCCCCACTACAGTCAGATCCTCCTGGCTGTTGAAAAATTCTCGCAGGATCTGGCACAACTCGACATTGTTGTCAACAACCAGAATCCGCATATCATCACTCCTTCGCTACCCTATTTGACGAAAACTCAACGTTTCCTTCTGCTAGGTTAATTTTTTCGTGCAAAGGAGGCGATGAAAAAGCCATCTACTCCATGTCTATGGGACAGAAACTGCCGGGTAAATGCCGCTTCACCACTAGAAGGAGCTGGGAAATACTCCGGCAGAGCAGCGGGAACGAATTCTGGATGCGCTTCAAGAAACCAGGCGGCGTTATCTGGACCCTCTGCTTTGGTTAGGGTACAGACTGAATACACTAACCTCCCACCGGGCTTTACGAGCCGCGCCGCGCTGCGTAATATTTTGCGCTGCAGAGCTGCAAGCTTATCTATCTCATCCGGTGACTTCCGCCAGCGGACATCAGGCCTATGACCCATGGTACCCAGTCCCGAGCAGGGGGCATCAACCAGCACTCGATCGGCTTGAGGTGTATCAATTATGCGGGACGCATCACCCTGTCTTGTCTCAACGATAGTTAATCCCTGACGCCGACTGTTCTCCTCCACTTTCACGAGGCGTTCTGCACTTATATCCCAGGCGATGATTTTC
The DNA here is from genome assembly GCA_937988745.1 of uncultured Peptococcaceae bacterium. Classification (GTDB taxonomy): domain Bacteria; phylum Bacillota; class Limnochordia; order Darwinibacteriales; family Darwinibacteriaceae; genus JAAYMS01. The sequence goes on from CALKAR010000022.1 coordinate 53,882, forward strand.
CCTTGGTCCTTCATGAGCTGAGCCATATGGGTTGTCTTACCGCCAGGAGCGCTGCACAGATCATAAACAGTCTCACCTGGCTGAGGATCAACGGCATGCGCAACTAAGGCACTGCCCTCGTCTTGAATGTAATAGGCACCATCCACTAACAGCTGATCTGACACGGCATAATGTCCAGGATCGAGCATCAATACGTCAGGTGCGAAACAACCCTTGTCTACGTGGGCTCCTTTGGCTGTAAAATGCTGATGAACCTCTTCTAGCGATGCACGGAGCGTATTCACGCGCAGTGCAGTCTTAGGGGGTTCATTGAGGGCTTCACAGAGTTCCTCCGTTTCAGTCAAACCCCACTGATCCAGAAAAAGCCGTACCATCCATTTCGGAAACGAGTAGCGGTAGCTCACATAATCTACGGGCTGTTCTTTCGGATCAGGATAAGTAATGCGGCTCTTTTGACGGTCAAGATTCCGCAGGAGGCCATTGACAAATCCGGCAGTACCTTTGTGGCTCAGCCGCCGCGCCGCTTTTACTGCTTCATTTACAGCGGCTGAAGGCGGAATCCGATCCAAATACAGGAGTTGGTAGGCCCCGATCCGCAGCACTTGGCGAATCGCAGGATCGATCTTCTTCAAAGGGCGAGAACTAAATTTCTGAATGATGTAGTCTAGATTGAGCCGCATGCGCACCGTACCATAGACAAGTTCGGTAAACAAACCTCGATCAAGCGGCGACAATTCACTGTTCTCAATAAAAGAATCGAGGATTTCGGCTAGGAAATCCCCGGATTCGTCAAATTTCTGCAGTGCTGAGACTGCTAAGAAGCGTGGATCATGTTTTTTCATATTAATCACGTCTCGAATTGCGCAGAACCAGCAGGCGCAAGAGCTGACTGAGTGCCATGGCCGTTGCTGCAATATAGGTTAATGCCGCTGCATCCAAAACTTTCTTCGCATGCGGAATTTCACTCTGTGTGATGTATCCACCACTGCTCAGCTGAGCAATTGCGCGCCGCGAAGCATTAAACTCCACTGGGAGAGTCACTAGCTGGAATGCCAACGCAGCGATAAAGAACCAAATACCAACCAACATCAGCGTATCCCATCTGAATATCAATCCCATAAAGAACAGTGGAAAAGCCATCTGGGAACCGATGTTTGCCACGGGAAACAGGTTGTTCCGGATTCCGAGGGGTACGTAATTATTCGCATGCTGCAGAGCGTGCCCTGCCTCATGAGCTGCTACTCCAAGAGCCGCTACACTGGTGCCGCCATATACAGCCTGAGACAACCTGAGGACACGCTGACGTGGATCATAATGGTCAGTCAGGTGCCCATGTATCCGCTCAACAGCCACATCATACAAGCCGTTGCTGTCAAGAATGCGGCGCGCTACCTCAGCACCTGTCATCCCACTGCTTGCGTAAACACGCAGATACCGCTGGAAAGTACCATTGACTTTTGACTGGGCGTAGAGAGCGAATAAGAGGGCAGGAATTAGAAGGATAAAGGTAGGGTCATAAAAGAACATCAGCACTCCTCCTTTTCGTTTAGTAAACTCAGCACAGCCTGTTCGAGCTGATTTATATCTAATTCGGTATTAAAGCATGGGCCATTTGGCCGTTCGTTAGTTACACCGAGTACAGGAATCCCTCTTACATCCTGCATTCCGCTGACTAAATCTCGTTCACATGCAACGCCTACAATCGCGCGTGGGCGTGTCTCTTTCACAGCCCGTCGAGCTGCAGTGCCGCCTGAGGCTACATATAAGGAAAAGCCAAGGCGATTTTGGAGTTCAAGTAGGCCCCCTATGCTGCAGCGTCCGCACCGGCGGCAGTTGGACACTTCTGTGGTAATCCTCACTTTGCACTCAGACCACTGCAGGCAGTGAGGCACAAGGACCAAAATCTGATCTGATTTTACCGTTTCCCCTTGCATCTTGGTCACCAGGTTGCGGATGCTTATATAAGAACGCTGCACCGCATCGCGCGACAAGCCGAAAATTCGCCGAACCTGCAGAGCAATAGGGTACAAGATGTCGGCAGCCATCTGACTCAAACTTAACAACCAGCCCTGGATAGTCTTGCCCTTAAGACTTAGGTATAGACCCACAAGTCCTAACAGCAGTATACCGCTTCCCAAAAGCAGCAGACCGCCCATCAACCGCCACAAAGTTCCTAGATGGCGCCCTAGCCCAATGAAAACCGTGACCATGAGCAAGCTGATCAGAGATAAGCCAAGCATGATTTCCGGCCGATCGGTACGAGTCTCGCGCTTACTCGGCACTCTGCTCACCTATAACGACCTCACCAACCTCTAAGCGCAGGCCGTTTGCCAAGTCTCTTCCTGAGATAACCTTACCACCAGGCCGCTGCACCTTCTCTAAGGCCAGAAGCCCTGCGCTGCACCCAATTATCAGTGCCTCACCATCTACTGCCACCAGCTCTCCAGGCCGGGCCGTACCCTCCTTAGGCCGAGCTTCCCAGACTTTGATCGTATCTCCGTGGATTTCAGTAAAGGCAATGGGCCAGGGGTTCATAGCACGCACTAAGAGGCTTAATTCCGCGGCCGTACGTTGGAAATCCAGCCTGCCATCTTCTTTGGTTAATTTGTAAGCATACGTTGCTTGGCTGTGATCCTGCGGTATTCGGGGTGCAGTGCCAGCCTTTATCTGCCGTACGGTTTCTGCAAGAAGTTCTGCTCCCTTAACCATTAAGCGATCATGCAGGGTTCCGGCAGTATCATCGGGACCGATCGGCTCTTCAGCTTGAAGGATGATATCTCCCGCATCCCACTCCGAACTCAAATACATAGTCGATACGCCGGTGCTGGTCTCCCCATTCGCAATTGCCATGTTGATTGGAGAGGCACCGCGGTATTTTGGAAGGAGCGACGAATGCACGTTGATACAGCCATAGGGCGGCAGTTCCAGCAGAGTATCAGGGATCTTCTGACCAAAAGCTACCACCACGCATAGGTCAGGCTCAAGCTCTTTCATCTTCTGCATAAAATCTGGATCTGCTACCCTTTCAGGTTGGAGGACGGGAAGCCCCAGCTCTACTGCGAGCTGCTTGACAGGGGAATAACTCACCTTGTGCCCTCTGCCCCTCGCTCGATCCGGCTGAGTAACTACCGCTACAACCTCTTCCTGTTCAGCTAGTATTTTGAGACTGGGCACGGCAAACTCAGGCGTGCCCATAAAAACAATACGCATTGGTTTACTCACTTACCCGCTCACCTGCCTCAACCTCTTCTTCATCTTGAGGCACTTCAGATATCATGCGATCGGTCATCAAGATCCCATTGAGATGGTCAATCTCATGCTGGAGAGCCCTGGCCAAGAGTCCCTCTCCTGTCACCCGGATCGGACGGCCTTTTTCGTTGAGAGCATTGACTACCACCCGGCTGCTGCGCTTGACATAAGCGCGCAGTCCTGGAATACTCAAGCAGCCTTCGACATCGATTTCTTCGCCTTCAGCCTCGATGATTTCTGGATTAACGAGACAGATCGGACCCTCACCTACATCTATGACGACAATCTGCTTGCTGATCCCAATCTGGGGAGCCGCTAGGCCAGCGCCATCGGCGGCATACATAGTCTCTATCATATCTTTAATCAATTTTCGTGTTCGATTGGTAATGTTCTTGACCGGTTCAGCTTTCTGCCGCAGCACCTCAGAACCTGGTTCGTCCACTACCACAATTTTGTGTACAGCCATTTATATCCTCCATTCTTGGACCTCATAAGCTATTATACCATATTAGAGTATTATACCATATTCACAACAGGAAGAGCGGATCAACATCAATGGTCGTGTACACATTGCTCGGTGACTCAGGTAACTGGCTAAAAAGTGAGCCCCATTCGCCTTTGACTACAATCTGCCAGCGGTGCCGGCCTTTGATTCTGCTGATCGGCGCTGGTGACGGCCCATAAAGCTGGCCCGGATGAACACCGTGTTCCCTGAAATAAGCAGCAATGGAATGGGCGTGAGCCTGAACCTCTGTTTCAGGGCCTGTACACAGAATTCGTACTAACACTTGAAAAGGCGGGTATCCCATCTGCCTGCGGAATGAGATCTCCTGCCGAAAAAAACGCCCGTAATCATGCTCTTTAGCTGCCTGAATGGCAAAATGATTCGGGTCATAGCACTGAATAATTACACGGCCCGGCAGATCTCCACGTCCTGCCCTACCTGCCACCTGTGTAAGCAGCTGGAATGTTCGTTCTGAGGAGCGGATATCCGGTAGATTCAAAGTTAGATCAGCGCTCAGTACACCCACCAGTGTAACATGCGGAAAGTCCAAACCTTTTGCAACCATCTGTGTTCCGATTAAGATGTCCGTCTCCTGCGTGGCGAACCGCTTCAAAATAGCACGATGAGCCCCTTTACGGCTAGTCGTATCTGCATCCATCCGGCTGAGACGCGCTGTGGGGAACTGCGCCTTCAAATAAGCTTCTACTTGTTCGGTTCCTACGCCAAACTGCCGCAGATATGGCGATGCGCAGTTAGGACACTTCTGCGGCAGATCATGCTTAGCAGTGCAGTAGTGGCAGTGCAGCTTGCGGTCTGATTGATGGTAGGTCATTGAAACACTGCAGTTGAGGCATTCCATAACGTGTCCGCATTCTCGGCAGAGAACAAATGATGAGAATCCTCGGCGGTTGAGCAGAATGATAGCCTGCTCTCCTCGCAGCAGTACATTTTCTAAAGCCGTGCGCAGACTTGCACTCAAGATGCTGCGGTTGCCATGTTCGAACTCCGCTCGCATATCGATAATCTCCACATCGGGAAGAGGCCTGTTTTCTACCCGTTCGGGAAGAACGGTGAGCACGTATTCGCCTTTAAGTGCCTTATGATAGCTTTCCACCGCAGGAGTGGCACTGCCCAGGACCAGCTGAGCCCCTACCAGTTCAGCCCGCTTTTCCGCGACTGCCCGCGTGTGATAACGGATCGAACCTTCACTCTGTTTATATGTACCCTCATGTTCCTCATCTATTACGATCAATCCCAAGTTCTTCAGCGGAGCAAAAACCGCGGACCGCGCTCCTATTACCACAGATGCTTCCCCGCGGAAAATACGCCACCATTCATCGTGGCGTTCACCATCGCTCAGTCCGCTGTGCATTACCGCGATTCTATCTCCAAAGCGGCTCCCAAAACGGCTCACGATCTGCGGAGTCAGGCTGATTTCAGGTACCAGGACCAGTGCCTGTTTGCCCTTCCGCAGCACCTCTTGAATTACCTGCAGATAGACTTCGGTTTTACCGCTGCCTGTAACCCCATGGAGAAGCACGGGACGCTGCTGACTTTCGAGTTCCTGCAGGATAGTTTGACAGGCTGTGGTTTGACTGGGCGTCAGCTGGCGCGGCGCAGGAAATTGAATTACATCCCACTCGGCCCGCCGCTCAATCTGCTGCTGAGAAATTTCGATGATACTCTTTCTTGCCAACGCATCCAGCGTTTGATAACTAGCCTCAGCGAGGCTAACCAGTTCTGACGCCAGCATCGGGCCTGATTTCTGCAAGGTTTCTACTACCCGCCGCTGCGCAACAGCGCGTTCTGACAGAACGGGCTTGGATTCGACCAGCTTGACCACCATCTGCCGCTTAGTCCCCGCTCGCTCTCTACCGTAGCGCACCCCTGGTGGCAGCATATACTGCAGCGCTTCCGATAAAAGCCCGTAGTATGTGTCTTTCATCCAAAAGGCTAATTCTAAGAGACTGGGCAGGATAACCGGTTCTTCATCGAGGACGCGCAAAATAGCCCGGACTTTTTCGACGGGTATGCCCGGGTCATCGGTGATGCGGATCACGTAACCTTCTAGTTTGCGAGGGCCAAAAGGCACCAGCACCCTATGCCCCACTGAGATCTCCAGATGTTCCGGAATACTGTAGGTAAAGATACGGTCTACAGCGGTGGCTTTGATATCAACTATTACACCAGCGTAGCGTTTTCCTATCAACTCTAAGGCTTCTCCTTCTCAATCAGACAAAAACACCTGTGGCGGTCTCTCCACAGGCTCTACTACTTGATTCCTTCCTTGGTATGATACCACGCAACCTTACCTGCATTGATTTCTTCTAAAGCAATGGTTACAGGCTTGACAGAATCAGGTTCTACCAAGGGCTTTGCACCGTCAATCAACTGACGAGCACGCTTGGCTGCAGCGACAATCACTGTATAACGGCTCGAACCGCGCATGTCGATGTCCCCAGCACTGACGATTTTCATGAGTTATCCCATCCTTTCCATAATTTTTGCAACTCTTCTATGTCTACGCGACTGACACGCGACCATTCACTCATAATAATATGCCGCAGCTGTTCAGCGGCCTTGCTTAGCTGATCATTAATAATGAAATAGTCATAATGAACGATATGTTTAAGCTCCTCTGCAGACTTCTGCAGCCGCTGTTTAATTGCATCTTCAGCTTCTGAACCTCTCAGTGTGAGGCGCCTCTGCAGCTCTTCTCGAGTCGGAGGCAGCAGAAACACAAAAACCGCTTCAGGCATTTTTTCGCGAATTTGGCTGGCACCCTGAATGTCAATATCCATAATTACAGTGTTGCCCTCGGCAATTTGTTCTAATACAAAATCTTTAGGAGTGCCATAGCGATATCCTACAAAAGAAGCATATTCTAAAAGTTTCTCCTGGCGTATTAGTTCATCAAATTCCTCTTCTGTACGGAAAAAGTAGTCGACCCCTTCTACTTCACCTTGACGGGGCGGCCTAGTTGTTACACTGATAGAATATTTTAGGTTAGGGATAGTGGGAAACACAGCATTCATTACCGAATTCTTGCCAGCTCCACTTGGTCCTGACAACACTATCAGAAACCCTTTGCGCCGCATTCCACTATCCCTCCTGTGGTCTGATTTGTCAATCAATTAGTGTTAGCCCCCTACTTAGTTCGTTTGATTCTCTGGTTCTTTCTGTGTCAAGCGATGCGCAACTGTCTCAGGTTGAACTGCGGACAGAATCACATGATCGCTGTCTGTGATGATAACTGCTCTAGTGCGCCGACCATAGGTGGCGTCTACCAGCATGCCTCTCTCCCGAGCTTCCTGAATCAATCGTTTAATGGGAGCAGATTCAGGACTAACTATCCCAACGATACGATTAGCAGCGATGATGTTCCCAAATCCTATGTTAACCAGTTTTATATCCAATCTCGATCCTCCCTGCTTCCATGGGCCCGAATTAGCCCAACTTCTTCAGGAGCTCGCTGATCTGGCGTTTGCCCAAACCTTGAACGCGCCGGTTCTCGTTGATTCCAATCTCGTCCATGATCCGCTTCGAGGTTACTTTGCCGACCTGGGGTAGAGACTGAATCAAATAGGACACACGCATCTTGGCAATTACTTCATCATCAGCCCGCTCTAAGACTTCCTTAAGAGTGATTTCTCCTCTCTTAAGCTGTTCTCTCAGTTGAGCCCGTCTGGAGCGCATTTCTTGTGCCTTCTGCAGTGCCGAAAGCTTCTGTTCCCGCGTCAATTGAGGCAGTGCCATCCTAGTTCACCTCCTCCGTCGTTACTCAATATTTTGAACTTGTTCGCGGATTTTTTCCAGCACACTCTTAATTTCCACTACGGCACCAGCTATATCAATGCTGCTTGACTTAGAACCGATGGTGTTCACTTCCCGGTTCATTTCCTGCAGCAGAAAATCCAATTTACGTCCTACGGGCTCGTCCGACCCTAAGGTCTGTTCAAACTGCTTGAGATGGCTGCGCAAACGGACAATCTCTTCATCGATGGCAGCACGCTCGGCAAACAGAGCTACCTCTCCTATGAACCGCTCTTCGGTTAGGCTTGTCCCGTCTAACAACTCACGCAGTCGCTCTCGCAGCCTCATCCGGTAGGCATCAACGACCTCAGGAGCCTGCTGTTCAATTGAATCAACTAATTCATGAATTTGAGCTAGCTTAGTCAGAATGTCCTTTTGGAGTAAAGCCCCTTCCTGGGCCCGCATGGCTTCAAGATCTGTCAAAGCCTGGTCAAGGGCCTCCTCGGTCAGGGCTGTTAGGTGCTCCCAATCAATCTCTGGATCCTCCGGTTCCAAGACGCCCGGCAGATCCAGAATCTGATCAAGGGTGATCTTCTGTTGGTCGGGGAGCTCGGACCGAATCTGCTCCAGGGCTGCTAGATAACCCCGGAGCAGAGGCATATTAACCTTCACAGTGCGCTCTTGTGGTTCGAATTCTTCAACCACAACGCTGACATCTACTCTACCACGGGAGAGACGACTCTGCACAACCCGCCTTACCGTTTCCTCTAACCTTGCATAATCACGGCTCATACGGGGTGCTAGATCCAAATAGCGGTGGTTGACTGATTTCATTTCTACTTTGACAAGCCAACCTTCACCCACCGCTTCCCCACGGCCAAATCCAGTCATACTTTTTAACACAGTAAGGCCTCCTAGCTTGCAGAATCGTGAACAGGGTACAATCCTGCCCGTTTATTGTACCTTCGCTAGTTGCCTGGAAAATCCTCCTGCTGGTTAGACTTTCACCATTGAAAAATGCTTCCGAACTGAGGTTTTGACCATTCGCCAAATAGTATCTAAGAACAGGGATGCCATGGAGAACACCGATACCAAGAGCCAATCATCTAAGCTGAGAGATGTGGTCTGGAAAAGCTGCTGCAGCACGGGATGGTGCAGAATTGCCACATGCATTCCGCCGGAAATCAGCACAGCTCCAACCAAGTATAGATTGCCCCATAATCCAAGCTCAAAGATGGAATGCTGTTCTGAACGGCACTGGAAAACATATACCAACTGCGACATGACCAGGGTTGTAAAAGCTAGCGTGCGCGCTTTCAGTTCATCCCCAGGATAATACCACAAACTGAAAACAAACACTGCTAAGGTGCAGGCACTGATAATAATCCCAGTGACCAATATGCGCAAATGGAGCCCCCTGGCAAAAACTCCTTCGCGAGGCGACCGCGGTGGGCGGTCCATAATGTCCTCTTCGGCTGCATCCAGGCCCAGGGCGATTGCAGGCAGACCATCGGTAACTAAATTCATCCAAAGAATCTGAATAGGTATCAGAGGCAGAGGCAGACCAAGGAGGGTAGCGACAAACATCGTAACAACTTCCCCCACGTTACATGCCAGTAGATAGCGGATAAACTTACGGATGTTATCGTAGATCCCCCGCCCTTCGCGAACTGCATTAACAATTGTGGCGAAATTGTCGTCGGTAAGAACCATCGCTGATGCTTCACGGGTCACATCAGTCCCCTGGATACCCATGCTGATTCCAATATCTGCCTCTCGGACAGCAGGGGCGTCATTAACACCATCTCCGGTCATTGCTACGATCTCCCCATTAGCTTGAAGAGCCTTAACGATTGAGAGCTTGTGACTGGGTGTCACCCGGGCAAAGACAGCAGTTTTCTGCACTTGACGACGCTGCTCTGCCTCGGAGAGCATTTCCCACTCGGTGCCTGTAAGTATTTCGGAGGATTCAGGAGTAAGGAGCCCCAACTGCGCTCCGATCGCGGCAGCCGTCTTCTTGTGATCGCCTGTGACCATAATGGTGCGGATACCAGCCCGCCGGGCGATGTTAATAGCCTGGCGAGCTTCTGGGCGAGGCGGGTCGATCAGACCCACTAATCCTAAGAATGTCAGGCCCTGTTCCAAGGAGCCGTCGGGCACATGGGGTCCGGGCAGGACTTTTTCGGCGCAAGCCAAAACCCGCAGCGCCTCATCAGCCATAGCATCCAACTGGCGCGCAATCCGGTCCCGGAATGCTGCATCAAGAGGCACTACTCTTCCATGCAAGCGAATATGGGTACACCGCCGCAGAGTGATATCTGGAGCACCCTTAACCAACGAGACATATCCACTTGGCCCCAGGGACAGAACAGACATGCGTTTGCGTTCCGAGTCAAAAGGGATTTCCCTCAGCTCTTTATACTGAGCCTGCAGTTTCTTTTGATCGAACCCTCCATCGAGAGCTAGCCGCAATAGGGCTGCTTCGGTAGGGTCACCTACCACGTCGCCCCGTTTCGAGGCTTGAGCATGGGTACAAAGCGCACATACTGTCAAGAGCCTCTGAAACGAATCGGAATCCCGCACCACCTTCGTAAGGCCTTTGGTGACTTCTACATCATAAAGAGTATCGTCCACCCACACTTTCTGTGCCGTCATCTTATTCTCAGTCAAGGTGCCGGTTTTATCGGAACAGATTACGGTAGCGCAACCCAGTGTTTCCACAGCTGGCAGCTGACGGACTATAGCGTTTCGCCTCGCCATACGTTGAACGCCAACGGCCAGTGCAATCGTAACTACCGCCGGCAGACCTTCGGGAATGGCGGCTACAGCTAGAGTAACCCCTACCATGAACATCTTATAGACGGGAAAACCCTGCATCACGCCGGTAACAAACACTATCGCGACAATGACCAGACAGCCTAGAATGAGTATTTTACCAAGCTGGCTTAAGCGCCTCTGGAGAGGTGTCTCCGTCTCAGGCGATGATTGAATATGATGCGCAATTTTTCCAATTTCTGTGTCCATCCCGGTAGCTGTAACCAGAGCGCGGCCGATACCCCGCGTAACTAGGGTGCCCATGAATACCATGTTCTTCTGATCTGCGGGCGTTAGGTTAGGGTCTGACAACACATCGGCAGCCTTGTTAGCGGGGACAGATTCACCTGTTAATGTTGATTCATCTATGCTCAATGACTGCACATTAATCAGCCGGCCATCGGCAGGGACCCGGTCTCCTGCTTCTAATATTACGACGTCGCCTGGCACCACCTCTTGAGCTGGCACTTTATACCACTGCCCATCTCGAACTACTTTGCAGTGAGGAGCCGTGAGCTCTTTTAGAGCATCAAGGGAACGCTCTGCGCGATACTCTTGGATAAACCCCAAGGCAGCATTCAAAAGTACGATCGCTAGAATGACTAAGGCATCCATCACTTCACCTAGAAGTGCAGATATTCCGGTAGTAACCAGCAGGACGAGAACCATGAAATCTTTGAATTGGTTAATGAACAAAACTAGAGGAGAGATGCGCTTTCCTTCAGCGAGCCGGTTTGGGCCCAGCTCTTTCAGCCTGCGAGCAGCCTCAGAGCGGCTGAGCCCCTGTTCGACATTGGTGCGCAGTTCACGAGCAGCTGCAGCTGTTGATTTCGTATGCCACAATTCCGCCAAAGCAAACATCACCTTTCCCAAAAGTCTCAGTGATATGTATTCTGGCGGTGGACAAAAAATAACACCCCCTAGTGTTAGGGGGTGAGTTCGGCAATTCGCTCTCGAGCATGTTGTGCCTGTTCGGTGCGCCCTAGCGCTTCATATGTTAAGGCTAAGTAGTTGTGGATTTCCACTGAACGGGGATCCATCAGCTGGGAAAACTCGAGTACTTCTACTGCTTCTTCAAAATCACCGAGGTGATACAAGCTGATTCCTAGACCCACTCTGGCACCTATAAACTCCGGTGCTTCTTCTAAAGCCTTTTCAAAGGCCTCTTTGGCCGCACCGTAATCCCGAGTGTCTAAAAAGACATTGCCTAATCCATAGAAGGAGCGAGCATAAGAGCCATGGTCGTTGGATGCGCGGTAGGCATATTCTGCTTCACCATATTCACCTAAAGCCAGATATGCATCACCAAGGAGCGCCCAGACCCATCCTTCTTGAGGATTACGTTCTAAAAAGCGCGAGTACTGGCGCACAGCATGTTCATGCAGGCCTAAGTTCTGATAAATCAAACCTAATAGGAGATAAGCCTCCTCAGCTTCCTCTTCTTGAATAGCTTTACTGAGCTCGCCAATGGCTGCCCCTACTGGATCAAGTTCGGGGAACAAGCGCTCAATCTGCATGGCATGATACACCAAGGCGTGCAGGCTGTTCTGCACGAACTGAGTCTGTCCTGCAGCATGGGCGATCAAACTTAAGCTGATTACTAAGACGAGAATAACAGCTGTTAAACGGGTCTTTTGCATTATCGGGACCTCTCTCAGTGTAATGTTCTCGACACATATTCTCCACAAGTAGCACTATTACCTTCCTAATTGAGTGACTCAGTTCCCTCTGATATAATGTCTCCAGAAAGGAGTGCCGCATATGCCCCTGGACGGACTAACACTGCATGCATTACTCAGCGACATCGATCAGAAACTCAGAAACGGGCGGATCATGAAAATCTATCAACCCGACCGCCACACTATCACCATGAATATCAGAGTACCTGGCCGCAGCGAAACACTTGTTGTATCAGCGGACCCGGTTTATCCACGCATACATACAACTGATGCAGACTGGGAGAACCCTGTTTCCCCACCAGCTTTTTGCATGCTCCTTCGGAAATATATCGAACCAAGCCGGATTCTAAGGATTGAGCAGTATGGTTTTGACCGGGTTGCCCAAATTGTCCTGGAAGGAATGGGTACCGATGGCTCGCCCTGCGAATACCGCCTGATATTGGAAATCATGGGCCGGCAGAGCAACATCCTGTTGGTGAATGAAGAGGGTGTGATCCTCGACGCCATCAAGCGAAAAACTCCCCTAGAAGCCGCCGTTGACCGCATTCTAGCTCCAGGCGAACCCTATGAGTTCCCCCCGGACCAAGGGAAGAAAGATCCAAGCCTAATCTCTCCGGAAGAACTTCACACCGATCTGCGTTTAGCCGATCCCACCCTGCCGCTTTGGAAAATCCTCCAAAACACACTGCAGGGATTGAGTAAGCTGGCTGCGCAGGAAATTCTTTTCAGAGCAGGAGTTGATCCAAAGGCACTGCGGGCCGACACCAATGATGAAGATTGGGGACGGATTATCGCCGCGGTGCAAGATGTCTTGGCTGAAGTTATGAAACGTCAGACAGGCAGCTTCACAACAATTCCCAAGGCCGATTTTGCCGCCTACGATATTACCCTGTATCCATGTGAAACGTATACCAGCATCGATAGTTTGATCGATTTTTTCTATACTGAACGAGTCCAGAAAGCCGACCTTGAACAGGCAAAAAGCAAGCTCCGCCGCGTGTTAAAACGCCACTTGGAAAGAGTGGAAAAGAAGGAAGGTCTGCAGAGACAGACAATTGCCGATGCTAAGCAGGCACATGTCTGGCGCCGATTAGGAGAACTGATTACGGCAAATCTGCATCTGATTTCTCCTGGGGCAGCCTCAGCAAAAGTGATCGATTATCATGACCCAAATATGGCCGAAGTCACTCTTGAGCTCGATCCTACTCTGTCACCCAGCGATAATGCCCAAGCTATGTTCAAGAAGTACAATAAAGCAAAAAAGAGTCTGGACATTACTCTCGAGCAGCTCGAGAAAACTGAGGCAGAAAAGCATTACCTTGAGGAAACACTTACTCATGTGGAACTTGCCGATTCGGTGCGCACCCTACAGGAAATAGAGCAGGAACTCGAGCGAGAAGGTTACATTAAAGCCCAGACCAAGGGCAAAGGCCGTTCAAAACCATCACCTGCTTCGGAACCAGAGAAGTTCCAAACCGCCGATGGTTATATCATCTTGGTCGGCAGAAACAACCGCCAAAACGACAATCTAACCTTCCGCAGAGCTGCACCTACCGACCTGTGGTTTCATGCCCAGAAAATACCCGGAAGCCACGTGGTTTTAAAAACAGAGGGCGAACCGAGTGCTGAAGCAATCTTGACGGCCGCAGTTCTAGCAGCTCGTCACTCAAAAGCAAAGGATTCCCCCAAAGTGCCAGTAGACTATACTCAGCGCCGCCATGTCCGCAAGCCGTCAGGCGCCAAGCCAGGCTTTGTACTGTATGAGAGTTTCCAAACAGTGATGGTCGATCCCCACACTGAGCTTAATATTACAAAACTTAAGTAACAAAAAAAGGCCGCCATGGCCTTTTTTTATAACAGCTGACAGGAAGCAAGCGAGTTCACCCCCTGGTCATCTACACCCGCCCCCTGTCGTTACAGAACAGGTAGTAAAATACCTTTTCCGAATTATTCTTGGTCTATGCTGGAAACCCTCTTTTTGTGAATTATAATTTTGTTATTTTTTCTAAGTGGACCGCACATATTTCTTTGCATTTCGCAGCGGAGCGGCCGGTATATGTTAGAGGATCGGAAATGACCCTAATTTGCTCAGGTGTAAACTTGGCCAGATAGGGAGCCAGCTCTGCACTCTCCTTGGCGAGCTCGGCTACGCTGCGTCCAGTTTTCTCGGCCTCGAGTGTAAGTCGGCGCACCGCTTCATGGGCATCTGGATGACCGTGTGCAGCCAAGAGTATGTAAAGCGGTTCAGCCACAATCAGACCGGCATGCAGCTTAAGGTTCCTCAGCATCTGCTCTTCATCCACTACCAATTTCTTTGTCACCTTGGTGAGACGCTGGACAGCCATGGTCAGAGCAGCCACTATTTCAGTCGTAAAGCGCGAGGATGCCGAATTCGTCAGATCCCTCTGATGCTCGCTGATTTGATCCATATAGACCGTCATCATGCGAGGCATAAAGGCCTTCCACATGCTCTTTACATGCTCGTAGTTCCAAGGATTGCGTTTATGCGGCATTGTCGAAGAACCAACCTGACCTGCTTCGAACGCTTCGCCTACTTCGCTGATCTCTGTACGCTGCAGATGGCGCATATCATCGGCGAAGTTGGCCAATACTCCAAAGGTGCTTGTCAGCGCATGCATCAAATCGAGAACATATTCTGGTTCTACAATCTGAGTGGAATGATCGCCTGGCCGAAGGCCTAAAAGCGCGAGTACTTCTCGTTCGAAGGCATGTGGGTCTTCGAAGAAAAGCGAGCTCGCATTGTAGGCCCCTACAGCTCCCGCCATCTTGCCCCGCAGATTGTCTTTCACCTGCTTGATCTTTTCAATTCTACCTCCCAGGCGGCTTACATATTCAGCCATGGCAAACCCAAAGGTAATAGGCACTCCATGCTGGCCATGGGTACGGCCGACCATGGGTACATCAGCGGTTCTCTGAGCAAGGTCGATCAGAACTTTGAGAAACTCCTCAAGGCGCGGCAGGAGAACTCGGTCTACAGCATCGCGCAGCTGTAGTGCTCGGGCTGTATCGAGGATATCAACGGATGTAGCAGTCAGGTGAATAAAGGGGCGCACCGCTTCGCTGACTTCCCTTTGAATGCAGTTGACCAAAGCCCGCACGTTATGTCTTGTAATTTCCTCTTCAGCACGCACATCAGCGGGTGTAATGCGCTGGCACGCATCATGAACCTCGGCGGCAGAACCTTGAGGACAGATACCCCTGTCTTCTAAGGCCTGTACCAAAGCCCATTCGACCCGCATTTGGTAGCCGATATAAGCTTCTTCAGATAATACAGCAGAAAGTTCCTGCCAAAGCGTCGGGTCTGATGCGTGGTAGCGATGGTCAAGAGGACTAAGATTAGCGAAAATATTCATACTGCTCAACTCCCTCATATGTACCAGAATAAGACAACATATCCAGGTTATACTGATCATAAATATAAATGAAGTGCATAGGGGGGTAGATAGAATGTCAACACAGAAGTCGTCTGCATCTAAAGAACGCACCAGCGGCCGCATCTGGACAGACGAAGAAAAGGATATTGTTTGGGAGCAGGTGCTGTATGCTAAAGCAAATGACCTGCCTCTCACCGAAGCCTTCCGCCGAGTGGCCCGCATACTACCGCATCGATCTGAAGCGGCTGTTGGCATGCTGTACTACAACGTACTTCGAAAAGAGCGGGAAGAACCCAAACAGGAGCCTGCACCCAGCCCGACCAAAACGAGCCCAGCTCGCACTCGAGAACTTAAACTAGATCCTGAACTCATTGCTGCTTTTCAAGGACTGCCCGAATATATCCAGCAGGTTGAAAGTCGCATCAAGCGCCTCGAAGCTGCCGCAGGCCAGCCCAGTATTGAGAGTATCATAAAGGCTTTAGGAGCGCTTGTTCAAGCTCATGAAACGTCAAGCAGCCAAGCCACAGAGTTGGAAGAGCTGAAACAAACCATCGCCGAGCTTAAGGCTGAGAATGAAAAACTGCGTGAAGCGTTAGAGAAGCTCGAACAATCCTATCAAGATGCGGTTGGCGTATACGAAATGTTTACCAATATGGCTAGTATATCACAGATTATGAGCCTTGGGGATTTCAAACAGCAGATGAAAACAACCCTAGACAAATGGGGAAATGTACTCAACATATCCTTTGAACGGGTGAAATAAGAAATAATCGGCCTGCCTGCTGGCAAAGCCGATTTTTCTTATTCTCAGATGAGAAACAACGGTATAACTACTACAGCTAACGAAACCAAGGCCAATAGTGGCGAATACAGCCCGCAGAATCCCACGATCCCTGGTCCTAAAAATGTAGTAAAGACCGCCGGATAAACCTCTTCTCCCACGCCAAAGAACATGAAGGCTAAGGTGAATAAGGCGCAGGCTAAGCCCCTCAGATAAGGAATAGGTTGGGACTCTTTGGCAGGTGTCTCCTGTTGAAATGCCTCGAGAAACTCGTCCATATCCTGAAAGCGTTCTTTTGGATCAAATGCTGTAGCTTTCTGCAGAATAATGCGCAGATGAGCAGGCAGCTTTATCCGGTTCTCCTTGGCGAGAGCTAACAGCGTTTTTCCTAATGAATAAACGTCCATCCTAGGATCTGCTGGTGCTCCCCTTCTCCTCTCAGGTGCAATGTAGCCTCTGGTTCCACCTAGACTTCCATCGCCGATTGTGGTGGAAGAGCCAAAGTCCACCAGCTTGACGCGACCGTCATCGAAGAAAACAAGATGCGACGGCTTAACATCTCCATGGATAAACCCGAGATTATGCAGATAGCTGAGGGCCTCGGCTGCATCTTGTCCTACTTCGAGCAGGTCTTCTAGAGTAAGGCGTCTCTGCCTGGAGGTACCGCCTCGCCCAAGCTCCATGATGAGATGAATCTTACCTTTGTGGATAACTGCATCACAGAATCCAGCGATACGGGGATGCTGCAGCTGCCCGAGCATCTGCACTTCCCTACGTGCTTCAGGAGTATCCTCCATCGTTTTGACTGCTGCGTCTCGCTTCAGTACGTGGTCAAAACCGCGCCTAACCACGCCTCCTCTGCCTCTCCCGATTACCTCAAACAGGCTGTAGCGCTCGTGCAGCACTTCAAACACCTCCCAATTTGAAGTGTGCACAAAACAGCCCAAGTTATTCCAATTTATGAACCAATCAGGTGCTGAAAATCATCTTTGTACTGCAGGAGAAAGAGATTGTAGTACAGCCCCCGCCGAGCCAAGAGCTCTTGATGACTGCCCATTTCCCGAATCTGCCCCTTGTGCAGTACAATGATCTTGTCCGCATTCTGAATAGTAGACAGGCGGTGCGCCACCACGATACTGGTTCTTCCCTCCAAAAGCTTAGGCAGGGCATCCTGGATAAGCTGTTCAGTTTCTGTATCGATATTGGCGGTAGCCTCGTCCAAAATGAGAATCGCCGGATCAAAAGCTAGTGCTCGTGCGAAAGCCAAGAGCTGTCGCTGTCCTGCCGAAAGTGTGGCTCCCCTTTCCATCACCGGTTCATCATACTTCTGAGGCAGCTGTTCGATGAAGTGGTGCGCATTGACATATTGGGCAATCTCTTTGATCCGCTGATCAGAAATGCTGCGATTGTTCAAGCGGATATTGTCCTTAATGGTTCCTGAGAACAAGAAGACATCCTGCATAACAAGGCCGATGTGCCTTCGCAGTTCGCTCTTGCTGATTTCTCGGATATCCACTCCGTCGATCAGGATTTGGCCGCGCTGGATATCATAAAATCTGGTAATCAGGTTCATGATGGTGCTTTTTCCAGCACCCGTTGCGCCCACAAAGGCAGCCGTTTCGCCTGGCTCAATTACAAAGGAAACGTCTTTTAATACCCATTCCTCGCCCACATAGGCAAACCAGACATTCTTGAATTCAATTCTACCCCTAACCTCACCCAGTGCTTTGGGCTGCGCTGGTTCGGGAATCCCTGGTTCAGTGTCCAGGATTTGGAAAATGCGTTCCGCCGAAGCCATAGCAGACTGCATGATGTTATACTTCTCGGTTAAGTCATTGATTGGGCGGAAAAACTGCTCGAGATAGTTGATAAATGCGTACAGAGTACCAAACTCAACTACTCCGCGAATTACATCGCCGCCCCCAACCCAAATCAAGAGAGCCATCGCGAGAGAAAACAGGAGTTCCATTGCGGGGCGGAAGACTGCATAAACCCGCAGTTCCCGCATGCTGGCCTTAAGGTGTTCTTTATTTACATCATCAAACTCACCAAGCTTGCGCTTCTCCTGCCTAAAAATCTGTACAAGACGCATCCCGGAAATGTTCTCAGCAAGGAAGGCGTTGATGCGCGCCAGCTTGACACGCACTTCCCTATACGCTGCCCGAGCCTTCAAGCGGAAAACAATAGTCATGCCTACAATGAAAGGAATAGCAGCCATTGCAACCCAAGCCAGCCTCGTATTGAGGCGGAACATCACCAAGACGATTCCCACTAGGAGAAAGACATCTTTGAAAAGATTCACGAGCACAGCGGTGTACATTTCTAGAAGATGCTCGGTATCATTGGTCACGCGAGTGACTAACCGCCCCACCGGGTTACCGTCAAAGTAAGACAGCGATAGTTCCTGCATGTGGCTGAAGATATGCTGTCGAATATCGTACACAATACGCTGACCGGTGTACTGCAGCAGGTACACCTGCACGTAGTTGAGCACAAACCCAAGTGTCAGAATAGCAAATAGAAACCATCCTAAGCGCACAAGAGCTTGGATATGGTTGTCCCGCAGACCTTCGCCAGCTTGAGTAGGGCCCAGAATGTAATCGTCAATCGCTACCTTTATGAGGTACGGCCGCGCCAGATCGATAACGCTCAGTACAAGCAGAAGTAGGATCGAAAGCAAAATCAGCCGCCAATAGGGGCGGGCGTAGGCCAGGAGGCGCTTCATCAGGCGCGAGTCATACACTTTACCTAGTTCTTGTTCTTCATGGATGTAATCCAACCTTGTCACCTACCCTCTCTAGCCAACGCCTTGGATCTCTTCTTCCAAGAGCTGTTTCTCATAGAGTTCTCTGTAAAGTCCCGGCTGAGTCACCAATTCATCGTGAGTGCCGAGCTGCACAATACGCCCTTCGTCGAGGACTGCGATCTTGTCAGCCCCCTGCAGAGTCGATATCCGGTGAGCAACGATAAGCACCGTACGCCCTTCGAAAACGTCCTTAAGATTCCGCAGAATTGCTTCCTCAGTTTCGGTATCTACAGCTGATAAACTATCGTCCATGATGAGAATCTGCGGCTCTTTAATAAGCGCACGCGCGATTGCAATGCGCTGCTTCTGCCCACCAGACAAAGTGACTCCCCGCTCACCCACCATCGTATCAAATTGCTGCGGAAACTCAATTATGTTGTCGTAAACCTGCGCGATCCTGGTGTAATGAGCAACTGTATCCAACGAACTTCCTGTTTGGGCAAAATCGACGTTTTCTTGAATTGTAGTCGAGAACAAGAAGTTATCCTGCGGAACGTACCCGATGCTGGTCCGCAGGGTCTCCAAAGGTATGCGCCGGATATCATGACCATCAATTTTGATCGTGCCGTAGGGTGGGTTGTACAAACGCAGGAGAAGATTAAGCAGCGTCGTCTTACCAGACCCTGTTCGACCCAAGATGCCCACCGTCTCTCCAGGCTTGATTTCCAAACTGATATCCTTGAGCGCAGGCTGAGTCGCGCCTGGATAGGTGAACGTCAAGTTTTCAATGGTGATCGCGCCCTGGAGCTCAGTGACTTCCGCTAATGGCGGTTCATCGCGCACCTCTGGAACTTCGTCAAAGATGACATTGAGTCTGTCCATCGAAGCTTTACCGCGCTGAATGATATTCATCACCCAGCCCAGTGCCATCACAGGCCAGGTCAGCATCCCTAGGTAGCTGTTAAAAGCAACGAAGTCACCCAAAGTAATGGTGCCGTTGATCACCATCGTACCGCCATAGCCCAGGACTATCACAAAGCTGATTGAGGCTAGATAACCAACCAGCGGCCAGAACAGCCCCCAAATCCGAACTAGGCGCATATTCATATCTACATTCCGCTGGTTTACTTCAGCAAAGCGTTTAATCTCATCCTCTTCCTGGACAAAGCCTTTCACCACTCGAATACCAGAAAAATTCTCCTGAGTACGGTCTGTCAGAGCCGAGAATGCCTCCTGCACGGCCCGGAAGCGTCCATGAATAACTCGGCCGAAACCGACGACTACAGCCACCATGAAAGGCAGTGGCAAGAGTGCAGCAACCGTGAGCTTCCAGTTGATGGTGCGCACCATCATAATCAGGATGATAGTTGTTAAGGTCACGGCATCAACAGCCATCACGATCCCGTTGCCAAGTGCCATCCGCACAGCATGAATATCGTTTGTGGCATGAGCCATCAGATCGCCGGTCTTGTTGCGGTTGAAAAACTCTGTTGAGAGGGTCTGAAGATGGGTAAAAAGCATGCGCCGGAGGTGATGCTCTAGGCGCCGGGCGTTACCCATCACAAAAATGCGCCATACAAAGCGGAAAGCCGCGATCATCAGCGCAATTCCTATGAGGAGGCCTACGTAGAGCAGTAGGTCACTCTGCTGAACACCATGCTCCGCAATTTTATCAGTCATGATGCCGAAGAGCCGGGGCATAAAGAGCTGGCCGACATTAACGACCAGCAGTGCCCCGATTCCTAGAATATAGGTGTGCAGATTTTTCCGGACAAATCCACGCAGGCGGTAAAATGTGCCCACTAGGATCACTCCAATCTAAGACTAGTCTAGTGTGACCGGCTCACCTCGCTCTGCCGATTCGTACGCAGCGAGAGCAACTGCCATAGCTTGGAGCCCGTCAAACCCAGTGATGCTTGGTTCTCGTCCTGTTTCAACCATTTCTACAAAATCCTTAATCAATTCGAGGTCCATGTCCTCGGTATAGGGCTGAGATGTCAGCTTTCCGGCCTCATCGTCATAGATCTGGAGGCTCTGGGCAAAAGCATCGACAGAAATGCTACCCTTCGTGCCGACCAACTCCAGCGTGACATCGCCCCAAGTATGGAACGATCTTGGCCTTGACCAACTCGGGTCTTGTGTGAAAATGATGCCGCCTTCGAGCTCCATACTAAGCATACCGCAATCATCGATGTCCATGTTGTAGATGGTATTATCCACTTCTGCGTAAACCGAAACTACTTCTTTACCTGTAAACCAGCGGACCACGTCTACAACGTGCACGGTATGGTCCATTACGGCCCCTCCACCGGCCAGCTCTTTATCGATGAACCAGCCGCCCGGCATCTGGCCGTGGTTTGTACCCCGGATAGCCAGCAGATCACCAATAGCCCCTTCCTCCAGCATTGCCTTAACGCGGCGGATCGGTGTACAGAACCGCACTGGGAAAGCAATCTGGAGACGTACCCCAGCCTCTTCGCAAGCTTTGATCATGGCTTGAGCATCTTCTACGGTAGTGGCGATGGGCTTTTCACAGAGAATATCCTTACCATATTCAGCCGCAAGTTCTACCCATTTGCGGTGCAGGCTGTTCTCAGAGCAGATAATGACAGCATCGATATTTTCCAAAAGTTCCTCTGCTGTCGCAAAAGCTTTCGCTCCAAAAGACGAAGCCGCTTGTTCTGCGCGATCTCTATCGTCGTCATAAATGCCCACTAGCTCAGCGTTCGGCAGCTGATTCACTGCATTTGCATAGGAATACGCATGCATGTGGGCAAAACTGATGATTCCAATTCTAACCATCTTGTCCCCTCCTTACAGATTAACCACTCTGCCAGTCTCGGCCGACTCCAGCGCTGCAAGAGCCACCCGTGTAGTGGCCACTGCATCAGCTAGTGTCACTTTCGGATCCCGATTTTCTTGGATGGCAGCGATCATGTCTGCCAGTTCCAACTCATACGGACTGACCAGAGAAGGACTCTCAGGAAGTGCTACATTGACCTGCTGCTCGTCTTGGTCAGCTTTGGCATAGAAAATTGGCGCTGTCATGCGAGTATCAAAGGTGATCATTCCCTTGGTACCAGAAATCTCTAGAGCAGTATAGAACTGACCGGGGTAATTCGTCCAGCTGCCTTCTACATGGGCAATGACCCCATTTGCGAAGCGCATGACGATCAGCGCGTGTTCCATCCGCTCATCAGTTTTTCCCCGGGTTGTCTTGGCATAAACGCGCACAACATCACCAAAGAGCCAGCGAAGATAATCGATATCATGGATAGCGAGGTCTAAAATAACACCGCCGCTTCTATCATAATCGGCATACCAATCCTGCCAGCCGATTGGAAAGGCAGAACCACCTCTAAAGGTGCGGACCACTGCGGCACGTCCAATCTTACCCGCATCGAGGTTTTCTTTGGCTGAAACATACTCGGGAGAAAACCGTACAACATGCCCGACACCAATCTTCTTAGTTGCCTTTTCTGCGAGCCTGCTTACCAAATCGCATTCTGCAGCGGTTCTCACTAAAGGTTTCTCGCAGAATACATGCTTGTCCGCTAAAATGGCCTGCTCAAGGAGTTTCAGATGGCCATCAGTCGGAACTGCGATTACAACGAGATCAATGTCCGGATCATTAATTAAGTCGGAACCATCGGTATGCACCTTTACGCCAAAGTTCTCCACGGCCTTCGCCCTGCGTGCGTCATCTAGATCAGCAACGGCTGCCAGTTCTGCGCCTGGCAGCTTCGTTACTAAACTGCTGTGGAGTTGGCCCATGGTGCCGTAGCCGATTACTCCCACTTTTATCATCGCATTCACCCACCTATAGTCATTGTCACATTTTACATTCGGGAAGCTAGTTAATTTCCCTTCAATAATCGCGACCGCGAACTACTCTTTCTTCCAGCTTAGCGACGAAAACGTAAAGAATAATGGATACGATTGCTAAGAGGAGGATACTTGCCATCACCAGGGACATGTTGAACACCTGGCCGCCGTAGATGATCAGATAGCCAAGCCCAGCTTTCGAAGCTAAGAACTCGCCAACGATGGTTCCAACGAGCGAGAGTCCAACGCTCACTTTGAGGGCTGCAATCATGGTAGGAATGCTTGCAGGAATGATCACTTTGGTGAGGACCTGAAACTTCGTGGCTCCAAAGGTTCTGGCTAATTTAACCTTGTTCGGATCGACCTCTTTGAACCCTGTGTGCATCATCATGACGGTGACAATCACAGAAACTGCGACAGCCATGGCTATTACCGCTGTCATGTTGGTTCCTAACCATACGACAAAGATTGGGCCTAGAGCCACCTTCGGGATACTTTCTAAAACAACTATATAAGGATCCAGCACACGAGAAACATAATCAGACCACCATAGAATAATAGCGATGATAATACCCAGCAGTGTGCCAGCTGTAAAACCAATAACTGTCTCTCCAACTGTCCAGCCGAGGTGCTTCCAAAGCTCCCCTTCCTTTGCAAGGCGCACGGCAGCATTCCAAACGCGGGTTGGTTGAGAAAAGACGAAGGCGTTAATCCAGCCCAAACGAGCTGCCAGTTCCCACAATACGAAGATGCCAATCAGCAGCAGGATCTGACTAAGTCGGATGATCACCTGTCTCCGCTTCAGCTGGCGCAGATACGCGAGATGTTCAGGTGATGTCTTGTTATGCACCGATATTCAGCTCCTTCCAAATGGCGGTGAAGTATCTGCGGAAATCCGGATGTTCTCTTGTCTGCAGCGGAGTTAAGCCAGCCTCGGACATTTCGATGCGGTGCTCACTCTTAATTGTTCCTGGTCGAGGCGTCATAACAATAACACGGTTTGCCATGCTGATAGCCTCTGAGATGTCATGGGTAACCATGATAACTGTCTTGCGTCTTTCCCTGAGAATTCGGACTACCTCTTCACCTACTGCCAGCCTGTTTTGGTAATCAAGGGCTGAGAATGGTTCATCTAAGAGAAGCACATTGGGTTGAATTGCGAGAGTACGGATCAAAGCCACGCGCTGGCGCATACCTCCGCTCAACTGATGTGGGTAGTAAGACTCGAAACCGCCTAAGCCGTAGTCCTGAAGCATCTGTTTTACCTGCTGGATGCGCTCAGGTGTTTTCATCCGGCGAATTTCAAGTCCCAGAAGGGCATTGTCGAGGATGGTGCGCCATTCGTAAAGGTAGTCCTGCTGCAGCATATATCCCACTTTGGAACTGGGCCCCTGTACTGGTTCACCGCCGATTAGGACTTCACCGGTGGTAGGTTTTAAAAGACCGGAAATGAGGCTTAAGAGGGTGCTTTTTCCGCAGCCACTTTGTCCGACAATACTGACGAACTCCTCTTCATCAACGCTTAAATTGACATTTTCAAGGGCAGTGATCTCTCCTTCAAGCGTGTGGTATTTGAGCCCCACGTTTTTGAGCTCCACTAGGGCCATGACTGCTCCTCCTTCCAGGAAGAAGCCCCGCTAGCGGGGCTTCACTCCATCTCATCCATAACGCTCTGCGCGATTTCAGTATTCATCAACTCTGCAAATGGCACGGTCTTTTCCAGCTCTCCAGCTTCGAGCATCACTGTCTGCAGATGCATGAAATGGGGTTCCTGCGGCACTGGATTAGGCGTCCAAGCATCGATCTCTTGGTATCGTCTGATGCTCTTTACCAAAATGTCATGGTCGATCAGCGGGAAGTATGGGCTGACAACTTCAGCAACCTCTTCTGCAGTATGGTCTGCCACCCACCGCTGGCCACGGTAGATTGCTCGGGTGAATCGAGCAAAGAGTTCTGGCTCACGTTCGAGACGGCTCTTTTGTGCGTGGTAAACCGTGTAGGTGATAGGGCCAGCTTCTGCCCCTAGCGAAGCGACTATCTTGCCCCGTCCCCGTGCTTCTATTTCGCTTAACGCTGGATCGAATTGAGCTATATAATCCCCCAGCCCTGACTCAAAAGCACCTACAGCTGCCTCGAAGGCAAGACTGGTGATAATCTCTACATCTTCAAACGGCTGAATGCCGTGTTTTTTCAAGACCCATTCCAAAACCATCTGAGGAACGCCGCCTATGCGGGCACCTACGATGGTCTTACCGCGGACATTATCCCACTCAAAGTCTTCTTCAGGATCCCGAGCCATGAAAAAGGAACCATCTCTCGCAGTGAGCTGTGCAAAGCCGACGATGTGATCCACTGCGCCCTGCTGGTAGATATAAATGGCTGCTTCAGGCCCGAAAAATCCAACGTCTACTGAACCTGAAATTAGTGCGGCGGCCCCCTTGTCAGCCCCCCACGCCGTGCTAAGATCAATCTCAAGCCCTTCGTCCCTAAAGAATCCAAGTTCAAGAGCGACATACTGAGGTGAATAAAATACGGACCGAACTACTTCTGACAACCTGATCGTCTGCAGCTGCTGTGCTGAAGCTGTGGTTCCCAAAAGCACACCTACTACGATAACTGCAAGTGCCAATACGATCCAGGATCTCCTAGTCAAAGAAACTCCCCCTTCCTGTTACTCTGTATAGTATTCTGGTCATAAACAACGTGTGCATTGTGACAAAGAGAGTTTCAGCATGGAGCAATACGGATATTTAAGAAATTTTGCACGTGTTCGATGGGGTTGGCAATAGTGGCTGAGGATGATCCGGCAAAGAGGAGTCCGACGGCTAGATTATCAAAAGTTGTAATCAGGGAACCAGAATCACCACTCTGGGACATGGCGGTCATTATAATTTGATCAGAAAAACGTGCGATGGTTCCC
>CALKAR010000023.1 GCA_937988745.1 uncultured Peptococcaceae bacterium
TTGATGAACTCTTTGCCAATCGCAACCAGAAGCACCATTGCCATAAGCTGTGCGGCCAGGCCCAGCACGGTCTTGTAGTAATTGATCGCCATGTCGGAAGTCCAACGACTTCCACCAAAGCCAAGGAAGAACACACCGGCATACAACAGAATCCAGGCTGATGCGAGCAACAGCAACAGGTTGACCGCAATCAACGCCAGGACAAACAAAACAGCCAGGGCCATTAGCTCCATGACCAGAGCAGTTGCCATCTGCCGCCATCCCAGCTCCGAGGTGGCCTGTACTGTGCGGTTGTATAACTCGAAACCAAGATCAAGGATGCTGGAGGGCCCAAGATTGCTATTGGAAAGTCCCCCCGCCTGCGCGCCCAGAGTTTGCAATGACTGAACAATCGTACCGGCGATATTCATGCCCTGGTTCGCATTCGTCAGCAACCACCAGAAAAAGCCGGTGAAGATCGTGAAGCGAACGAACTCCGCGAAGAACTCGCCAATGTCGGCCTTGCGCAAAGCCATCATGCCGAATGTCCAGACCATCGAAATCACAACCAGCGTCCAGAACAAACGCGATGCAGCGGACTCAATAGCTGGCCCCCATGTTGCGGCAGCATCATGAAAACGCTTGAGCACATCATTCATAACACCGCTGCTACTTAGCTCCTGCGCCATTGCAGGTTCAGCCAGCACCATTGTGGCGACCATCATCAAGCCACCTAGAGCAATTTTCTTTCTCATGGCGACCACCTCAATAATCATCTTTAGGGCTGGGCTTGAACTCCCACTGACGCATCTGCTTGGCCTTCTGGAATGCTCTGCATTCCTCGGTAAAGGCCTCTCGGTTCGCTTCGCTGCGCATTTCATTCAGTGCTGCCTGGAACGCATCGGGGGCACACGTCGCCGCATTTGGTTCGGGCATCCTTTCCTGTTCACATCCAGCCAACAACAGCAACGTAGCCGCGGTAGTAAAAAAGATTTTTTTCATCTCACCGCCTCCCTAGTAGTTGTCTGCCGGACTCGGGCGAAACGTCCAGGTACGCATTTGCTCGGCCCTGGCATCACCTCGCGCCTCGGCATCGAGTTCTGCTGCAATCCGGGCTGCCTCCGCGTTGTGTTGGGCGGTCAACATGGTGCGAATCTGCAAGAGCTGATTGGCCTGCTGGCTGGCGAGCTGGTTGGCGTAGCCGATGGCCTGTAGCTGGCCAGTTGCACCCTGGGCCGCGCCTTGCAGCCGCTCCAGGGTACGGGCGTCATCCTTCAAAGCCTTTTGCTGGTCGGCAACGGTCTGGAACAGGGCATCGTTGGCCTTCTTTTGCGACTCTGACGCCAGGCGGCGGTTCTCTTCCATCGCTGCCTTTTCGGCCGGCGTGCATCCGCCGCTGCCGTTGAAGCATGGCGAGCTGCGGTAATAGGCCACGTCCTGAAACTTGGCCAGGTAACGATCCAGGCTGCCTAGCTGGTTCTCGTAATAGGCCAGCGTGTTTTGCGCGGCAATCAGCCGGTTGATCGTAGTCTGCGCCTGATCCCAGATATACGCGGCTGGGGCCATCGTGTTCTGGAGCTGATTTTCGTACTGCTGCAACTGGGTCTGGTACTGCTCAATCTGCTTGAGCGTCTGCGCCACCGACTCGATGGCCGTCATGATGTTCTGGGCCAGGTTGCCGCCGTCGATGACGGGGATACCAGCTTGCACAGGGGCGGTGGTAGTGGTGATAAAGCCGGTTGCGAGTGCAACGGCTAGAGCGGTTTTTTTAGCCGCTAAAATTTTGGACTTCATGGTCGTACTCCGTCGATGAAAAGAAGGCATTGCCTTGACCAAGCGTTGTGCTTGTTCTCGGCAACGTTTCATCGAAGAGCTACGCCACTAGCTGATCGGTATTGCCCTTGGCGCTGAGGCCCGGACTTACAAACGTAAAACTACTCTGTTTTTTTATCGCTTTCGGACAAGCCAACTTCCCGGCCAATCTCTTCAAGCTCTAGCGGCTGTACTGCCGCCGTCAGTATTTCGCGTATTTCCGCGTCGGTGCTCCTATCGTTGAGCGCTGCTCGAACTTTCAACGCACGGTGCACCTCGGCGGGTAAATTCCTGATAAGCACATTTGCCATATCAATACCCTTTTGGTGTACCCGACAACCATGCTATCAAAGATATTAAAAATAGCAAGACCTATACTCTTGCAACCGGCGGTAGCCGATCAGCCCCGCAGGGCAGGATTCCCGTTGAGTGCCCCCGGCGCGAATAAGGGACAGTGAAGATAGATAACCGGCTTGCCGGTTAGCTAACTTCACCCATCCTGCCCGCATTTCACCCACTATTGAAAATCTAGCGCATATCGAACGTAAAGCGTTTTATCGTCAAACAAACACCGATTCTTGGCAACATAACCGTAATCGTCACCAAATCGGCCTGCAATCGACATAGTCGCTTCAAAATCGCTGCTCAATCGGCTTTAAATCGGAACCTAAAATGCCAACAATCGACACAAACCATTCGCCCCGATGGGGCGAGTTGGACGCCAAAAAAGAAGGGCATAACCCGCCCCTCAAGTGTCAATGAACACAAGAAATTTGCCTCCCCTCCCGTCATACCACTAAGGCGACGTATTGATACTTGAGGGGCAACCTTTCCTGATGTTGACACCTTCACGCAGGTTACTGGTTATGGGCGTCCAACACACACGGCTCATTCCTGCTTGGTAATAATAAGAATAATAATCTTCTTATTATTCTTACCGAACGAATGGGCACTGCTTAGCCATTTCACGTTTCGAGCCAAGGTTTCAGTACAGATAACTACAAGTGCACACAGCGGCCCTCCAGCACCGTTAGACGCAGATTCTGCTTCAGCTCATGGAATAAGGGACTCCGGGTTGTTTTCCCCTCTCACAAGGCGTTTCAGCGGCCACTGAAGCCGCCTTCTCTTCTTGGCGTTAAACCATCGGCCTATGGCCGATTGATAAAGCCCGCCAGGGCTTTATTGGCAAGGTCAGAACGCGCCCTCAAGGCGCGAGCTGCACCGCGCATGATGGATTATCTTTAGATAATCTTGGATGGATTTCCCAAACTGCCCGCAAAGCAGCGCACCGTCTGGGTTTTCCAAATTGGGACGGGGAACGTTACGACGGCAGAAGGGGAGCGTTACGACGGTAACAAGGGAACGTTACGACGGTAAACGGGTGCAGTTGCCGTGGGGCCAGGCCTCTTGATCTCCCATTTTCCCTTGGCGTATTCGTTCACTACCCAACCCACGGCGGCAAGTTCGGCCAGTGCCTTCCGGGCAGTCTGACGGCGTTTTTTCATAGCTTCGGCATTGGCTTCATCTGGCCAGACATAGCCGCAAAGCGTGTCCAGTTCCACGCGCCCGGATTTGCCGGGGTCGATCCAGCCGCATAGCCGTTGGTGCATCAGCCGTGCCGGATCAGTCTGTAGCACCCGCACTTCCGCCATGTCGATACGGGCATATGGACGATGCCCCAGGATCGCTTCGGCAATACGCGGATTCAGGGCAACCCATAGCCTGCCGTCCGTCTCGTCAAAAGCATGACTCATCAGGTGGAACGCGGCTTGCCGCCGTCCCTTCGTCACAAGGATGGTGACGTTCGACATGCGCAGCAGGCTGGCTTTGAGCGCCTTGATGTTGTCGCCGCTATCCGTCATGCCCGTTTCTGAGAGCAGTTTGGTCAGGCTCTCACGAACCACCAAGCCGTCTTGCTCAATGGCTTCGAAACGGGGTTCAAGGAATAGCCGTAGCTGTCGCCCCGTCTCACTGGTCGGTTCCGGGGTTAGCAAGATGCCGTTCGGGCCGCCAAGGGCCACGATGCCTTGCAAAAGACGCATATCATCGGCCCCGAGAGGTTCGAATCCGACGAAACGCATGGATTCGTCCTCGCCAAAGGTGTAGGTCACGTCCAGCTTGCAGCGTTTGCGATCGCCACGCTTGAGGCTGCGGAACAGGCCAGGTGCCAAACAGTGCGCGGGATCATGTCGGACGTGGGTCAGGTCATGCTTAGGCTTCTTCACGCTGTCTCCTTTTCACCTTGCACTGCCGCTCCAGTACAGCAGGCTTCAACACGCCGCCGTCGTGCCGTCTAAACCAGAGTTCTTGAAAAGGTGCGCCATAGTTGGCCTTGCTGACGCCAAAGCGGACAAAATACCCACGCTGACAATCATCGACCCCCAGTATCTCGGCCTCGCCTTGCGTCATGCCGGATAGGTACGATTGCCAACGGATGTTATCAACCAGTACGGACGATCCACGACTGGCCTGCTGTTGATCGCCCGACCCCATCATGGCTGCGCTTTTACTCGCGTGGTGCAGAAACACAATGGAGCAGCCTGTATCAGCGGCTATGGCCTCCATGTGCCCAACAACCTGCGCCATCGGCCCGCTAGCGTTCTCCTCCTCAATGTGGAAGCGCCGCAAAGTGTCCAAGATCATCAAGCGACGACCTTCAGCGGCTCGTTTGAGAGCATCGAACCAGCTAGCAGCCATGATGTTTGGGCATTTACCGATCAAGGGTTCAATGAGCAAACCATCAGCCACGGCTTGCCGTTCCGCTGCGCTGAGGTGTGCCCCAAGGGCGTGCAGACGATGGTGAATAGCGGCCGGTGGATCTTCAGCAGGCAGATAGACCACTTGCCCGGTGGGAAACTCGCCTATTTCAAGTAAATCAGGCCCGCCTGCAATCTGTGCAGCCAATTGAAGGGCCAACATGGATTTACCAGCCCCACCAGGCGACACAAGAGCACCAACAGTGCCAGCAACCATATTAGGCAGAACATAATCAATGGGTGGCGGCAATTCCGTGAAAGCCGCCATAAGATCAAGAGCCATATAACTAGCCCTCTATAGGGCCAGGTCGCGCAGCTTGATCACCCGATGATTTACGTGCCTCAATCCACTCTTCGACCTCTGACAAATCCCAGGCGACATTTCTACTGGTTAACGCGATACGGCGTGGAAAATCCCCTCGCTGCTCCAGGTTATAAATTGTTCGTGTCGAAAGCGGGATCATCTCCAGGAGCTTCTTCCTGTTGATGAGGGTCTTTATATTTTGCATGGGTCAATACCTCTCAAATGAATAGTTGCTATTCATCGAGTAGCTGCGCGAAGCAGCTAATCGGTAATTGACCTGCCCGATGCCAATGGCGGCCTTATTTATAAATTCACGGCATCAACTTCAATGCTATCAAAGATAGCAAAAACATCAACCCTTACTGCCTCCCGAAGTCCACTCATCAATCATATCGGCCCAATCCTGCAACATCGCCGCCCGCTGCTCGCGGTACTCAGCCTTGTTGTAGACAGCCCTCACGCCCTTCTGCTCGTGCGCCAGGCACTTCTCGATCCAGTCGGTGTTGTAGCCGGCCTCATGCAACAGCGTGCTGGCTGTGCGCCGCAAATCATGCGGTCCGAACTTGGTAAGTGACTTCCCATCTTTCTGCGCCGCCTTGTAAGTCAGCGTCAGCACCTGGTTAAGTGTGGCAGCGCTCATCGGCGCATCCGAGTCGTACCGTGATGGCAAAACGAAGTCGGAACCACCGGCAAAGGTTTTCATGGCAATGAAAATATCCAGAGCCTGCTGGGACAGAAATACCAGGTGCGGGTTACGGCGTTTCATCCGCTCCTTTGGAATCGTCCACAACGCTTCGCTGAAATTGATCTCGCTCCAGGTCGCATTGGTCAGCTCGCTCTTGCGCACCATCGTCAGCAATAACAGCTTGGCCGCCGCACGGTTTGTTGGGCTTGTGCCCACTCGCTCCATGTACTGGTACATCAGCCCAATTTCTTCTGGCGTCAACGCTCGGTCACGTGGCTCGAATCGAGCGATGCTTGTTGGGCGCACCAGTTCTGCCGGGTTTTCGACCTTCTGCCCACGCTCGATGGCCCAGCGAAATACCTGCAACACGATTTCACGCACATGAACGGCGGTGGCCGGTGCGCCTCGCTCAACAATGGCATCAGCCAGCGCCCGCAAGTCTTCGTGGGTGATCTCCACCAGCTTCTGATTGCTGAATTTCGGCTTCAGCTCACGCTCATAAACCGAGCGGCGCATATCGCGGGTGGAGTCGGCCATCTGGTAGCCACGCAGCCACTTCTCCGCCCAGGCACCGAACGTCTCTGCATCTTTCACCCGCGCCTTGTCTCGGGCTTTCTCCTTGGCCGGCGACTTGCCCGCCGCAACCATCTTCTTGGCGTCACCCAACAGCTCGCGGGCTTCGGCCAGGGTGATGCCACCGACACCATAACGCCCAAAGGTGATGGTCTCCTGCCGACCGTTGATTGAGTAGTTGTAACGGAACGAGATGGAGCCGGCTGGAGTCACTGCCACATAGAGACCTTCCCGGTCATTCACTTTGTAGAGTTTGTCCCTGGGCTTGAGATTGCGCAGCTTGGTATCGGTCAGCATGTACCTTGTCCTTCTTCGTCTCCGATACCATGCTGAAAAAATCTCGAATTTATCGTATTTTTTCTTACGAAACAGTAACTTATAGAATATTAATACCATGAACACACAAAAGAACGCAGCATGGTATCGGCATCAATCATGGCATCGCCAAACCATAATACCAGCTTTAATGCCATGCTCAAACGGTGCTTGGCGCTTCCTCCCGTTGCCAGATCGTGCCAAACACAAACAAAAAAAAGCCCGCAATTACGCGGGCTTAGCGGCATTTCATGCCATCAGGTGCCTGGCTGTGCCAGACGCGGAATCATTCCCACTCGA
>CALKAR010000024.1 GCA_937988745.1 uncultured Peptococcaceae bacterium
TAAGTGGATATCCTTGAAGGGGCTCAAATGGGCTCTGCAATATGGAATTTCCTGAAATTAGGTTGACATGCTTTTTCGTAATAAGATATAATTTTCTATGTATGTGAGCGCGTCGTTGGAAGGAGGTCTTGTCATGAAGCGTACTTATCAACCTAAGAATCGCCGGCGCAAGAGAAACCATGGCTTTCTTGCAAGAATGCGCACTAAGGGTGGTCGGAGAGTAGTTGCTCGCCGCCGCAGAAAAGGGAGACGTGTTCTGTCGGCATAGCTTTAGTGGACCCGATAAACGGGTCTTTCTCTTAAATGATCTTGGTTTGGCTCGGGGTGGTGCGGGTCTACAATCCCTGGAGGAATGTTTACTAAATGGAACGCTTGGCTTCAAATGAAGATTTCCGGCGCGTTTATGCTGCAGGTAAAGTGCAGTACGGCCGATATGTCGTTGTAACGGCTCTCCCGGTGGATGAAGACGTTACCCGAGTCGGTTTTTCTGTCAGCAAAAAGGTTGGAAAGGCTGTAGCACGTAATCGGATTAAGCGGCGCTTGCGAGAGATTGTCAGGAATGCAGGTGAGCTTAAGCCTGGCTATTATATAGTTGTAGGTGCCAAGCGCTCCAGTACAAGAGCGAGCTTTAGTCAGCTGCGGGCGGATGTTCTCCGCGCAATGCAGGGATTGGGCCTTTTACCGAGAAATATTGGCGGTGGGGAAATTTGATCAAAATCGTCCTTTTTTTAATCCGTGGTTATCAAAGATTTATTTCCCCTCTGCTGCCGCGCAGTTGTCGTTTTTATCCTACCTGCTCTGAATATGCGCAACAAGCTGTCATTAAACACCGCTGGAAAGGCGTGTGGCTCGCTGTCCGGCGCATTTTGCGCTGTCACCCACTTAACCCCGGTGGTTATGACCCAGTTCCTTAGTATCGATTGGGGGCTCAGTAGAAATGAGATACCTTACGAGTGCCCTATCCTTGGCACTCCAATACATTTCTGAAGCGGTAGGCAGTTATGGTCTTGGTATCATAATTGTTACTATTCTTCTGCGTCTACTGCTGTATCCGCTAACCGTTAGTCAAGCGAAAAGCATGGCTAAACTAAAGAAAATACAGCCGGAACTTGAAGAAATTCAGAAGAAATATAAGGACAAACCTGAGGAGTATCAAAAACGTACAGTTGAATTGTACCAGAAACATGGCGTTAATCCATTAGGCGGCTGTTTACCACTGCTGCTTCAGTTACCTATTCTCTGGGCCTTTTTCCCCATACTGCGGGAACTGCCAACAAGCGAGATTACTCAGTTTCTGGGGATATGGGAACTCAGCCAAGTTGCCAAAGATCCTTTCTATATTCTGCCAATCATTTCGGGTCTCACTACCTGGCTTCAGTCTAAGGTTACATCAACAGGTGATTCCAGCCAAAACGCTATGTTGGTTGTTATGCCCGTTATGATTGGTTTTATGAGTGCTCAGTTCCCAGCGGGTTTAGTACTGTATTGGATCACAAGTAACCTGTTCAGCATTGGCCAGCAGCTTTGGATTAACAAGAAGGTGCTTTCAGCTGAACAAGGAGGCAATGTTAAATGAGGTCAGTAGAAGTTGAGGCCCGTACGGTCGACGAGGCTGTAGAAGAAGCCCTAGCAAGATTGGGAGCCAGCCGAGACGAAGTGGAAATTACTGTGCTGGAGGAAGGCTCAAAAGGTCTCTTCGGTATTCTTGGTTCTAGACAGGCGAGAGTTTTGGTAGAAAAACTTCCAGCAGCCCACGAAGTTAAGCTTGAAAAGACCATTGAGTTCCTCAATGAGCTGTTGTTGAAGATGGGAATTTCCGCTCAAGTAAGCGGCAGCTCAGATGAAGAGACGATCAGCATTGAGATTTCCGGCGATGATTTAGGTGCATTAATTGGGCGACGTGGACAGACCTTAGATGCACTCCAGTACATTACCGGACTGGCTGTCAACCGCCAATCTAAAGATGAATGGCACCGCATCATTGTTGATGTGGAAGGATATAGGGCCCGGCGTACTGAAACTCTGCGAAACTTAGCCCAAAGATTGGGGGCCAAAGCGGTGTCTACTGGCAGGCGGGTTGCCCTTGATCCGATGAATGCAGCTGAAAGACGTATCATCCATCAGGAACTGCAGAGCTTTGAGGGTGTTGAGACCCACAGTGAAGGCAGAGAACCGTACCGTAGGGTCATCATTGTTCCAACCAAATAAGCTAAAATTGGAGAGGGCGTGCCTAGTGTACGCCCCTTTTTATTATGTGGTAGAATATCCACGAGGTGATCAGCTTGACAGAACAGACCATTGCTGCAATCGCCACTGCTGTTGGTGAAGCCGGTATCGGTATCGTGCGCCTCAGCGGAAAAGAGGCATTTGATATTGCAGAAAAGATGTTTGTCACTAAACGGGGAGATTCTCCGAAAGATCTTCCCGGTTATACAGCGCGCTATGGCAGGGTTGTAGACCCAAGCCAGGGGCGCACCATAGATGAAGCGATATTATTAGTTATGCGGGGTCCGTATTCGTATACAGGTGAAGATGTGGTAGAATTTCAGTGCCACGGTGGCGTGGTGGTGGTACAGAAAATTCTAGAAACAGCACTGCGCTTGGGCGCCCGTATGGCCGAACCTGGTGAATTTACTAAGCGAGCGTTCTTGAACGGGCGCTTGGATTTGTCCCAGGCTGAGGCGGTTATTGATGTGGTTCGCTCCCGCACTGAAGCGAGCCTTGCTGTTGCAGTCGACCAGCTTGAGGGCAGCTTAAGCAGACGCATCGGTGCTGTCCGAGAACAGCTCTACGATGTAGTTGTGCAGGTAGAAGCTATCATTGATTATCCAGAAGATGACATCCCAGAGATGGAAATTGACGAGATGGCTGAGGTAATTCGTGCAGCTATCGATGAGCTGGAACGTCTAATTGCTACCGCCGACCAAGGTAAGGTGCTGCGGGAAGGCTTAAAAGCTGTTATTACAGGAAAGCCTAACGTTGGTAAATCCAGCCTGCTCAACCGTCTTCTCAATGAACAGCGTGCGCTAGTTACTGATATTCCCGGCACAACTCGAGATACAATTGAAGAGGTCTTGAATTTACGCGGCATTCCTCTGCGCTTAATCGATACGGCCGGCATTCGCGAGAGCGATGACGTTGTTGAGCGTCTCGGTGTGGAACGTGCTGTGCAGCTGTGGGGCGAAGCAGATTTAATCATCCATGTGATGGACGGCAGCGTCCCCTTGAGCAGCGAAGATCAGGAGATTTTGGCCAGGACCAAAGATAAACTCCGGGTTGTGGTGATTAATAAATCAGATCTGCCGCGGGTTTGGAATGTTGATGACCTGGATCCTGAAGATCTGGGTGAAGCGCCTGTGGTAGAGATTTCTCTGTTGGAGGGAGAACTGACTCCCTTGATTGATGCCGTCGTTGGTTTGGTCAGCAAAGGCAATATTAGAGAGAGTTCAGCCAGCCAAGCTATCGTAACCCGGGCAAGACACAAGACAGCCCTTGAAGAAGCAAAGGCTGATCTGGAACAAGCCCTTGAGACACTCTCTATGGGACTTCCCCTAGATCTTATCTCTGTAGGGCTGCAGGGTGCCCTGGAACATCTCGGTGAGATTACTGGGGAAACAGTCCGGGAAAACATTATTGATCGGATTTTTGCCCAATTCTGTATTGGAAAGTAGGAGCGAGCATGAGCAAGAATTACGATGTAATTGTGGTAGGAGCAGGTCATGCCGGCTGCGAAGCGGCTTATGCCGCGGCCAAGCTCGGCTGCAGAACTCTGCTCCTGACAATCACTTTAGATACAATCGCATTGATGCCCTGCAATCCAGCGATTGGTGGGCCCGCGGCCAAGAGTCACTTGGTACGGGAAATCGATGCCCTCGGGGGATTAATGGGTAGAATTATAGATAATTCGTTTCTAAATATTAGACTGCTGAACGAAAGCCGCGGGCCTGCTGTTCGAGCCATCAGAGCTCAAGCTGACAAGGTTATGTACCAGAGCCTGATGACCCAAGCGCTGGAGAGTGCGCCTAACCTTGATGTCCGACAGGGTATCGTTACCGAGCTCTTGGTGGAAAATGGAGCTGTACAGGGTGTAAAGACAAAACACGGCGTGGAATTTACTGCCCCCGCTGTTATTTTGGCAACCGGTACTTTCCTGCGAGGTGTTCTAGTAGTAGGACAGCTGCGCTATCCTGGCGGCAGGGCAGGTGAGCCTGGTGTAGAGGAACTTTCTGAAAGTCTGGAGAGCTTGGGCATCGAGCTGTCGCGCTTTCAAAGTGCTACGCCTCCCCGCCTGCACGCCGATAGCGTTGACTATGAAAAACTTACTGAACAACCAGGAAGTCCCGTACCTCTGCGCTTTTCATTTGACTCACCAAAGGATGATCGGCCGCAGATTCCATGCTGGTATACACGCACGACCCCGAAGACAATTGAAGTTATTCGAGACAATCTGCATCACTCACCTATTCAGAGCGGCAGTGTAGTCGGTGAAGGCCCCCGCTTCTGCCCTTCCATTGACCGGAAAGTGATGCGTTTTCCTGATAAACTTGACCATCAGGTCTTTTTGGAACCAGAAGGGCATTATACCAAGGAACTGTACTGCTTAGGCCTGACTACCGCGATGCCTGAACATGTGCAGGAAGAAATTGTTCGTTCTATTCCTGGTCTTGAGCATGCAAAGATCATGCGCCCTGGTTATGCGGTAGAATACGACTATATACCTCCTTCGCAGCTGACACTGACCTTAGAATCACGGGTCGTTTCAGGCCTCTTTACAGCAGGTCAGATCAATGGTACTTCGGGATATGAAGAAGCAGCGGCGCAGGGTATAATAGCTGGAATCAACGCTGCCCACAAGGTTCTGGGCAAGGAACCAGTGATCCTGCGGCGATCCGAGGCCTACATTGGAGTGCTCGTAGACGACTTAGTCACAAAAGGCACAACCGAACCTTACAGGATGATGACTTCACGGGCTGAGTATCGTCTGCTCTTGAGAATTGACAATGCTGACCTCAGGCTGCGGCCGCTTGGATATAAACTTGGTTTAGTAGGTAAAGAACAGTACGAGCGTTTCAGTGAAAAACGCCGTCTGATTAATGAGGTCATCGAGTGGCTAAATACTACAAAGGTCAATCCAACTGCTGAAGTTCGGGCTAAACTGCAGGAACTAAAATCCGGTGATTTGAAGAAGAGTGTCACATTGGCAGAGCTGCTGCAGCGGCCAGAGCTGTCGTTTTCAGATCTAACTCACTTTGCCGATTGCCCTGAGCTTCCCGACGAAGTGATTGAGCAAGTAGAAATTTCGGTGAAGTACTCTGGTTACGTCGAACGGCAGCTTCGTCAGGTAGCCGAGTTTCAGCGCCTAGAGGATGTTAAGATTCCCGAGAATATTGACTATATGAAGATCCATGGTTTGCGAACTGAAGCTCAGGAAAGACTCAGTGCAGTGCGGCCTGTCAGTTTAGGGCAAGCTTCACGTATTTCCGGAGTCTCACCAGCGGATATCAGTGTGTTGGCTGTGGTATTAAAGGATGTGGACAAGTATGTCTCTGCATGATCGCTACGATGTGATCGTGGTAGGAGCTGGCCATGCTGGCTGCGAAGCTGGACTGGCTGCAGCTAAAATGGGAAAGAAAACAGCTGTGCTGACGCTCAGTTTGGATAATGTAGCGCTCTTGCCCTGTAATCCTTCTATAGGCGGTTCTGGTAAAGCAGCCTTAGTCAGAGAAGTGGATGCCTTGGGCGGCGAGATGGGTAGGAACTGCGATGCCACTCTGATGCAGGGCCGGATGCTGAATACCCGCAAAGGGCCTGCGGTTCAGTCTCTGAGGGTGCAGCTTGATCGCAAGCTGTATCAGCGGCGCATGAAGTACGTCTTAGAGACCACCCCGAATCTATTCTTGAAGGAAGGCCTGGTTACAAAGCTTCTAGTTGAACATGGTCATGCTGTTGGTGTGAAGCTGCAAGATGGTACCACGCTCTACAGCGATGCTGTGATTCTGGCTACAGGTACCTATCTGGATTCAGAGATTCACATTGGTGAAGTGCGTTATTCTGGCGCTCCACAGGGTCAGCATCCCTCAATCGATTTGGCTCGCAATCTGCGGGATCTGCTTCCCATTGTGCGTTTCAAAACGGGCACACCGCCGCGCATTAATCTGCGCTCTTTAAATTACAACAAGCTATCTAAATTAGAAGGTGAATCTCCCCTAGAAGGCTTTTCCTTTGAAACTGGTTCGATAGAAATCGAACAGGTCCCATGCTGGGTAACCTATACCACTGAGGAGACGCATCGAATAATCCGGGAAAACCTGCACAGGGCTGCTATGTACAGTGGAGCTATTACTGGTCCTGGTCCGAGATATTGCCCGTCAATTGAAAGTAAGATCGTGCAGTTTCCGGACAAGGCAACCCATCAAGTATTTATTGAGCCAGAAGGCTGGCAGACGAATGAAGGCTACTTGAGCGGTTTATCTACTTCCATGCCGACTGAGCTCCAGGTAGAGATCCTCAAGACAGTTCCTGGCTTAGAGAACGCCGAAATCATGCGCTGGGCCTATGCTATCGAGTATGATTGTCTCGATCCGTTCAGTTTGTACAGCTCGCTCATGTCCAAAGAAATCGCTGGACTATTTTGTGCAGGCCAGATCAATGGTACGTCGGGCTATGAAGAGGCCGCGGCACAGGGGATAATTGCCGGTATCAACGCAGTGAAATACCTGAATGGCGAAGATCCGGTTATCATTCCCCGCTCTCAAGCATACATCGGCGTGATGATCGACGATCTGGTCACGAAGGGCACGAATGAGCCTTACAGGATTATGACCTCGAGGGCAGAGCACAGGCTGTATCTGCGAATGGACAACGCTGATACCCGACTGACTCCTCTCGGCTATGAATTGGGTCTGATCAGTGAAGAACGTTATGCGGCTTTCCAGAAGAAGCAGGAACAGATCGAAACCGAGGTAAAGCGTCTTAAGGAAACTCCTGTGGGCGGTGACTCTGAAACCAACGCCATCCTGCGCAGACTGGGTACCGCTGAGCTGCGTCATGGGGTAACCCTCGCTGAACT
Organism: uncultured Peptococcaceae bacterium; assembly: GCA_937988745.1. GTDB lineage: Bacteria > Bacillota > Limnochordia > Darwinibacteriales > Darwinibacteriaceae > JAAYMS01. The sequence continues at coordinate 7,070 of CALKAR010000024.1, forward strand.
ACTGAGACGCCCTGAGATATCTTACGAGCAGCTTGGTGAACTTGGCGAGCTTCCCGATCTACCAAGAACTGTTCAGAAATCGGTGGAAATTTTAGTCAAATACGAAGGTTACTTGAAGAAGCAGCAGGCTGCTATCGAACGCTTTGAGAAGATGGAGGCCAAGCTGCTGCCAGAGAATGTGGACTATACAGAAATTAAGGGACTCTCACGGGAAGCGGCGGAGCGTCTGAATGTGGTCAAACCTCGTTCTTTAGGACAAGCAGCCCGTATCTCAGGTGTAACGCCGGCTGACGTGAACGTGCTCATCATCTTTCTCGAAACCCACAAGGGAGGAGGCAGCTGATGATGATTGGTGATTTCGCTCCAGCATTCAGCCGTGCGCTTGAGACCGGCCTTTCCGAATGGGGCATTGAAGTATCTAAAGAGCACCAGGAAAAACTGATGCAATTTGCTGAGATGGTATTGGATGGGAATCAGCGGCTTAATCTGACTCGCATTACTGAACCGCAGGAAATGGCTGTTAAGCACTTTGTAGACAGCCTTGCCTGTCTACTTATTGAACTGCCTGATGGACACCTGCGGTGCCTCGATGTAGGGACGGGTGCAGGGTTCCCCGGAATTCCGCTTGCGATTTGTAGGCCAGAATGGGACCTTGTTCTGCTTGATTCGCTCAAAAAGAAGCTGTCGTTTATAGATCAGTCCATTTCAAGTTTAGAATTGGTAAACGCTCGTACACTTCATGCCCGAGCTGAGGATGCAGGACAGAACGCAGAGTTTCGCGAGCAATTTGACGTGGTTGTCAGTCGCGCGGTGGCTCGGCTGCCGGTACTCCTCGAGCTCTGCATTCCTCTGTTAAAGGTGGGTGGAACCTTCATCGCCATGAAAGGCGCTGAAGGAATTGAAGAGGTGGAAGAAAGTGGAAACGCGTTGAAGGAGCTATTGAGTTCAGTTGACCAAGTCTTCAACCTCGAGCTGCCCTTCCAGATGGGGCAACGAACACTAATTGTAATAAGGAAGGACGCCGCGACAGACGAGCGCTATCCCAGACGAGCAGGTATCCCTGCTAAGCGGCCTTTGTGAGCACTGCAGACAAGTTCTGCAGTGCTTTTCTCTTATATTGGGAGGAACCCGCGGTGCAGTACCGAATATGGTATGTGAACCAGAACGAGGTGAAGTACGTATGAAGCTGACAGATGTCCTACGGGCTAAAGCCCGGGGTGAAAGTCCAGAAGAGCTTAGTATTCCTCCGAACGATGAACAGGAGCAGGTTGAAGAGCTGCCTATTCATCTAATTCAAGCGAGTCAGTACCAACCTCGAGTTGAATTTGATGAGGAAGACTTGGACGAGTTGGCTCAATCGATAGCACAGCATGGCGTCCTGCAGCCCGTTGTTGTCCGAAAGACCGAGATGGGCTACGAATTGATTGTGGGAGAGCGCCGGTTAAGGGCCTGCCGGAGATTAGGATTGACAACTATACCGGCTATCGTTCGGGATTACGGCGACAAGCAGGCGGCAGAACTTGCTTTGATTGAGAATCTACAGCGCAAAGATCTGCGGCTGTTCGAAGAAGCTGAGGGTTACAAGCGGCTTCTTGACGAGTTTGGATTGACACAGGAGGAACTGGCAGCACGATTAGGTAAGACGCAGTCTAGTATCGCAAACAAACTTCGTCTGTTAAGGCTGCCCCCTTCGGTACGGGAAATTATTTCCCGGGAAATACTCAGTGAAAGACACGCCAGGGCGCTGCTCAGGCTGGAGTCTGAAGAACAACAGCTGAAAATAGTCAATCAAGTGGTCGAGCAAGGGCTGAATGTACGGCAGACAGAAGAATTAGTACAGCAGATGTTGTCGGGAAAGAGTGCGGAGAAAGTCCCCAAGGAGGGGAAGCGTACGTTTGTGCTGAAGGATCTGCGCCTTTTCCGGAACAGCATAAAATCTCTTACAGAGACGTTGAAAGAAGGCGGATTGGAAGTCGAAATTGAGGAACGCGATGGTGAGGATGCCTTTGAGCTCCTTGTAATTGTGAGGAAACCGGAGGGGGTGAGGGAAAATGGCTAGAGTGATCGCAGTGGTGAACCAAAAAGGTGGAGTAGGCAAGAGTACCACGGCTGTGAACCTAGGAGCGTACATGGCCTTGGCTGGTAAACGTGTCCTTTTAGTTGATATAGATCCGCAGGGCAACGCTTCTAGTGGCGTTGGGGTGGACAAGTCTAAGATAAAAATGGGAATGTACAGCGTTCTGATTGAAGGAGAGCGCATTGAACGTATTATTCAGCCTACTGATATCGAGGGATTTGATATCGCCCCGGCAACCATTGAGTTGGCAGGCGCAGAGATTGAACTTGTTTCGACCATCTCGCGAGAGTTCAGGTTGAAGCGGGCACTAGATGCTGTCAAGGACGAGTACGATTATATATTAATTGATGCTCCGCCCAGCTTGGGGCTGCTTACTGTAAATGGCCTAACTGCCGCCAATTCAGTGTTGGTTCCAATTCAGTGTGAGTACTATGCCCTTGAAGGCTTAAGTCAGCTGGTAAGCACCATTGCGATGGTGCAGGAGCACCTCAATCCGGACTTGGAGTGGGAAGGGGTGGTCATGACCATGTACGATGCCCGCACCAACTTATCGCAGCAGGTTATCCAGGATGTTAAGACCTACTTCCAAAACAAGGTTAAGGTTTACGACTCCATCATCCCTCGGAATGTACGCCTAGGCGAGGCTCCCAGCTTCGGTCAGCCGATTGCTATTTATGATGCAAAATCCAAAGGTGCCATGGCTTACGAAAGTCTGGCCCGGGAGGTGCTTGGCATTGGGTAAACAACGTCTAGGTAAGGGTCTGAGAGCTCTCATTCCAGAAGCGGAAGAGGCGATCGGCCGAGGGGGTACTCAGGAGATTCCTCTGTCTGAGATCATGCCCAATCCGTTTCAACCGCGCCGGGTATTTGATGAAGAGAAGCTTGAGCAACTGGCCGATTCGATTAAGCAGCATGGTTTATTGGAACCAATCGTGGTCCGGCGTGTTGAGCAAGGCTACGAGCTGGTAGTTGGGGAGCGGCGGTGGCGGGCAGCTGGACTTGCCGGATTGTCCTCTATTTCTGCAATTGTCCGCGACTATGATGACCAAGAGATGGCGCAGCTTGCTTTGATAGAAAACCTACAGCGCGAAAATCTCAATCCGATAGAGGAAGCTGAGGGCTTTAAACGTCTGATTGATGAATTTGGTTTGACCCAAGAACAGGTGGCTCAAGCGGTTGGTAGAAAGCGGCCTTCCATTGCCAACGCTCTGCGGTTGCTGGGCCTCGACGCACAGACCAGAAGAATGGTTGAGAGTGGGCAGCTTTCTGCAGGACATGCGAAGGTACTCCTGAGTGTTGAGGCGGTAGGGCTGCGGCAGCGCTTGGCTGAACGAGTAGTTAGAGAAGAACTGTCGGTCAGACAGTTGGAACGCTTAGTGAAGGCGCGGAGCAGTGTTCCACGTAGAACAGCAAAAAAGGCAGATCCAGAAATTGTCCGCCTGCAAGATGAACTGCAGCGCAGCCTTGGAACCAAAGTGACCATCGGATACAGTAAAGGACGAGGGAAGATTGAAATAGAATATTACTCCGACGAAGAATTAGAGAGGATCCTAGAACATCTCGGAGTGAACTAGACACGAAAAGCAAAAGGAGCGGAACTCTAAGGAGAACCGCTCTTTTTTGTGTTCCACGTGGAACATTTCTCCTAGCGAAGGAACTGAGCAGATAGCGCTGCCTCGCGAGGCGCTGAACCTGATGCGAGACCTACAATCAGTGCTCGAGCAATAACTTCGGACATCCGCATCACAAGGCTTAGCCGGGTGTTTTGAAGAACAACGTGTTCCATAAATCCGCTCACATTTACAATACCAATAATGTGATAATCGCCGACACTGGGCAGCTGCTTGTTTACACCTGTACCAGGATGCAGCGGCCCTCTTTTTACGGATATGTAACCAATGCTCTTAGAACGTCCTAAACAGGCATCCAGTGCGATAATTGTACTGGAACGATGCTCCGGTCCTGCAAGCCGTCTAGAATAGTCTGCTAAGTTTAGCGCATGGACTGGTTCGTCGAGCGTTCCATACACTGTGATGTTTGGTGAAAGGCGGCCGCGAGCCTTCTCCTTCATCAGCTGGGTGCCTACCAACGGGCCCAGGCAGTCCCCAGTTGATCGATCCGTGCCCACACAAACAATAGTAACCTTGTCTGAAACAGGAAGATTAGCGATGGTCAGCGAAAGGTAGTCCACGGCTAATGGATCATTCCAATGAACGCGTCCGAGCAGCACAGAATCAGGCATGGGCCACCATCCTCCTCCGTGTATTTGTCTTCCTTAATCTATGCAGAGACAAGCCCAATTATGCATGAGAGGGGAATTTCTGGAATAAACATGGGCGAGGTGGTGGCATGGCAGGAATTCGGAATGTGATCAGTGTAACCGCGTTCTACATTGCTGCGTTCATCGGCGCCGGATTTGCTTCAGGCCAGGAGATAATGAGTTTTTTTGCGAGCTATGGCAGAGGAGGATTAGCGGGAATAGGCGTCTGTGCAGTGCTTCTTGTCGTTGGTACGGCTCTCATTATCACTCGAAGTCGAGAACTTAATGCCGCAACATACGCAGAACTAATTTACAAGAAAGCCCCTAGATTGGCACCATATTTGGATGCAGCTTATAGTGTGTTTGCGTTGATCGGCTTAGCCGTTATGCTGGCAGGATGTGGAGAACTATTAGGCCAGAGCCTCGGAATACCCGGCGGCTCCCTCATTAGTGCTTTGCTAATCGGCCTAGCTTTGCGCCAAGAACCAGACCGTCTGTTGGACTTGAGCACACTCTTGACCCCCGTGATGCTTGTCCTACTTGTAGTGCCCGCTGCCAAAACACTGCTCAGCAGCGGAATTCAGGTTCCCAACGAAGGTAACGCACTTGGAATAGGAGCAGGGATTCTTTATGCATCTTACAATCTGTGTCTATCCCTAGCTGTCTTGACCGCATTCCATCACAAGCTGCCGACACCTCGGCAGATATGGGGGGCGGCCTTACTAGGTAGTGGGCTTATAGTTGCTCTACTATTCACAATCACCTTCAGCTTTTGGTCGCTGCATGGCCCTCGTGAATCCAATGTCATGCCAATGTTGGCGTTATCACAGAATCTCGGTCCGCTCTTTGAGGCCTCATTTGTCGCTGTTCTGTTGGCAGCCATGTTAAGCACAGCCCTAGCCCATACCTTTGCCCTTGTAAATCGGCTGACACACCAAACGACTCTGAGCAAAAAATCATCCATCGTTCTAGTTCTAGGAATTGGACTAGGCCTTGCTAGGCTGGGCTTTGGTCCTTTGATTGACTTTGGGTATCCTATTATAGGAGTAGTGGGGCTCTTAATGTTTGCCGCACTCCTCAGGAAGTAAATGGCTGGGGAAGTTGCCCAATAACCCTGTCACTGTTTATAATGGAAGGAAGTGAGGTGATCGTAATGAGCGACTCTGCTTCCAGCCTTTATAATGAAGCGCTGGACAAACTCGAACGCTGGGATCTCGATGCAGCAGAACAGCTGCTGCGCCGTGTTCTAGAAATGGAACCAGAGAACGCCCAGGCTGTGAATAAGCTTGGGGTTGTATATGCGAGAAGAGAGCAGCTTGAAGAAGCTGAGCAATTATTTGAGCAGGCGATCAGCCTAGACCCCAATGACCCAGCTCCCTACTGCAACCTAGGCAACATATACGCCCAGAGAGATTGGGTGGAGAAAGCCCAGGCAGCTTATGAGAAAGCTCTTTCCCTTGACCCTGAATATCCCAATGCTATCCACAACTTAGGAGTGCTTTACAGGAAAATGGGGGACATCAGTAAGAGTGTAGAACTGCTTAAGCGCGCTAATCGTCTAGAGAAAGGCCGCCTGCGGCAAGAACTGAAGAGCTCGCCAAAGGCACGCCGGACCGCGCTTGTGGGTTGGGCTATCATAATCGGCGTGATTCTGCTGTTTTTGTACCTAACTCGCGGCTGATACCCACAGGTTATCAACAGGGCTTGTGGATAATGTGAATAAACCCCATTTGTGTGGGGTTTATTTGTTACGCCTATACGGGCGCCAGATCAGAATCATGGTCTTCCCGCGCGCCTTTAGGAATGGATCAAGCAGTGACTTAAGTAATCTCATGGCTCTACCTCCCCGAAACAGACCTTCTGCAATATACTATCCCGAAATGGAGAAGGTGTGACAGGAGGATTATGGTTTCCCAGCGAGAAGTATCAATTTAAATAAATGCAAGGAAATTATTGCTAAGAAATTTCAGGACGAAAGGCGGCGATAGACCTTGAAGCAGACCCCTTTAACTGCGCTGCACCGCCAGCTTGGGGCGAAGATGATCGATTTTCATGGGTTTGAGATGCCGGTTCAGTATACCAGTGTAATTGAAGAGCACCTTACTGTGCGGCGCGCTGTTGGCGTTTTTGACCTATGCCACATGGGTGAGTTTGATTTAGAAGGACCAGGGGCTGTGGCCACTCTGTCGCGGCTCACCACAAACGACCCATCTGGACTCAAACCAGGGGAGATTCAGTATACGATGCTTACCAATCCCGATGGTGGCATAATTGATGACATCCTGGTTTATCGCACTGAGACTGGGTTTTTCTTAGTCGTAAATGCTTCTAACACTGAAAAAGACTTCAACTGGATTAATCAGCATCTGCTGCCCGACACCACATTTACAGATAGAACACCAGAATTGGCCCTCATTGCTGTGCAGGGGCCGAGGTCACTGCCGGTGGTGGAGCAGGTTTTAGGAATGCCGCTAGCGGACGTAAAGAGTTATACATTTATCGATACAAAATATAAGGGGCACTGGCTCCGGGCGTCTCGTACCGGATATACCGGTGAGGATGGTTTCGAACTCTACCTTCCTAACGCTGGCGCCCAAGAACTGTGGCAGCATCTGCTGACTGCAGGAGAAGCAGAAGGAATTGCGCCCGTCGGCCTGGGAGCCCGCGATACCCTCCGGCTGGAGATGCGAATGCCCTTATATGGTAACGACATCGATGAAACAACAACTCCTCTAGAAGCCGGTTTGAGTCGATTTGTCAAGTTCGATAAGGAAGACTTTATCGGGCGGGAGGCTCTTCTTAAGCAGAAGGAAGCGGGATTAAAGCGGCGTTTGGTAGGTTTTACGCTCCTTGAAAGGGGTATCCCCCGTCAGGGTTATCCGATTCTCAATGCCGATGGCGACGAGATTGGGCAAGTCACAAGCGGAACTCACTCGCCTTCGCTGAATCAAGCCATAGGTACCGGTTACGTTGCAGTGGAGGCCGCTGCGCCAGGTACAGAAATATATATCTTGGTAAGACAAAAACGCCTCAAGGCGCAGATTATAAAAGGACGCTTCTTAAAATAAGAAGGAGGATTAGACATGAGTGAAAAGGGATTGCTGTTTACAAAAGATCATGAATGGGTACGAGTACAGGGTAAAGTTGTAGTAGTAGGCATCACTGACTATGCTCAAGACGAGCTTGGCGATGTCGTCTTTGTTGATCTGCCTTCAGTAGGTGACCAAGTAGAAGAAGGAGAAGGATTCGCCGTTGTGGAGTCAGTTAAGGCAGTTTCTGATATTTACGCACCGGTCTCCGGAACCATCGTCAAGGTGAATACCGAATTAGAAGACAGCCCAGAGCTGATTAACGAATCGCCCTATGAGCAAGGTTGGATTGTCGAGATAGAACTTGCTGAAGGAACACAGCTCGATGACTTAATGAGTGAAGAGGAGTATGAAGCTTTCATAAAGGAGGCTTAGCATGCGTTATATCCCCATGACGGAACAAGACCGCCAGGCGATGCTCGCTTCCATGGGCATCAGCTCGGTGGATGAACTGTTCGCGGATATTCCGGAACATCTCCGCATGGCCGAGCGCCTCAACCTGCCGCCAGCTCTTTCGGAGGCAGAATTGCTGCGGCACATGAAAGAGCTCGCGGATGCGAACGTCAACCTCACTGAAACAGTATCGTTTATGGGTGGCGGGGTGTATGATCACCTAATTCCATCCATTGTGAAACATCTCATTTCGCGAGGTGAATTCTTGACTGCCTACACGCCTTATCAGGCGGAAATCAGTCAGGGAGTTCTGCAGAGCATTTTCGAATACCAGACCTTGATCGCAGAATTAACCGGCATGGATGCTGCCAATGCTTCTATGTATGATGGAGCTACGGCTCTGGCGGAAGCTACACTTATGGCTTGCAATGCGGCGCGCCGTGATGTTGTGGTTCTTCCGGAGAATCTTCATCCAGAATGGAAAGAAGTCTGCGAAAACTATCTTTCCAACCAAGATGTGAAGATTAAATACCTGCCTTATAATGAAGAAACAGGAACCATCGATCATGCTGCTCTAAAAGAGTTTGACCCCAAGGAGCTGGCCTGTGTTGTTGTGCAGCAGCCTAACTTTTTCGGCATAATCGAAGATGTGGATCCGATCAGCGAGTTCATCCATGCAGGTGGAGGCCTCTTGGTGATGGCGGTTGACCCCATCAGTCTGGGCCTCTTGAAGTCACCGGGTGAGTATGGTGCCGACATCGTGGTTGGAGACGGCCAGAGTCTTGGTAATCCGATGAGCTTTGGTGGGCCTTCTCTGGGATTTTTTGCCACCACGGATAAGCTGGTGCGGAGAATGCCGGGTCGCATCGTGGGTGAAACGGTGGATGGAGACGGGCGCAGGGGATTTGTCCTTACTTTGCAGACTAGGGAGCAGCATATCAGACGGGAAAAGGCAACTTCTAACATCTGTTCTAACCAAGCACTCAATGCTCTAGCAGCAACCATTTACCTTTCCGTGCTGGGCAAGCAGGGCTTTAAGGAAGTGGCTTATCAGTGTCTCCAGAAGACAGCTTACCTTCGGAAGAAGATTTCCGAAGAAACTAGGTTTAAGGTGAAATTTAGAGGGCACAGTTTCCGGGAGTTCGTTGTGACCGGCGATGTAGATTGGGAAGAGATTAATCGGAAGCTCTTAACCGAAGGCTTTTTGGGCGGACTTCCTTTGAAGAGATTTGGCATGCCCAATGATGTTCTGTTTGCAGTAACAGAGGCCCGGACGAAGGCTGAAATTGACCGGTTGGTAGAGCTGTTGGGAGGGATGAGCTGATGAGAAACAAGACCGGGGTTCCACTATTGTTTGAAGTTTCATCTCCCGGCCGGCGCGGCTACCGCTTGCCTGAGTTGGATGTTCCGGAAGTTTCTTTGGATGAACTCATTCCCAAAGAATATCAGCGGAAGGAAGAACCTAATCTTCCTGAAGTGAGCGAACTTGAAGTTGTGCGCCACTTTACGCAGCTCTCCCGTTTGAATCACGGCGTTGATGTAGGATTCTACCCCTTGGGATCGTGCACAATGAAATACAATCCTCGAGTGAATGAGGATGTGGCAGCCTTACCTGGCTTTTCGGCTATCCATCCGTACCAGCCGGAAGAAACGGTGCAGGGCGCCCTCAAATTGATGTACGATCTGGGCTGTTACTTGGCTGAACTGGCTGGCCTGCATGCCGCCACACTCCAGCCTGCAGCAGGTGCCCATGGTGAGCTTACTGGCCTATGGATAATGAAGGCTTACCATGAGGTAAATGGGGAAGGACACCGCAATGAGATCATTGTTCCTGATACCGCTCACGGTACAAATCCAGCCAGCGCAATGATGGCTGACTACAAGATAGTCGAAGTACCATCCGACGAGCGGGGCGGTGTCGATGTAGAAGCATTGAAGAAGGTTCTCGGACCCAATACAGCAGGTCTTATGCTGACCAATCCCAATACTCTAGGCCTCTTTGATGAAAACATCTGCACCATTGCAGAGTTAGTACACGAGGCTGGCGGGCTGCTCTACTATGATGGAGCGAATGCTAACGCCATTATGGGTATCGCTCGCCCAGGGGACACCGGCTTTGACATTGTGCATTTCAATCTGCATAAAACCTTTTCCACACCGCATGGAGGCGGAGGACCAGGAGCTGGTCCGATCGTGGTGTCAGAGAAGCTGGCTCCATTTCTACCTTGGCCTGTGGTAGATAAAGAAGGCGATAAGTACATCTTAAAGCGGCCTGAGAAGTCTATCGGCAGAGTAAAGTCATTCTACGGCAATTTCAGCGTATTAGTAAAGGCTTATGCTTATATCCGCAGCCACGGTCCTGATGGGCTTCGTAAGGTAAGTGAAGCAGCTGTGATCAACGCCAACTATCTCATGCATCACTTAAAGGATGTGTACCATCTGCCTTACGACCGGCACTGCAAGCATGAATTTGTGCTTTCCGGCAAACTGCAGAAGCAGAATTATGGAGTGCGCACATTAGATATAGCTAAGCGCCTCTTAGACTATGGAATTCATGCACCTACGGTATACTTCCCATTGACTGTTGATGAAGCGATTATGATTGAACCAACAGAAACAGAAACAAAAGAGACCTTAGATGAGTTCATTGCTGTTATGCGGCAGATTGCCAAAGAGGCAGAAACCGAGCCTGAAACGCTCCAGAGCGCTCCACACTTTACACCTGTAGGACGCCTGGACGAGGCGAGAGCTGCAAGACAGCCAATTCTGCGCTGGCGCGGCTAGGCAGCGGTACAAAGCAAAACCCCCACTCTCATTTAGTGGGGGTTTTTTGCTGATTTTGTTCTTATTTGTAGCGCTCATGGACAATCTCAATTTCGGCTGCACTTTCCAGCTGGCGGAGGTATTCAACTGGAGCAGGAGCGATAGAACGTTTGTAGTCACTTTCTACTTTGTCAAAAATCTCCTCCAGGTCAGCCGCTTTTTCTTCTGTCCGATCAGAGACTAGAATAATGTGCCAGCCGAATTGGCTTTCTACGATTCCCATTTCATTGATATCTAAAGAAAAGGCCATGTTTTCGAAGGGTTCGACTGTATATCCCCGAGGAACGGGACCCAGCCAGCCGCCGTTAGCAGCTGTGCCCGGATCAAGGGAATGCTCCATGGCCAGCACAGCAAAGTCAGCACCATTGTTCAGTTCAGCTAGGAGAGCTTCTGCTTCTTCTTGAGTCTCTACGAGAATGTGGCTGACTGTAACAGTCTCAGGCTGATCATAGCGTTCCCGATTATTTTCAAACCACGCACTTACCTCTTCAGCGGTAACCTCGATTTCAGACATAGCCAGCTCTGCAAGAAGCAGGTGACTGCGGAGCTCATCTTGCAGCTGTTCTTCGGTGATTCCGTATTGATAGAGGAAATAAATCAGAGCTTCAGGCCCGCCCATTTCTTGGATGAACTGTCCATAGACAGCAGCAAAATCCTCGTCGCTGATTGTTATACCGGTTTCAGCTTGTTTCTGGTTGATCAGCTGGTCAATGATCAGCTGTTCCAAAACAACGAGACCGTACTGGGCTTCCAAAGCATCGACAAACTCTTCCATAGTGATCTCTACACCGTTTACCCTGGCTACAACATTGCTTTCCTGTGCCCACAGCGGTGCTGCAGTGCTAAAGAAAGCCAGTCCCAGGATGAGTACAAAAACAACGCCGTTGACAAATTTCTTCACTAATCCACCGTCCTCTCCAATTTCTGCCCAATAAGAAGGGGCTTCCTTCAAGTATTCGCCCCCACTTCCGCTTCCCCTTCCAGAAATTTAACCCTGTCATGATATAATCTAGGTGAAGAGCGAATATCAAGATGGAGGAATCGTCATGTACGAAGTAGGAGAGGTACTGCGGTTGCGCAAGAAACACGCCTGCGGTGGGGATACTTGGAAAGTGCTGAAATCAGGTGTTGACGTGCGGCTGCAGTGCGAGACCTGTGGGCGGGTTCTCTTAATTGCCCGTGATAAACTGGTCCGCCAAGTAAGAGGCAGTTAATTGCACCTCTGCAGCTGTTCACATATACTACAGCGGGAGGAATTCGAATGGTGCGGAAAATGTTTGCTGGCGGAAACTCAGCGCGGGGTTTTTATTCGTTATTTGATCAGATGTTCGGCGATGAAATTGAGCAGGTGTTCCTCTTAAAAGGAGGACCAGGGACTGGAAAATCATATCTGATGAATAATTTAGCTGACTATGCCTTAGGGCAGGGTTATTCGGTGGAGCTGTTTTACTGCGCTTCTGATCCTGATTCTCTTGATGGAATTGTCTTTCCAGAACAGCGTGCGGGCGTGGTTGATGCTACGGCACCTCACACTCAGGATCCGGTGCTGCCCGGCTGCCGTGAGGAGATTATAAACCTAGGTGAAAACTGGGATCGGACTCTGCTGGTAGATAACAAAAAAGAAATCGCCGCTCTGACAAGGGCGAATAAACAGGCCTACCAAAGAGCTTATCGCTATCTCCGAGCTGCAGAAGAAATGGAGGAGCTTTGGGCAGCCATCAACAGTCAATCAGTTGATCAGGACAGGGTTAATAAGGCACGGGAGCAGCTGATAGAGTTATTTGGCTCCATCAGACTTGGGCGTGCTATCGGTAGAGAAAGGCACGCTTTCGCCACAGCTATTACACCCCAGGGCGTGGTTTCTCACATAGAGGAGCTAGTTGAAGAGTATTCCCAGCGCTGGATTATTCGCTGCGCACCGGGCACGGGGGCACAAGAAATCTTTACCGCGCTCATCAGTGCAGCTCGCTTAGGTGGAGTTTCTATGGAAGTCTTCCACCGGCCGCTGCTGCCGCATCAAATTGAGCATGTGTTGTTTCCAGAACTAGGGGCGGCAGTACTCTCAGAGGTCGAACCGTTTGCTCTGTCCACTGCAGGCACAGTTATCGACCTGCGGTCTAACAAGGGCAAAACAGAAGTTCCCCGCAGGGTTCAGGACCTCTATGGGGAACTTCTCGAATGTGGGATTGCTGAATTAAAGGAAGCAAAAAGGATTCACGACGAATTGGAAGCACTGTATATTCAGGCGATTGATTTCGACCGGGCAGACAGAGTGTATGCTCTGCTCCACTCTCGGATTTTCGACAGTTAGAGCCAGCGTCCTCTGCGTTCCTGCAGATACTTGATAAGTGGCCGGCCGACCAGCAGAATCACTGCTGCCTCACCAATACCAATAGTGAGGACAAGGTACCAGTAGGAGGGAATCTGGAATACGAAGCGCAGATAAAGGCTGATTAAGAACGCGTTTAACACGATAGGCGAAGCGTACGCAATCCAGCTATCGCGGAATTTATAGGTGACGATTGCGGCCAGGAGGCTTACAAAGCTTCCTCCGAAGATATCCCAGGGGCCCAGTCCGCCCAGGAGATTAGATAATAGCACACCTACGTATACCCCTCCCACTGCTTCTGGATAAAGAATGGGAAGCAGTGTTAGTGCTTCGGCAATGCGAAACTGAATGGGACCAAAGCTCATGAACTGGAAAACGTACACGAGCACCACATACAGTGCGGCGATTAAGGCGGCTCGCGCGATGCGCTGCAAAATGGGCCACCTCCTTTCCGATACAACTAATTGAATGTTTTGTTACGGTCCCCTTCATTCTCCATTCAGTCTAGTTTTACCTGTTCAGGGAGGGTCAATTATGGGTTTAGAAATAGGAATAATTGGATTACC
>CALKAR010000025.1 GCA_937988745.1 uncultured Peptococcaceae bacterium
AAGTGCTTACGACATCATTTATATCTCTCGGCTGTGGGTTCATAGCCGAGCTATTAAATATTTGGCTTGGAACTAAGTTCCTATACCAGTTCTTTGAGTCAAACCTGGTAACCATTCTAGTTGCCTTATTGGCGGTTAATGCTGCAACTATGGGCATTGTTTTGACAAAGATGCGAGATCTTATCGATAAGAATGGAAATGCAGAGGCATTCAAGAAAACAAGGAGCAACATGTTGCTTTCTATAAAGGAGCAAATAGCTCTTATTATTCTTGCGACGGTCATTTTGTCCGTGAAGTCTGCACCATCAGTTCAGGCCATAGAAAATATGCCATTGTTCCTCAATGCCATAGTGACTGGAATCTTCGTTTATGCCTTGTTAGTGCTTTATGACACGGCTAAAGGAGTGCTCGTTATCGTAGACTTCAATGGTTAACAAGTGGCTGCTAGGGACTGCATTGCGCTGCATGCAGCCCCAGAGCCAAGCGTTATGAGCCACAGCAACGTAGAGGTATTTAATGGAGTCTTTGGGGTACGAACATAGGTGCCAATTCATTCCTAGTAACGATATTTACGTTTATTGTTCAGATGAATTCTTAGACAGTGAAGTCTGGGAGTGGTGTTTAGTCATCCAGAGAAGTGCAAGTGAGTCTGACCTTGAAGAAAATCATCACCTTGATGAGGTCGGCGATTCGATATGGCAAACCATTATCGGTATCTCACATTGTCCGTATTGTGGCGAAAACCTTGAATCAGTGAAGTGTAATAAGGCAGCTCGCGAGGCGGAGTTTTTTCATATCGACTCTTCCGGGTGGGCGGGTAAAGTTTTGTAGTGGTACCAGCAACTCATAACAAGGCCAATCACAAACGCCAGCAAGCTGGCTGGACTCGCTAACGCTGCCTGTGTTGGCGGCGTTAGGCAGAAAATGAACAGTTTCACCAAAATTCTCGTAGCTAGTCTGTCTCAGGGGTTGGTGCGCTGATTTTCAGCGGAGCAAAACAGAGCGTTCCGTACTTTGTCGTCTTTGCAATAGTCGCGTTTCTGCGGGCTGCCGGGCTGTTCTTTCAAAGATACCCACCGCCTCCGTTAGTTCCAGGTGAAGGAAATAACGCTTGAGTGCGCTAAAAAGCTACCGCAAGAAATATCCCGGATGGCAGGGTTGGCTGGTTGGATACAGCATTCCGATGTTGGTATTGCTAGCATTACTTTTTCGTCTGTCTGGATCTCTTTAGTACATTGCACGTCGGGTCATGAGCCATCTGCCTAACCCATCGTTCGAGCCGGGCAGCCCCTCGGAACCTGTGCCGGCGGTTGATCGGCACATTCGTCGCTGGTCAATACCTCGGTTATCCTGTTGCGCTCTTCTTCGCTCAAAGCCCGTGGTTGGCAGCTATGCGCCCGCTTGCGTCGATACGGACTGGGTGGCCCCATGAAGTGATAACGGGCGCGGGCGGTACGTACGCTGTTGCGGCACAGATCCAGTACATCACAGGCCTCACGCTCTGACACC
>CALKAR010000026.1 GCA_937988745.1 uncultured Peptococcaceae bacterium
CCGGCAATGGCACCAATTATAATCCAGCCGATAACACTCATGAATTCTTTCCTCCTTGCGGGCTGAAACAGCCGTATTAGGCCTTTATGAGCCTCTAGTTTCAGCTCAAATCAATTGTTTGTGTCATTCTTCTTTCTAGATCGAGTCTGACCTTATGCCTTCATTGGTGAAGTCAAAAGGCTCTACCAACTATGGTGCCACGTTGTGCCACCAACGTAAATGTTCGTAGCGATATTGTTTGCAAACTGTAATTAAAAAGAAAGGCTCCAACTTCCCCTTATTGGAAGCTGGAGCCGAGTTGAAGCCGGGGCTAGATGCTAGCCTGACCTACTTGTCGTCTTGTCCTTCTTCGTCACCGATGTAGGACTCTGGACGGACAACCATCACTGGGCAAGGAGAGGACTGCAACAGTGCGCGTGAGGTCGAGCCCAGCAGCATGCCTCGGAAACCACCGCGACCGTGCGAGCCAACGACGACCAACTGGGCGCCCTGGGCGGCATCGGCAAGCGCGCGAACTGGACGGTCACGAGCAATGATGCGGGTAACCTTCACGTCTGGGTACTCGTTTTCAAAAGGCTCGAGGCGCTCTGAAAGCAGCTCACCCTGTTCCTTTTCAATCTCGCCCCACTCAGCCTGTGCTGCGGCCAGACCTGCCAGCGAAGTCTGTGCTTGCATATCCATCCAGGTGTGGATGGCGACAAGCTCTGCTCCACGCGCCTGCGCCTCGCGGAAAGCGTACGCAGTTGCCTTGCCGGATACTTCCGAGCCATCCACGCCGACAACCACAGGGCCGTACTTGTTATCAGCGGTCACCGCGTTGTTCTCACGAACGACAACAACTGGGCAATGTGCGTGGGAGACGACGTTTGCCGAAACCGAGCCCATAACCATGCCGGAGAGTCCGCCCATGCCGCGGGAGCCCATGACAATCATGGTGACATCGTGTGAAAGCTCCAACAACATATCAATAGGAGAACCCTCAGCAATGGTGTGCCCGATCTTCAGATCTGGGAAGGCCTCGTGCGCGATGACGCGAGCCTCTTCAATGCGAGCAGCGGTCTCATTCTGGAGGTCTTCGTAGAGCTCCTTCGGTGGAACCATTCCCTCCGCGTAGAGGAACTGCGGCATGGTGTAGCTGGATGCGATACGCAGCGGAATGCCGCGCTTGGTTGCGGTGTTAGCTGCCCACAGGACGGCGTTTTTAGAGGCTTCCGACCCGTCTACTGCTACAACAACGATGTCTTCTTTGGCCATGATGTTCCCTTCCTCGGTTTTAGCCAGTTGACGGCAATTCCGCACTGGTCAGGTGACAATCTACGGGGATGAAATAATTTCATTTCCTAGACTTAAGTATAGCTGTTTATTACCGGTGGCAGGGGTTGTTATACCCTAATCGGTGGGCAGTACTCTGAATTTATCTCACAATTACGGGGATACCAGAGCATCTTTTAGCTTCATAGCAGAGTCCACTTTAGACTCTAAAGCTGCAGGAGAGCCCGGCGTTGCTGGGTCTGCATTCGATGGATACAAAATGGTGTAGAAAAATTCAGCTACTTTGAGCATGATTGCTCCGATACCATCGGAAGAAAATTCTACAGCTGAGTCAAGGAGTTCTTTATAGTCCATGGGAAACAGATTACCGCATCAGCGCAGGGGCTACATCCCATTACCAATCAAAGATGGGCTGAACCCTACGCGTGTTCGCGTGCCAGAGGAAGTATCCCCGATTAAGGCGGCGGACTTTCTTATGGAGGTA
The DNA here is from genome assembly GCA_937988745.1 of uncultured Peptococcaceae bacterium. Taxonomy (GTDB): domain Bacteria; phylum Bacillota; class Limnochordia; order Darwinibacteriales; family Darwinibacteriaceae; genus JAAYMS01. The sequence goes on from CALKAR010000026.1 coordinate 1,757, forward strand.
ATTCAGACTCAACGGCACCGTCACCCTGATGATGACTGGGAAGCATTGCTGAAACGTTTTGCCGACCAAGAGGTCGTGCTTTTCGATGCCACCCCGATCTCCCCCGAAACCCTATTATCGGCGGAGCAAGATGTCTTTTTCTATCGGACTCCGGCACCGGAAACCCCGGTTCCTTATGACATTCCTATTGTCTATGAAGACAACGACATCCTGGTTGCCGATAAACCACCTTTTATGGCGACCATGCCGCGGGCACGCCACATCGTAGAAACCGCGACGGTCAAACTACGCCGAAGCACCGGTATCGATGACCTCGCTCCGGCACACCGTTTGGACCGTCTGACCTCAGGGCTTTTACTGTTTACCAAACGTCGCGAAGTCCGCGGTGCCTACCAAACTCTATTTGCCCGTCGCGAGGTGCACAAGACCTACAGTGCCATCGCCGAGCACCAAGTTTTAGATACTCCCTTGGTGTGGCAATCACGGATGGAGAAGACACCCGGGGAGACTCCAGGCCGAATCGAACCAGGTGAAATCAACGCCATTACCAACCTGAGTAGCATTACGCCGTTGACTTCTTCCGAGCAGAAAGCGATGGAAGACATTCACGGCAGTCAGCCGCAGTTGGCACGCTATTCCTTATCTCCCGAAACCGGGAAGACACATCAGCTTAGGCTGCATATGTGGGCGGCCGGTGTTCCTATCCTGGGCGATCCTGTCTACCCAGTTATCTATCCTGTAGATGCGGAAGATATGAATGTCCCGATGCATCTTACCGCAGC
>CALKAR010000027.1 GCA_937988745.1 uncultured Peptococcaceae bacterium
GCTGATTTCATTCATTTCTGGGAAATACTAACTAAAACTTCTTGGGAGGTGCAGTGGAATTGTGCAGCTATTCTTTTGCTGACTGGTGGAAAAGCATGCGGCCTTTCAGCTTGGTATCGTCAGCGCTTCCAGCCCTATTTGGGACGATCTTAGCCGGGACAAGAGGTATTCAAATAAACTGGGCTGTCGCCACGGTTTCGGTGGTCACGTCAGTACTCCTTCACTTGATTGCCAACCTCACCAATAGTCTTTATGATTGGCTATCCGGTCATGACAGGCCTGGAAGTCCCCAGATTGTTCCTCTCTTAGAAAACGCGACTGAAGGAATTGACGCTATAGAACACGCACTGAGAATCCTATACCTCATAACGTCAGCCGCCATCGTAACGTTCGGGGCGCTGACCAGTTGGGTGCTTATGATCTACCCAGTGTTAGGCTGGATAGGCGGAGTGTATTATACTAAACCTCCCATCGCCTATAAACACCGAGGTTGGGGTACAGCAGGTGTTTTCCTACTTATGGGATTAGCAGCGCCCGCAGCTGCTTTTCAAGGTCAAACAGGCTGGATCGATATTCCGACCATCCTCGCCTGTGTTCCAATGGCTGCGCTTGTGACTGCCATTATGCTGGCTAATGAAATCCGTGACCGCGAAATCGATCAAGCTTTGGGAAGCATAACGTCGGTAGTATTATTAGGGCCCACAAAAGGAAAGCACCTCTATATGGGCTGCTTACTTATCGCTTATGGTGCTGTCATCTTCAACGTGACCAAGGGCTTTCTCCCTTCGGCCTGTCTATTGGTCCTCTGTTCGCTGCCGCATCTCAGACGCCTATATAAACATCTTGCTCTCGACAAATTGACCAATCTTGATAAAGCCACTGCACAGTTTTATGGCTCGTTCTGCATACTCTATTTACTAACACTTATCTGGGCAAATTAGCACCAAGTGTTATGACCAGTACGAAGGAAAATTCCTATTCCTGCAGAAATGGACAGTTTGTGTAATGATATGTCTGAATAGGAGTGAAACCTGTGGAACCCCGATTGAAATTGTTTACAGACAGCGGGGCAGATCTGCCCCGCTCCGTTAAAGAAGAATACGATGTTGAGGTGGTCCCTCTAACAGTAATATTTGGGAACACTGAATACAAGGATGGTGTGACAATCACAGCCGAAGAATTCTACCAGAAACTTGCATCAGAAGCAGACTTTCCTGCTACAAATCAAGTCAATCCGCATGAATTTGCTGAGGCTTTCCGTCCATATCTCGAGGACGGTTTTGAAATTCTCTATATCGGGCTATCCCAGAGGCTCAGCGGTACCCTCCAGAGTGCGGTAATGGCACGTGACATGCTGGAAACAGACAAAATTCATGTTTTTGACACTCGATCCGCTTCCTTGGGAGAAGCACTATATGTAGTGCGTGCAGCTGAAATGGCCCGGGATGGATTATCCCCCGCTGAAATCACTGCCAACCTAGAGAAGCATAAGGAGAAAGCCTTCGGTTATGTGATGCTCGAAGACTTACAGCATATCGTTCGCGGTGGGCGCTTATCGAAGACTCAAGGTCTCATCGGTTCGATTCTGCAGATCAAGCCAATCGTAGAAATCACTGAAGAAGGCACTGTAGAAGTATGCGATAAGGTAAGGACAACGAAAAAAGCCCTGCAATCGATGATTGACAAGGCTCTTGCACAGCAAAACGACTATTCCAATGAGACTCTAGCTGTCGCCCATACCAATGCCGGTGGGCTGTTCTACGAGTTCGTAGACATGGTTAAAGAACAGCTCAGACCTAAGCGCATCATTGAGGGCCTCGTGGGTCCCACCATCGGTACCCACGCAGGACCAGGCGGCATAGGCCTATTCTACTAAGCTCTCTTCTATCAAACTCTTGGCAATTGGAATATTGGCTCTAGCTAAATCGTACTCCATCAGCCTCTGTGGTTCGACCCAAGCATAGTCTTGATGAACTACGAGGCTGATTTCGCCTGATACGTACTTAGCCAGATAGCTGAGTAAGAGGAAATCTCCATGACTATAATGCATATTCACGGCTTTGTAAATGCGCTCAACCTCTATTTCAACGTCCAGCTCCTCACGAATTTCCCGCACTAAGCATTCTTCCGGCGATTCACCGTTTTCTATCTTCCCACCTGGGAACTCCCACTTGCCAGCAAGAGCACCTGATTTGCGCTGGCACAGAAGGATCTTCCCTTCATGGCGGATGATTGCGGCCATGACTGGTACTGGCATTGGATTCCCTCCCAAAAAAAAGACCGGTAACAACCGGTCTCCTTAACATAGGCGTAATTAAAAGATGGTTGCGGGGGCCGGATTCGAACCGACAACCTTCGGGTTATGAGCCCGACGAGCTACCAGACTGCTCCACCCCGCGATGCCATATATATTATACAGCAGCTCTCATTTTGTGTCAAGTCTGGCCTAGCTTTAGCTGAGCCATTGATCGATGCGAGAAGCAATAGCCTGCTTTGGCATG
>CALKAR010000028.1 GCA_937988745.1 uncultured Peptococcaceae bacterium
CCAAGAGGGAGTAGCTAAATCCGACATCGCTAAAGAGTTGGGAGTCGATTACCCAGTTGTATGGAGTGCATTGAAAACACTTAAGTCTGAAACGGAAAAATACCAGGATGCGTTGAAGCGCCTTGAAAAGTTTGCTGAGAAGGTAGCTGACGCTGAGACATTCAATTCACTTCTTGATCAAATGAAGGCATTAGAGGTAATTGAACCTGAAGATAAGAAAGAAGAAGATGCGGAAGAAACTGAAAGCGTTTACGCTGACGAAGAGTAAGTCACAAGTAAGGACTGAGTCTACCCCAGGCTCAGTCTTTTTTGTTATGCCATCCGGAGAGACTTTTGTATTTTATTCTATATGTGAAGGCCAGGCGGGTATGTAGGTTCAATTCCTACCCTTCACGTCTTAATAACTGCAGGGGAGGAAATATTATGACAGTGACTGAAAAAGACATTATTATGGAAAGAGTTGCCCTAGCTGGAATTACAATGAATGAGGAACAGAAACGTGAATACCTGGAGATGGATGACGACCTTGGCGAAGTAGCTAAAGGATCTGTCGTACCTTTAGGGTATAAGAGATGTGGTAGATGCGGGCATGCCAAGAAGTTCTATCTGTTCAACAAGAACAGTGCGAGCAAGACAAACACTTCAGGAAGTTGTAAGGAGTGCCAAAAGGCAACTGCGAAGAAGTCGTATGCGCGAACAAAGAAGCGCCGTAACTATAAGAAGTACTACCAAGAGAACAAGGAAATGAAGCGGGCGCACGCGAGAAAGTATTACCAGGAAAATAAGGAAAGGCTGAAAGAGAAACATAAGGCATATCTGCGAACCAAGAAAGGACAGGAGGTTATGCGTAGAGCACATGCCAAGAGACGCAAGGCCATGCAACAGAACAGAGGAGTACCATACACAAGAGACTTAGTAATTGAAAGAGATAGCGAATTCTTACAACTAGAACATCCGGTGTGCTACCTCTGTGACGAGCCAATCCTTGAGCGAGGTAAAGCATTACACATTGACCACGTCATTCCGATCGTTGAAGGTGGGCTGGACTGCTTTACAAACGTGGCCTGTACCCATGCATCATGTAACTTAACTCGGGAGAAAGACGCAAGAGAGCTTACAACTGAGCAAGTAACAATGATCAAAAGCCGTGCTCAAAAGTACATCGACGCCTTTCCAGAGCTCTTTGAGGAATACCAGTGAAATTTGCTGAGAAAATTTGACAGCATGTTCCTTGATAAAAATTGCTAATTTTATTATAATAATAATAGAGCCGGCAATTTAACTTTTTCGCTGGTACACAAATCTAGGAGGGTTATGCAATGGAAACAATGCAGAAGGAAGAAAAGATCAACTTTTATGAGCAGGTAGTAGAAGCAAGGGTAAAGGCGGTTGTTGAGGAAGAGGAGGAATTATCGAAGAAGGACCAAGAAGTTAGCGCCCTGAAAGAGCGGACTTTACGGAATCTTGAGAAGATGATTCAGGCAGCAGAGGAAGGTAATGAGGAGTTACGTCGAGAGTACCGCAATGAGATTGTTACAGATAACCTAAGACTAGTGACCACGGTACTTAAGAAGTACGGATATTTCTCACCAGACAAGTTCCAGAACGGTTGTATTGGGCTGCTTAAGGCAGCTGAAACGTTCGACATCGAGAAAGATGTGCCGTTTCACAACTATGCGGCGTTTTGTATTGAGACGGAGATCCGTTTGGCGTTTAGGAGAGCTAACAGGGTATTCGAAAGCAGGAACAAAGGATTCCTGGAGTCATTAGACGAACCCACCACATTAGCTAACGGCGATTCAGTGGACAAGCACGAAATGATTGAGGATCCTTACGCTGCGGAAGAGTTCGATATGCTGATTGAAGAGGCTTCGGTGGATGAGTTATTCTACCGAGCGATAATTCCGGCAATTGAAGAGTACGGAGTTCGTGCAAAGGATATCGACATGGAGCTGTGGCGTGATCTAGAAATTAGGTACTTCATCGAGTTGTCAGCGGAACATTCACAAAGAAGACGGCTCACGTTCACTGAGATGGCTAGGCAGTTAGGCACAACGCCACAAAATATCCGGATACGACATCAGAAGGTGTTGAAGTTGATCCGTGAAAAGTGCCAATCAGTGTTAGGGATACAAATGTATAAGTCACCGATAACCCAGCGTGTACGTTTCTACAGAGAGGATGCAAATCCACCGGTAAACTACCGAGGTAAAAAGCACAGGGGGCGATAGGATGTCATTTACATTCGAGGAACTGCTTAAAAGGCGTAGAGGAGGGGAATTCAAGTTCCCAGAGCGTATGCTAGTACTGGACCCAGGAGAGACAACAGGTTGGGCTGTGTTTGAGCATGGGCGACTAACCGCCTGGGGGCAGACAAAAACAAAGGAGGAAGGCTGGGACGCGATACACGATTTGTTCTTTGAGGTACAACCAACCCACGTACTGTACGAGAACTACAGGATCTACAACCACAAGCTAGACAGGCACTCCTTTAGCGAAGTGTATACATTGCGGCTCATTGGCGTTATAGAGTACCTCTGCGACATCACCTATGGAATACCGAGAGCCAACCAGATGGCGCAACAGGCAAAAGGGTTTGTGAAGGACCAACGGCTGCGTGAGTGGGGATACTTCAAGCAAGGAATGCGACATGCGAGAGATGCGATACGCCATGGATGCTACTATCTGTTGTTCGACAAGGAGTTAACGAGTTTATAGGCTTTTGTGGGCAGACCAAACAAAGGAGGAATTAATTATGAGCCAGCAAGCACAGGTAGATGAGACGATTTTTATTTCCGAGGGCCTGTTGATTAAGGCGCAGCACAAAGAAGGTAAGTTACTTAGGGCTATCGGCACAACGGTTAAGGCGAAGATCATTGAGATGAACCATATAGAGGTAGAGAAAGATGGAAAGTTCCA
>CALKAR010000029.1 GCA_937988745.1 uncultured Peptococcaceae bacterium
AAATCAGCCAGAGCGTATCTCCCTGCATCACTGTGTAAATAAAGCCAGAACAGTCGGGCATGGGTTTGGATCAGATTAAGCAGATCATGAATGACCCCCATTTTGACCTGAAAGAGGCACTCTTATCTCATCGCAAAAACCTTCTGCAGAAAAAAGCTCGGCTTGATCAGCTCCTCGAAACTGTGGAGCGGTCGATCGCTGGACTAGAAGGGAGAATTCATATGACAGATAAGGAAAAATTTGAGGGCTTCAAGAAGCAGCTTATTGACGAAAATGAAGCTAAGTATGGTAAAGAAGCACGGGAGAAGTATGGCGATGAAGCAGTCGATGCGAGCAATGCCAAGCTGATGGGAATGTCGCAGGAAGACTGGGAGAACTTCAAAAGGATCGAAGAGGAGCTCATGGACACCCTCCGGACAGCTATGGACCAAGGGGATCCATCGAGTGAACTCGGCCTGAAAGTTGGAGAGCTCCATCGGAAGTGGCTGGGATGCACATGGCAGAGCTATTCTCCTGAAGCACACAGGGGGCTAGCTGAGATGTATGTAGCTGATGAAAGATTCAAAGCCTATTATGATCAATACGGTTAGGGTACAGCAGAGTTCCTGCGGGACTGCATCTTTGCTTATACTGACAAACAAAGGGGTTAGCTTTTGAGCTAACCCCTTTAATGTTCTGTTTTGTGGTTCTTACCGCTTTTCTCTGGTTGAGAAGGTGCTGAACCATACGGCTCCAATCAGTACGATACCGATAATCAGGTCGATGATGTATGCGTTGGTGCCCATCAATACCAAGCCGTTCCGTACTACACCCATGAACAGGGTTCCGATGAACGATCCAATGATGGTCCCAACTCCACCGAACATGGAAGTCCCGCCAATAACTGAAGAAGCAATCGCAGTCAATTCCATGCCCTGTCCAGCGGTTGGTGTTACACCGCGCAGGTAAGCCATCTGGATAATTCCGGCTAAGGCTGCCGATACGCCCACCAAAATGAAGGTGATGATTCTGACACGTCCGGTGTTAATTCCAGACAGGCGAGCTGCTTCTTCGTTTCCGCCTGTGGCGTATACCTTAAATCCGAAGCTTGTCTTGTGAAGCAGAAAGCCTGCCAGTGCAGTAATACCGAGGAACCAGAGGGCTGGTACCGGCAGATTGAAAAATGTACGTGCTCCAGTTACATTGTAAAACGAGTTAGGCAGGCGCACTGAAGCAGGCGCACCCCCAGAGATTACCAGAGCCAGTCCCCGGTAGATCATTTGTGTACCAAGTGTCACAATAAATGGCGGCAGACCACCTTTTACTGTGATGAAACCATTGATTCCACCAAGAACCGCTCCCATGAGCAGTCCGATTAAGCTGGCCAGCCAGATATTCATACCATTTTGGAATAGAATGGCTACAACCATACTAACCGCGGCAAAGGTTGAACCCACCGATAGATCGATGTCATTGCCAATAATGAGCATGGTCATGAACATGACAATCAGACCGCTGATGGACACTTGGCGGAGAATGTTCAAGATATTTGGTACTGTCAGGAATGTATTGGTTACTACTGAGAAAAATATGCAGAGGCCAAAGAACGCTATCAAGACCCCAACTTCTCTTCTCGATCTTAATGTTTTTAGCAGATTCATACTCACAAACCTCCTGCCTACTTTTGTACAGCCAGGGCCATTACCTCATCGGTGGAGACTTCCTGTGCTGGGAATTCGCCCTTTATCTGACCATTAGCCATCACTAGTACTCGGTGACTGATGGCCAACAGTTCCTCTAGGTCTGAAGAAATTACTATCACCGAGAGGCCTTGTTCGGCTAACTCCTGGATGACCCTGCGAATCTCCGCCTTGGCACCGACGTCTACGCCGCGGGTAGGTTCGTCTAGAATCAGAACCTTTGGATGGGCATTGAGCCAACGGGCCAGAAGAACTTTCTGCTGGTTACCTCCACTGAGGTGCCGAATGAAGTGAGACACGCTTGGTGTCTTGATTTGGAGCTGTTTCACTGAATCCTCGGCGACTTCCTCGATGCGGCGCTTGTTTAGGACCCCTGCTGCCCCGGTGAGCCGATCAATAATGGCAGTACTCATGTTCTGCCAGACCGACATCTCCCAGAATACACCGAGATTGCGCCGATCTTCGCTAAGGTAGCCAATTCCATGGTTGATAGCTTCCCGTGGATTTCTAACAGTGATCGGATTGCCTTCCAGCTCAATGGTTCCGCTATCTGGCTGCTGTACTCCGAACAGAGTGGTTGCAAGTTCGGTACGCCCCGCACCTTGAATACCAGCAATGCCCAGAATCTCCTGCTTGTGCAGATCGAAGCTGATATCCTTCAGCCGGAGTGTTTCTTGATTCAGGTTGCGCACCCGCAGTATTACTTCGTCCTTGACGGAGCTGGTGTCGGGTGGAGGTGGCAGTGTAATGTCTCCCACCATCATATGGACAATTTCATCAATGCTGGTATCTTTAGTATCTTTAGTTGAGACATGGCGGCCGTTGCGGAGGACTGTCACACGATCAGTGATTTCCATCAACTCACTGAGGATGTGGCTCACAATCATAATGGTGGTTCCTTCGGCCTTCAGCTTGCGCAGCACTTCAAAGAGAGTTCCCACTTCGCCCGGAGTCAGGGCAGAGGTGGGTTCGTCCATAATGATAAATTTACTCTTGGTAATAAGGGCACGAGCAATGGCTGTCAGCTGCTTTAAGGCAACACTTAAGTCTCCCACAACGGCACGCGGATCAACATCCTGACCGATTTGGCGGAAGACTTCTGCAGTCTGTTCTTCCATTAAGCTCCAATTAGGTTGACCGAAGCGATTAGTGATCAGCCGCCCCATAAAAACGTTTTGGGTAACGGTTAAGTTATTGCAGAGCGGTATTTCTTGGTGAACAATGGAAATACCCAATCTTTCCGCTTCAACTGGATTGCGCGGATTGATGGGTGTGCCCTGCCACAAAATTTCACCTGAGTCTTTTATATATATACCACCGGTGATCTTGATCAGCGTGGATTTTCCCGCACCGTTTTCACCGATCAGCCCGTGGATTTGTCCTTCGTTAATTGAAAAAGAGACATCGTCTAAAGCTTGAACTCCACCAAAACGTTTGCTGATGTTTCTGTAACTGATGAGAACGTTGTTTGCCATAGAAAAATCCCCCTTTAAGAGGAATGGGGAGCGTGTTGAGACTTAAGTCTCAACACGCTCCAGTCGGGTTCAACCCGTTATTCCGTATATATTATCTATAACCCTCTTCAGCCAACTCTAGTACTTCTTTAATGTTATCTTGGCTTACGATGCCAGCACCGGTGTCAACGTTGGCTGGTGCGATACCGTACTCATGGTAGAGGTACAGTGCCAAGACTGGGTAGAAGCCCTGAGTATATGGCTGCTGGTCAATTACGAACGCTGTATAGCCATCCAAGATGTTGTCGATGGTGGTGGGTACGAGGTCCCAACCAGCGGAGATTACCTTGCCTTCGAGACCCAGGTTGCGGATAACTACACCGTGAGACTGGGTGTTAGCGTCAACACTGATGATAGCCTTTGCATCTGGGTTAGCGATGAGATAGGTTTCAAATACAGCTGCACCTTGAGTCAGGTCAGGGCTGGTCTGGAGTACGGTGTACTCGATATCGGTCTGATCGAGAATGTCACGTACACCTGCGAGGCGCTGAGCCAGAGAGGTGTGACCGAGGTCTTCTACACCGATAGCGACCTTACCGCTTGTCCCGATCCGTTCGATCAGGTTGCGACCCAGGGCCTGGCCAGCTGTGAAGTCGCTCTGACCTACATAAGCAAGACGTGGGTTATCTGGACCTGCGTCAGCGTTGGTTGCGATTACAGGGATACCTGCATCGAGTGCCCGCTGTACAGGAGCGTCAAAAGCTGTTGGGTCAGGCATAGTAGAAATAATGCCGTCGACACCAGCTTGGGTTACGTTTTCCATGATATTGACTTGCTCAGCTACGTCAAAGAGGCTTGGACCTGTGTGGAACACAGTAATATTTACGTTTGGATCAAAAGCGTTAATCATGGCTGCTGCGTCTTGTGCACCTTTGACAAGCGGAATCCAGAAGTCAATGGTAGCACTGTGAGTGATGATTGCAAATTCATATTCCCGCACTTGTGCAGCTGCACTGAAAGCGCCAGCAACGAGAAGAACTAAGGCCAACGAAAGAACTAACAGTCTGCGTTTCATGAGAAACCTCCTTAATTAATTGGATTTGTGTTAGAACAAGTTTCACTGAGTAAGGACAGCCTTGTTCAACCACCTCCAGAAGTTAAATTTTGTTCAACTCCTGTTTCCCTATTTTATAATACATCGCTTGTCCCGTCAATTCCTGCCCGTTAATGGATTATTTCTAATTCAGCCAGTAGTTACCAACACATATTGACTTGATGTTTTAGACATGTTAAAATCACTTATGAGAGAGGATTTTTTATTATAATTTCTGAGATCGATTTCAGAAATCGTTCCCTGAACCATGCGGGAGGGCAGGCCAATGGTTACAATCTCTGACGTAGCAAAAAAGGCGGGAGTTTCCCGCAGCACCGTTTCACGTGTCTTGAACAATCAGCGCCACCATGTAAAGGAAGAAACGCGCAAAAAGGTGCTGCAGGCTGCGGCAGAACTAGGTTATCGTCCCAACTCTGTTGCTCGTTCTCTAAAGACAAAGCGCAGCCACTGCATTGGTGTTATTACTGATGATATCGCGACACCATTCCTGCCTGCAATGCTAAAGGGTATTGAGCAGTACGCTTTTTCCCACGGTTATAGTGCTTTGGTCTGCAATTCCGGCTATGAGCGCGAAAGGCAGAAAGCTTACTTAGAAATGCTGGCTCAGCGCCAGGTTGATGGCATCATCTTTGCGGCTTCATTCGTTTATTCTTATTCTGAAGATTTCTTAGACCCAGGCCTGCCAATAATCTATGCCTATTCTCATTCACCCCATGAGGCAAAAAACTCCGTACTGTCTGATGATTTCCACGGCACAGAAGAAGCAATTCGTTATTTGACTTCTCTTGGACATACCCGCATAGGATTTATTAACGGCCCCCCAGATGTTATTCCTTCCCAAAACCGTTTTAGAGGCTATAAGGTTGCTTTAGAGAGCAATGGCATCGAATTTGATAGACAGCTGATCCGAAGTGGCGAGTGGGAGGAACCTCAGAGTGGTTATGATGCCGCGATGGAACTCCTGCGGCTGCCTGATCCACCTACAGCCATCTTCGCTGCTAACGATGTGATGGCGGCGGGCGTGATTGATGCAGTCCATGCGCTTGGCCTTGACGTGCCTGGCGATGTCTCTGTAATTGGCTATGACGATCGGGATATGGCTCGATTTCTGAAACCCGCACTTACAACTGTGCGGCTGCCCATGGTAGAAATCGGCAGCGCCGCAGCTCGCATGGTGATTGAGTGTATCGAGGAGGGGATCACTCTAATAGATTCGGTATCGGTGAGCTGTCAGTTAATTGTACGGGAGTCCAGCGGAGTTTGTCCTCAAAAATAAAGTCAGTACGGAAGGGGTGAGAAGCCTAACAATACTATGCCGTATTGTGCCGTTCGTTTGTACAGGTAGAAGGAAAAAAACAAACAGAAAGGATGTTCAGTGTGACCCTAGGTCGAACTGGAAGGTTACTGCTTTGTTTGT
>CALKAR010000030.1 GCA_937988745.1 uncultured Peptococcaceae bacterium
CGAATTCTGGTGGGGAAAACATTCACATGCTGGTGGGTCACCCGATGGCTGTGACTATGGTCGGACAGCTGACTCAGATGGAGGCCTACCGGCCGGAGAAGAAGTTTACCAACGCTGTTAAAGGCCTTTACATTTTTGGCACCAAGGTTATCCGGCCCGAGGCGCTCGTTGTTGTCGGCGACGTGGAAGAAGAGGGTAGCGACGACGACCCAAATTCACCCTGACGGTTACGCCTGACTCAGTATCCCTGGAATTGGGGGGCTGAGGGGTGTGGCCGTCCATTCCTCTATTAGGAAGGAAAAATAATGGCAGCTACACAGCAACTTACCGTTACTGCCCATTATGGCAGTGGGAAGTCTGTGGACGTCACCGAGTCTGCGACCTACTCCAGCACCAATGAGAGTGTGGCGACTGTGAGCGCTACCGGTCTTATTACGGCTGTTGGTGAGGGCACTGCGACCATCAACGTCACGTATGAGGGCGCTAGCGGGACATGTGCGGTAACGGTTATCGATCCGCTTGAAGGAATCGATGTTGAGCCTTCTTCGGCGGTGCTTGAACTAGAGGAGTAGGGATGTCTCTGGCGACGGTCGAGGAATTTATTGACCGGCTAGGGAGAGAACTAGACGACATGGAGAGGAGGCGGGCGCAGGCGATTATCGAGGACGTGTCGGCTCTCGTCTCCTCCTATTGTAGAAGGCAGTTTGTTGATCCCGTGCCGGCTGATGTTAAGGCGGTTGTTTTAGCGGAGGCGTTGAGCGCCTTTAATTCGACTCCGGGGCTTCGCTCGGAGAATATCGGGGACGTCCAGGTCTCCTATGCGTACTCGACTGGATCCGGTTCACTGTCGTCTTCGTCTACGAATGTACTGGACCGGTACAGGGTTAAGTTCACTACCGTCAGGCTGACGTCTCGGGGCGGTGAGGGTAATTGATCTTCAACAAGATCATCACCGCGTACCGTGCCCCGCTGGTTTCCACAGGGTACGGGGAGCGTAGGGATTGGGATAACGCCGAGATCGTGTTCTCAGGGCCGGGATCCCTCCAATACAGGTCGACCGATGAACAGCCGATCGATTCCGAGATCGCTGACACTGAGGCGACTATCTATCTCCGCACCGGTGATTTCGAGAAAGGCGACAGGGTCCTAGTAGATGGAGAGTTCTGGGAAGTCGTTGGTGAACCTCTTTCCCGTGAGCTGTTCCGTCTCAAGTACGTGAAGGTTTATGTGAGAAGGGTTCGGTAATGTCGTCCTCTAATGTTCGTTTGAATGGTTATGCGATGATGAGGGCTGCTCAAACTCCGGCTCTTAAATCGCAGATAGAGGGCGTCCTCAGGGGTATTGTGGTTCACGCTAGGAAGTTTGGGCCAAAAACTCGAGGGCGAGCCTATACGAAGAACATTGAACCGTGGATTGACACGGATGATGGTATTTACCTGGGTTTAGTGGTTGCTTCTCGGCACGAAATGGTGGTCGAGTTTGGGTGGACTGATCGTGCCGGTAACTGGCATCCGGGAAGATACGTTTTGACTAACGCGTTGAAGTCTCAGGCTGAAGGACGGGTTCCTGCAGGCCCTGTAACGCCTAAACCGGAAAACCGCAAGGCTACGGCCGGCCGTATTGGTAGTGCCCGGGAATGGATTGCTCTTTTCGGGTTCGCACGCCCAGAAGATAGGAGGGCCTCAATGTGATGGAACCCTTCGATCCGCTTATTGCCGCTAAAACAATACTGGATCAGGAGAATATAGCCCCGGTGAGGATGGATAAGGTCGGCCACGTAGTAGGTCAGCCTCTTATTTTGCTTTCTTTAGTGGACGTTAGACGAATGGTCAGGCACCGTCTCGAGGTTGCCGAGTTCGTGGCGCACTGTTATTCAGAGTACAAGGATGAGGCCTTGGCGCTCGCTTTGCGGGCGAGAAACGCGCTTTTGAACGTCCCCATGAGGGCTGTTCCCGGGGCTGTGATTACAGATTCTCATGTTATCGGTCCACAGGATTTCCCAGACGAGGATTCCGGAGAGCAACGTTTTTTGCTTTCTTTTTCCCTCTTTTATTATGAAACAGGAGGATAAGAATTGGCTCTGAATCAGAATGCGGACGCTATCAGGTTCGCCCCTAAGGCAACTATTCGGATGGCGCCTAAGGGCACTGATGTTACCCCGTACATGAGTGACGTTATGGTTCCGCTTGACGACGATGTTTTTGTTCCTCTCGGGTACACGGCCGAGGACGGAATTGAACTCACTCCGACCGTTGAAACCAACCCGGTTACGGTTCACCAGTCGGCTACCCCCGTGAAATACGTGGTGACCTCGGCGTCGGTGACTCTCGCGTTCACAATGATGCAGTTTGACGAAAACACTGTTCCGCTTTATTTCGGTGCCGACTTTGTTGAGCAGTCTAACGGCACTCTGACCCTGGACCTGGCCAGCACTCCGGATCTCCGGGAACAGGTCCTTATCGTTGAATGGGGCGACTTTACCGAAACCCCCAACGAGTCTGATCCGACTGGTCCGGCGACCCTGGTTTCTGGTACTAAGACCCGGCTGATTCTCCCCCGGATCATGCTTTCGGAGCGTAACGCGATTACGCTTACTCGGACGGACGCGCAACAGCTTGGTGTTACTGTCCAGGCGCTGGATGTGGGTGGCAAGCTTGGGACGGTGCTGATGAAGTCGGCTGACGAGGGTTCTGTCCCTTCTCCCTAACGGTGTCGCCCGCAACAGTCGAGCTGTCTTTTTAGGCAGCTAAGCGACACCCAAAGTAAATAGTGACGGTATTTATATTGAAAGGGTACTGGTATGGCTACTAAGGCAAGTGGGGCTAAGAAGGTTGATGCCCAGAAGAACGAGGCCCAGGGCAGCAAGGCTGTGGTTAAGCTCCGGGATGTGGAGTTTGAGGTTCCTAACGCGATGGATCTTCCGTGGACGTTCCTTAAGGCGGCTCGGGAGAATGACGAGTCTGAACTTCTACGGCTAGCCCTAGGAGACGAGCAGTACGAGAAGTTCTGTAGTCTGAACCCGACCATTCGTGAGGGCATCGATTTTCTATCCAATGTGGTCGAGGCTACTGGTCTTGACAGTCTGGGAAACTAGCTCAAACCGCCCATTTGCTCTACGAGTACCCGGATGAGGTAGAGGCCGATCTACTCGAAATCTTCAACGTGGATATTTGTGATTTATATACAGGCAAGATGTCCATTAGACGTCTTAGTGTCCTGATTAAAAGATTGTTGAATTTGCCGGGTAGGTCGGCCCTTTGTTCGGCAGTGAATGAGGCGGCAGAGTGGGGCACGAGTGAACATCTTTTGGCGACTCTGGTTGATGAGCTCGCATTGTCTAATTATTTGTTTATTTCTGCGAATTCTAAGCAGAGGCCGCCGCAGCCCAAGCCAGTGAGACGGCCGGGGGACGGGAGTAGAAAGGATTCCTCAGAGGACACGAGATTGAAGGCGGCTAAGCCCGTAAAAAAGCAAGAGTTTGCTACCCCCAAGCAAGTAGCCGCCATATTTGATTCTCTCCAGTTTTAATGCTTAAGGGGGTGCGATCTTGTCCAAACCGATTAAGGTCGGATCAGGGTATATTGACGTCATGCCGAGGCTTAACGCCAAGGCCATGAAGTCGCTGGAATCAAGCCTTAATAGGAATTTTGCCCGGATTGGTGGTAACTCCGGTAGAGCCTACGGTAAAGCTGTTTCCACTGCGGTGGGTAATCGTCTCAGGACTGATTTTAAAAAGATCGGTTCTGATGTTGGGAAGATTCTTGCCGAGAATATTGCGGAGGCTGTTTCCGGGCGTAGTTTTCAGGCTATGGTTAACCGCCAGATGCCTCTAATTGGCGCTAACGCTGGCAGGTCGTTTACCGCTGCTTTCACGAAAAGCGCCGAGGCACAATTGCAGAAATCGTTCGGCGGCATCCGTAGGGTTCTCATTGAAGAGTCTAGAGCTACTGGTCAAAAGGCTGGAGCTGCCTTCGCCAGAGAGCTGAACAAGTCTATTAAGGAACAGAAGCTGAAGGTCTTTGTCTCTTCCACTGAGGGTGTGGCCTCGGTGAGGGATGCAGTCAAGACCATGAAGAAGGACCTCACCGAGGTTTCTCGGCATGCTGCAACTGTTTCTGAGAGAACGAAGAAGAGCCTAACTGAGACGTTCAATAAGCTGCGGGGTGAGACGCGGCTTGTTGCCGAGGCGGCCAAGCAGGCACAGCAAGCAGCTAATGTCGAGGTAAAGAATACTCGGCGTCTGGTCCAAGCGTATGAGGAAGCCATGGTTGCCCCGTGGCGGAGCTCTACCCGGATTATGCGTGAGATTTCCACAATCTCTAGGGAGACTGCCAGGGTTTCTGCTGACGCCAACCGTGCACTAAAAAACTCCTCGGCGATTCTGAGAGAGGTTTACGGGTATCTTGCCGAAACCAGTAGCCAGGCCCGGTTGACGATGAGGGATTTGTTTGGGCTCGGGAATGTGACGAATGCCCAGCTGAAACAAATGGCGGAGTCTACTCAACGGTTCTCTTACCGGATGCAGGGTTTTGGCCGGGACTGGGCTGCCTATGTGACTGCTCCTATCGCCGCGTCTCTATCTGTGGTGGCGGCTTGGGGGGTGCAGGTGGGTGCGGAGCTGGACCGTGCCCAGATTGCGCTTACTCGGGTTGTGGCTACGACAGAGGGGATGTCGAAGGCAACCAAAATTGTTACCGAGCAGCTAGCTGACCTGCGTGATTTTGCCGAGTCCACGGCCTACGAGTTCCCAGCGCTAGCTAACGGTGTGCAACGGCTTACTGCCGCTGGCCTGGAGGCTCAGGAAGCCACCAGGTGGATTAAGGCGCTTGGTGATGCGGCCGCGGCTTTCGGCGCGGGCGGTGAGGAAATGAACCGAGCCGTCATCGCTCTCTCCCAGTCTCTTGCTATCGGTAAAATCCACGCCCAGGAGATGAACCAATTCGCCAACGCCGGTATTCCTATTTGGCATTTGATGGCGGAGGCTACGGGCAAGAGCGAGGCCGAACTTCGCGAACTGGGGAAGGAAGGTAAGCTTCTCTCTTCCGAAATTCTCCCTGCTCTAATCGAGGAGATGGAGAAGTTCGAGGGGATTTCGGCCGACCTTGCCGAGAGTGTACCTCTCTACGCGTGGCAGAACGCTCTAGAGGTTTTCCGTAACAGTCTTGGTGACCTTATTCGGGGAACCAACCAGGACATGGAAGTCATCAACCCGGAACGTCCAGCCATGTGGGTGGCCCTTTTCAACGAGGTTGAGAGGACTTTCCGGAATCTGATTCCGTTTATCGGCAACGCTTTGGATGCCATTGTTCCTGCGCTAACCAAAATGCTCGAAGGGTTCAATAACTTCCTTGAGCGTATTAATGAGTCTGAGGGTGCGCAGGGGTTTGTGGCGTCCATCGCAGGTATTGCTGCGGTTGCCGGCCCCGTGATGATCGCCATTGGCATGATTGGGCGCGCTATCGCGTCGGTTATCTCGGCTCTTCGCCTCCTTCCGGAGAGTGTTAAGAATCTAGACGAAACTATCGAAAAGATGATGCGTCTAGATGAGGTTATGGCGAAGACTGGGGAAACTTCCGAGGGTTTGTCGGAGAGTAAGCGGACTCTTCGCGAGCGTTTGAAGGCCGCCGCCGACTATATGGGTGGTTCGGCTGTTCGCGGTTGGGA
>CALKAR010000031.1 GCA_937988745.1 uncultured Peptococcaceae bacterium
CAAAGATGTAAAGAAGAAAATCTTTCTCAGCGGATTATCTGATTGATCCTCTTCAGCCTACTCTACTGCCAATTTTCTGTTTCCACCTTCGCCTGAGTCTTCATAGCGATGCTGACTAGGGAGGACAGCGAGAGCTGGGCAAGCGTCAAAGCGGTTCTGGTTCATGCGCAATCCGGACACCTGCACAACATTCCTCTTGTAAGAAACCGATCAAATTCTCTAGGTGCCCATACTCGGGTATACAGACAATCGTGCGGCTATGTTTCTCCTGCCGGATCAGCCCTACCTTGGCCATGCGCGCAAGGTGATGTGATAGCGTCGAAGCAGGAATACCCAGCCCCTTCTGGATATCTCCGACCGAAGCCCCATCATGGCCAGCTTTGACCAGAAAGCGGAACACGGACAGTCGGTGACTATTCCCTAGCTCAGCTAAGCTGGCTGCAACCTTTTCGTGATCCATAGCACGCCCCAATAATTCGATGTTTCTAGAATTATAGTTGACAGGTCGGATAAACGCAAGTAGACTGCGTACATCATTTCGATAAAACTAGAAATATAGGAGTAATATTGAATGTCACCTCAACTCCAAGACGCTCTAGGCATGTTCGCCTTTCTCGCTATCGAGCTATCGGTTTTATTCATTGGCATTAGCTTGCTGGTCGGAGTTCTTCAACGTCACATCCCACCATCCAAGGTGGAAGCGTTACTGACTTCCAGTGGGAAGCGAGGCTATTTTCTTGCTGCTGGTTTAGGAGCTATAACGCCCTTCTGTAGTTGCTCGACTATCCCCATGTTGAAAGGGTTGATTCAGGCACGGGCCGGTTTTGGGCCGATGATGGTGTTTCTTTTCACATCTCCGTTGCTGAATCCTATCGTCGTCGGCCTGCTGGTTGCCACGTTTGGATGGACACTTACTGCTATCTATGTGCTCGCCGCTTTGGTGGTCGCGGTAGGTGCCGGATGGCTGCTTCACACGCTTGGCTTCGAGCGTTATGTGCGCCGGACGGCGACACAAGAGAGCAGTGGATGTAGTTCATCAGCAAGCCCGTGCAGTGCTACATCGACCGCATCGAGTTGCGGCACCAACAGCTGCGACACCACTCCGAAGACGGCTTCTTGCGGGGCTGATAGGAAGACAACAGTCTCTACGTCTAGCGAATGCTGTGACAGTCAACCCACTGTCACGGTTAAGAAAGAAGGGAAGTACAATGGTGTGTGGCGGGAAGCTTGGTCGGACTTTATCGATGTGTTGCCTTACCTGCTCATCGCTATTGCGATTGGCAGCGTGATCTATGGTTTCATGCCCACTGACTTATTGGAGCAGTATGCAGGCCCAGATAATCCCTTTGCCATTCCAGTTGCCGCTGTCATCGGCGTGCCGTTGTATATTCGCGCTGAAGCCGTCATACCTCTGGCAGCGGCTCTGATGGCCAAAGGCGTGGGTGCCGGGACGGTGCTTGCGTTGATCATCGGCAGTGCCGGAGCCAGCCTGACTGAGCTCATTCTGTTGCGCTCTTTGTTCACGCTGAAGCTTTTAGCGGCGTTTTTAGCAGTCATTTTTGCTATGGCGATGATTGCCGGTTACGCCACCTACCTGTTTTTCTGATCAAGGCGGGAGATGATTAATTCGTTAAGCCTTCCTGGGTACCAGTTGGTGGATTCTGATGAGCAGAATGAAGACATACATTTTCGGCTTGAAGCACCTACACCAGTAGCCTGCGAGGGGTGCTGCGTGCAGGGTGAGTTCGTGCGGTTCGGCAAGCGTGATGTTCCCTATCGTGACCTGCCCATCCACGGCAAGCGGGTCACCCTCTGGGTAGTTCGTCGCCGGTACACCTGCCGGGCCTGCAAGACCACCTTCAGGCCCCAGCTACCGGAGATGGTGGACGGCTTCCGCATGACGCTGCGGTTGCATGAGTACGTGGAGAAGGAAGCCTTCAATCACCCCTACGCCTACGTGGCTGATACCACGGGCCTGGACGAGAAGACGGTACGCGACATTTTCAACGCCCGCGCCGAATTCCTGGGGCGCTGGCACCGCTTCGAGACGCCCCGCATTCTCGGCATTGACGAGTTGTACCTGAACAAGCGCTACCGCTGCATCCTGACCAACATCGAGGAGAGGACCCTGCTCGACCTGCTGGCCACCCGCCGTCAGGACGTGGTGACCAACTACCTGATGAAGATGAAAGACCGGCAGAAGGTCAAGATCGTCAGCATGGACATGTGGAATCCCTACCGAGCAGCGGTCAAGGCGGTGCTGCCACAGGCCCGCATCGTGGTCGATAAGTTCCATGTGGTGCGCATGGCCAACGATGCCCTGGAGAAGGTGCGCAAGGGCCTCAGGAAGGAGCTGATGCCCTCCCAGAGCCGAACCCTCAAGGGTGACCGGAAAATCCTGCTGAAACGCGCTCACGAAGTCTCAAACCGGGAACGCCTCATCATGGAGACCTGGACCGGCGCATTCCCACAACTGCTGGCCGCCTACGAGCACAAGGAACGTTTCTACGGCATCTGGGACGCTACCACACGGCCCCAGGCAGAAGCCGCCCTGGACGAGTGGATAGCCACCATCCCGAAGGGCCAGAAGGAAGTCTGGAGCGATCTGGTCAGGGCTGTAGGCAACTGGCGCGAAGAGATCATGACCTACTTCGAGACGGACATGCCCGTCACCAACGCTTACACGGAGTCCATCAACCGACTGGCCAAGGACAAGAACCGTGAAGGACGTGGTTACTCCTTCGAGGTGATGCGGGCACGAATGCTCTACACCACGAAGCACAAGAAGAAGGCCCCGACCGCGAAGGTCTCTCCGTTCTACAAGAAAACCATCGGTTACGGACTGCCGGACTTCGCAGAGGAACTCAACTACGGGGTCGATCTATCAACCATCTGATAATGGTATCAGGTTGGTGGGGTAAAGGTGCCCCATCAACCATTAAATCCGTATACCC
>CALKAR010000032.1 GCA_937988745.1 uncultured Peptococcaceae bacterium
GGAAGCATGACGCAGAAGCGGAAAGTAGATTCTCAAAGAAACAGGCGGAGCGTGGCAGGCGGGGAGGGCTGGCGAACGGCAAAGCCAATGAAGAAAAGCGTGTGCAAGCTAGGCTCTTAGCCGATCAGGGACTAAGCACAAGAGCGATTGCAGCCGAGATAAGCGTTAACCAATCGACAGTTTCTCGATGGCTAAAAATAGGGGTGATGCAATAGCCATATCAGATATAAGCCTTATAAGTTGGGTTCTATGTTTTTGGAGTCATTATGAAGTCAGTTTTAAGAAAGTGTAATAAGGAAGATTTTGAGTACCTAAGTATGGTCTTGGATAGTTATGCTGCTTTTACTAATGATAGAAAAAGGAAGAGCCTTTTAAAGGATGCTTTTGGCCTTAGGCCATCTAGGAGAGAAGAGCTTATAACTTTGATTGATAAGCAGATTAGATATTATGGTTCCTCTGATGTGGCTTATATTTTTAGGTCTATTTTTAGTAATGATGGTGGTGTATCTAGTTTAGAGTTAGTAGAAGATGTAGCTGATAAGTTGAAGGTAAAGCTAAAGAGCAGCAATTCAGTTGAGTCCTTGTTAGAGCGTTTAGCGGTTGCTGTTGTTGATAAGGAGTTAGCTTCTAAAAGCTCTGATGAGCTAATAAAGTCTTTTCGTGAAATGGGTGTAAGTGATCAGGATTTGAAGCAGTTTTTAGAACATATTAAGGCTAGTGGTGCTGTTATAGCATTACCAGTTATTTTTAAGTTATTAGGTCCTAAGGTTGCTTTGAAGATTGTAGAGAATATTCTTATTGGGGTTATTTCTTATGTTATAGGGGTAACAGCAGCTAGACAGTTGGTTACAGAAATTTTGAAGAGAAATCCCATGCTTAATGTTTTAGGTCCAGCCGTTTGGGTAGTTTCAGGTACATGGCTTGCATTTGATGTGCAGGGTCCAGCTTATAGAAAAACAATACCAATTTGTTTGTATTTAGGTATTGTTAGTTTGAGAGATGGTTTTGAGGAGAAATAATATGGAAGAGAAAGAGGTCTGTGGTAATTGTGATGGAACTGGTGTGTCTGATTGTCCATTAGAATGGGGGGGTGATTGTCCTGAACAGTGTCCAGCTTGTGGAGGAGATCAAGTGGTTCGTTGTCCTGTTTGTGATGGATCTGGATATGAGGATTAAATGAGTTGACATTATGATGCTTATGTCAAAACCCCTTTAAAACCACTGTTTTGTACGCATGAAAGCCCCGCTTTGTACCCAGTGTTCGGCGGGGCTTTTGTGTTGTTTTTAGGTTTGGTTAAATGCGCCAAAACGGACATCAGGGTTTATCAAGGTGCTGCTGTTTTCGTACGTACGAAATTTTCGGTTATTAGATTCTAGGGCAGGATTCGCATTCTGCTGGCATTTAGCACCATCTTTAGATGGCAAAAAAAAAGGTTCTTTGCAGATTCGAGTGAAGCCTGCTATGATACGAGCCCATTCACGAGTTAAGAAGCACATGGGCATGTCCAAAAAAGCAGACAAGTAAGCCGCAACAACCTTCGTTTTTCAGTTGTTGCGGCGTTCTCATACCCTAATCTTTGCTCTGCGAGAGCGCCGCCAAATCCTTAGCTCAAGGAGACGGTTTCGTGCGCTCACAAAATTATTCCTGGCGGTATTCTCTTACCGCCACTGTGCTGTTGTTATCACCATTCGACTTGTTGGCATCACTTGGCATGGACATGTATTTGCCTGTGGTGCCTTTCATGCCCGGTGCGCTTGGCACCACCGCGGAGACAATCCAGCTTACGTTAACAACATACCTGATCATGATAGGAGCTGGTCAGCTTCTATTTGGACCATTGTCAGACCGGCTGGGACGTCGTCCCGTTTTACTTGCTGGCGGCGTTGCCTACATTGTGGCCTCTATTGGCCTCGCAGTAACATCGTCAGCCGAACTGTTCCTGAGTCTTCGAATCGTTCAAGCTTGCGGTGCCTCGGCGTGTCTCGTTGCCACGTTTGCAACAGTGCGCGACATCTACGCCGGCCGCGATGAAAGTAACGTTATTTATGGCTTGCTCAGTTCCATGCTGGCTATAGTGCCTGCGGTAGGGCCATTGCTGGGAACGCTCGTCGACACTTGGCTGGGATGGCGTGCAATTTTCGTCTTGCTGGGAATCGGGATGATGGTCTCCTGTACGGCTGCGTGGAGACTCTGGCCCGAAACTCGGAGGCAACGAACGCCGGACTTTCAGTGGTCGCAGCTATTACTCCCAATGAAGCGATTGAACTTCTGGCTGTATACGCTTTGTTACAGCGCGGGAATGGGTAGCTTCTTTGTCTTTTTCTCGACCGCCCCTCGGTTAATGATGGGCAGGCAAGAATTGTCGCAGCTCAGTTTCAGTTTGCTATTTGCAACAGTGGGCATCGCAATGATGGGTACAGCGAGAATCATGGGGCGTTTGATTCCCCGGTGGGGTAGCCTGAACACCTTGCGGATAGGAATGGGATGCCTGATGGCAGGGGCAATTTTCCTCGTTATGAGTGAATTATGGGCACCGTTGTCGGTGCTTGGCTTCATCGCCCCAATGTGGCTCGTGGGGGTAGGTGTTGCCACTGCGGTGTCTGTGGCACCCAATGGCGCGCTCCGGGGGTTCGATCATGTTGCCGGAGCCGTTACAGCAGTCTACTTCTGTTTGGGTGGGCTACTGCTAGGGGGCATCGGGACGCTCATCATCGCACTTTTACCGAGTGATACTGCTTGGCCGGTCATCGCTTATTGCATGATCCTCGCAACAGTCGTACTTGGTCTATCCTGCATGAACTCCGCGAGACACCGTCGTGGCAATGAAGTACACGATACCGTGGTGCTGCCAGGCGCCGATTGCGAGCAAGAGGAGCATGGCCATGACTAGCGCGAGCGTCTGGGATTTATTCTGGAAAGGCTTTGCGCCGGCGTCCCATGAGCTTCTGGACGAACGGACCCTGCTCATCCGTCTTAGACACGATGAGGAGCATTCGCCAGTATGTGGCCGATGCGGCCGACCTTGCTTTCTGGTACACGACGTTAATTGGCGTCGTGTTCGTGAGTCACCGATTATGCAGTATAGAGTCGAACTGGAGGTACCCGTTCGACGGCTGCGTTGCTCCCGGTGCGGCCCATCCAGAGAGCGGATTGATTGGCTACCAGGGCGATCCCGTATTACGCAAACATTGCGCCATTGGGTTGAGAATCTGGTACGGATGCTGCCTATCAGCCATGTTGCCAAACTCTTAGGGCTGAACTGGCATACAGTCAAGCGAATCGACATGGAGCGGCTGAAACGTGATTTATCCGAGCCAGATCGAGGCCGGCTACGCCGTTTAATGATGGACGAATTCGCCCTGCACAAGGGGCATCGCTACGCCACCGTCGTCGCCTGTGCCGATACTCAGCAGGTGGTATGGATCGGCGAGGGGCGTTCCCGTGAGGCGATCCGCCCTTTCTTCGAGTGGTTGGGTGATGCTCGGGAGCAGATCGAGGCAGTGGCCATGGACATGAACTCCGCCTTCGACCTGGAGGTGAAGGAGCAGTGTGATAACGCGGTGGTGGTCTATGACCTCTTCCATGTGGTGGCCAAGTACGGGCGCGAGGTCGTGGATCGGGTGCGCGTCGATCAGGCCAACCAGTTGCGGGACGACAAGGCCGCCCGCAAGGTCATCAAGAGCAGCCGCTGGCTACTGCTGCGCAATGCTGACAACTTGAAGCCCGAACAGGCGGTCAAGCTCGAAGAGCTCCTGGCCGCCAATGCCTCATTGGCCACGGTTTACGTGCTCAAGGATCAGCTCAAGACGCTCTGGTTCGCCCGGGACGAGGCCCGCGCCCGAAACGCCTGGCAGGAGTGGGCGGACATGGCCCTCAGCAGCGGCATTGACGCCTTGGAGCGCTTCGCCGGGAGGCTGGAGCCCTACGTGGAAGGAATCGTCTCCAGCGCCCAGCACCGGCTAAATACCAGCGTGTTGGAAGGCATGAACAACCGGATCAAGGTCATCAAGCGGATGGCTTATGGGTATCGCGACACGGCTTACTTCTTCCTAAAGATTCGTGCTGCGTTTCCCGGCAAAGTGCGATGAACC